>QBMN01000030.1:0-26424 GCA_003241845.1 Shackletoniella antarctica | reverse complement strand
TCTTCAGCAGCTACTTCTTCTACAACCGCCTCTTCAGCAGCTACTTCTTCTGCAACCGCCTCTTCAGCAGCTACTTCTTCTGCAACCGCCTCTTCAGCAGCTACTGCTTCTACAACCGTCTCTTCAGCAGCTACTGCTTCTGCAACTGCCTCTTCAGCAGCTACTTCTTCTACAACTGCCTCTTCAGCAGCTACTTCTTCTACAACCGCCTCTTCAGCAGCTACTTCTTCTGCAACCGCCTCTTCAGCAGCTACTGCTTCGGGCAATTCTTCGGCTTTGGGCTTAGGTCTGGGGCCACGCATCAGCGCGGGGGCAATACCGGGCCTGCGATCGCCTTCATCGCGCTCACGCCCCTGCCCGCCTCGGCCCTTGCCCCTCGGACGATCTCCGCCGCTGCGCTCGCCGCCGCCGCGCTCTCCGGTGCTGCGCTCGCCGCCGCTGCGTTCGCCAGCGCTGCTATCTCCCACTGTAATGATTTTCTTTTTGGGTTTTTCAGGGGAGGTATTCGGAGTGTCTGCCATGACTTTCTGTTGTTTAACGCCGTGGCAATCTTACCCCGAATCTGGGGCTGACCTCTGGAGCTGACCTAAAATCGGCGCTGAGTTCGCCGCAGCAAAACCCAGCGCAAAGCAGGCAAAATAGTGGAAAAGCCCGACCTGCTCTATCTACCGGCATATCCACCGACAAGAGTGAGTAAACTAAACTGAGAATTCTAGATAAGATTTTCAGATCAGACCCTGTAGATGAGACGCTGCAAATCTCATTTACTCGCCGGATTGAGTCATTGCGATCGCTGCCCCACCTATGCCCCAAGCTTCCCCAGAGCCGGTTCTGCCTTCAAAGCATTCCCCCCCGCATCTCGCTGCCCTGGCGGTTGCCCCAGAGGCAACGAGACTAGAGGCCCTGCGGCGGTACGACATTCTCGATACCCCGCCGGAAGAAGCCTTTGACCGCATCACCAGCCTAGCGGCGCGGCTGTTCAACGCCCCCACCGCGTTTATTTCGCTGGTGGATGAGTCGCGGGTTTGGTTTAAGTCTAGCCATGGGTCTGAGCTATCCGAGATGCGGCGTGACCTGGCCCTGTGCCGCTATGCCCTGCTGTCGGAGCAGGTGCTGGTGATTCTCGATGCCAGCCAAGACGAACGGGCGGCTAAAAACCCTCTGGTGCAGGCGGAACCAGGGCTGAGCTTCTATGCCGGAGCACCACTGATCAACCGGGAAGGGGTAATCTTGGGCACGCTCTGTGTGCTCGACAGCCAGCCGAGGGAGAGCTTTAGCCCAGATCAGCAGGAGATGCTGGCCGATCTAGCGGCCATGGTCATTGACGAACTGGAGCTACGCCTAGCCGCCCGCAAGGTGGCTGAGATCGATAGGGCTCTGCTGGCGATTACCCAGGGGGTGTCTAACCGCACCGGCGAGGCCTACTTTGAGGCGCTGGTGCAGCACTTTACTCAGACCCTAGGGGTCGATTACACCTACATTGGGCTGCTAGGAGGCGACCCAGCCGACGCGATTGAGACCCTAGCGGTTTGCGCTGGGGCAGAGATCGTTGAGAATTTTGCCTATCGGCTGACCGGTAGCCCCTGTCAGCAGGTGATCGAGAGTCGTCAGCTGTGCTGCTATCCCAGCGGCGTACAGGCGCAGTTTCCCCAGGCCCCGCTGCTGGCCCCCATGGGCATCGAGAGCTATGCCGCGATCGCCTTTTATGACTCTCAGAACCAGGCGCTGGGGCTGCTGGGCGTGATGGGCCGCAAGCCGCTGGCCAACCTGCACCTCACCCAGGCGCTGCTGCCGATCTTTGCCTTGCAGGTAGCCGCTGAGCTAGAGCGCCAGCACACCGATATTGCCCGGCAGCAGGTGCAGCAGCACCTAGAGCAGCTGGTGACCCAGCGCACCGCCGAGCTGTCTCAAACCAACCAGCGGCTACAGCGAGAGATTGCCGAGCGCCAGCAGACCGAGATCGACCTGAAAAAAGAGCGCGAAATGCAGCGGGTGCTGCTAGAAAATATGCAGGCGGGCATTGCCGCCTGCAATGAGGCGGGCATTCTGACGCTGTTTAACCAGACGGCCCGCGACTTTCACGGGCTGCCAGAGCAACCGCTGCCCTCAGATCAGTGGGCCGACTACTACGACCTCTACCAGGCCGATGGCAAAACGCGGATGACCCAGGCGGCGATTCCGCTGTTTCGGGCGCTCCAGGGCGAAAACGTGGTCAATGCTGAGATGGTGATTGCCCCTAGGGGCGGCACGGCCCGCACGGTGCTGTCTAGCGGCCGGGCGATCGCCACGGCAGACGGCCAGACCCACGGCGCGATGGTGGTGATGCACGATATCACCGAGCGCAAACGAGCAGAAGAGGAGCGGGCGCAGCTAATTCGAGAACAGGCGGCACGGCTGGAGGCGGAGGCGGCCCAGGGGCGATCGCAGCTGTTGGTAGACATTGGTACAGCCCTGGCGTCGTCGCTTGACCACACCCACACCCTGGGGCAGGTGGCTGACCGAGTAGTGCCCTATTTTGCCGACTGGTGCGCCATTGACCTTACTGGCCCCGAGACCGGCTCCGAGCCCGGCCCCAGCCAGGGCATTGAGCGAGTTGCCATGGCCCACTGCGACCCCGCCAAGGTGGAGCTGGGCTGGCAGATGCATCGGCAATATCCTGTGGTGATGGATGCCCCCTCGGGGTTGGCCAAGGTGCTGCGGTCGGGCAAAGCCAGGCTGATTACCGACGTGCCCCTGGCGGCTCTCGGGGCGATCGCCCAAGACCCAGAGCATTTGCGCCTGCTGCGCGAGCTGGGGCCGAGGTCTTGTGTCGTGGTACCGCTGGTTGCGCGGGGCAAAACCCTGGGGGCGATTTCGTTTCTGATGGCCGAGTCGGATCGCCGCTACGACCGGGCCGACCTGGCCCTGGCAGAGAGCATCGCCCACCAGGTGGCGATCGCCGTTGACAATGCCTCGCTTTACCAGGCCGAGCAAACCGCCCGCAGCGAGGCCGAGGCCGCCAACCGCATCAAAGATGAATTTCTCGCCGTGCTCTCCCACGAGCTCAGGTCGCCCCTCAACCCGATTTTAGGCTGGTCGCAGCTGCTGCAAAAGCGGCAGCCCGATGCCGCTACCCTGGCTCGGGGGTTAGAAACCATTGAGCGCAATGCCAAGCTGCAAACCCAGCTGATTGCCGACCTGCTCGATGTCTCCCGCATTTTGCAGGGCAAACTCAGTCTCGACGTCGCCCCCGTCAACCTCAAGACCACCATTGAAGCGGCCCTAGAAACCGTGCGGTTGGCGGCTGAGGCCAAGGCGATTGACATGGGCACTGGGTTTCTCACCGCCACCGAAGTGCTGGGCGATGCCGGTCGTCTTCAGCAGGTGGTGTGGAACCTGCTGGCCAACGCGGTCAAGTTTACCCCCAGCGGCGGGCGGGTAGAGATGCGCCTCACCACGGTGGCAGAAGCGGCGGTGCCCCAGGCCCAAATCACCGTTACCGACACCGGCAAGGGCATTACCCCAGAGGTTTTGCCCTTTATCTTTGAGCGCTTTCGCCAGGCTGACAGCAAGACCACCCGCCAGTTTGGCGGTCTGGGTCTGGGTCTGGCGATCGCCAGACAGCTGGCAGAGCTGCACGGCGGCACCATCGCCGTCACCAGCCCAGGAGAAGGGCTGGGAGCCACGTTTACGGTGCAGCTACCGCTCTACCGCAGCCCGTCTCTGTCTCCCGGAGCCGCCGCCAAGATCTCGGCTCAGCCCGTCACCCTGACCGGGGTGCGCATTTTAGTGGCTGAAGATGAAGCCGACGCCCGCGAGATGCTGGTGTTTGTGCTAGAGCAGGCCGGGGCGATCGTTACCCCCGCAGCCTCTGGGGCAGAGGCCCTGGCGGTGCTGCCCAGCCTTGAGCTAGATCTGCTGATCAGCGATATCGCCATGCCCGATATGGATGGCTACATGTTGCTAAACCAGATGCGATCGCAGATTGTAGACCAGGGCAAACAGCCCAGTTTCAAAGCCGTAGCCCTCACCGCCTATGCCGGAGAGATCAACCAGCAGCAGGCCCTAGCCGCCGGTTTTCAGCGCCACCTGAGCAAGCCCTTTGAGCCAGTAGAGCTGGTGGCTGCGATCGCGGCACTGCTCCATCAATGACAATGCTGACCACCTTCAACAAACCAGCGTCGTTTATTGAGGCTGCTTGTTAATACTGTAGGAGTAGTGGCTCGCTCAAAAATAGAGTACCAACGGCCACCCTGAGATAAGCTCCATGTATCGGCTGTGGATAAACATTGCGGATGCTGGATGAGACCGTCAAATTAACGCTGAAAGATGCGGCCCAAAAACTCACGGGGCCAAAAAAACGAGCCTTCATGGCTAAGGTGGCTGAAGACTACTGCGGCGGGTCAGCGCAGAAAGCCGAAACCCAGCTGGGTTGGAACGCCAAAGTGTTCAATTAGGGCTTCATGAACGGCACTGTGGAGCGACATGCCTGGATAACTATCAAGCGCGTGGCCGCAAGACAACAGCAGAGAACCTGCCGACCTTGCGCGTTCGAAAACTACTGCCATGGCACGCTGCTCACCACCGTTGACGAGGCGCTGCGATGGGCGGCCAATATGACCTGGAATGGCGTCTCTCCCTTCATGCATTTGGTTAAGGGTACCTATCCCAAGCAAATATCGGTTCCCAAGCAGGCGTTGAAGGCATTTGCACAGCACAACAGTGGCAACGTTCTGAAATCCTACCTACTACACTAAATGGTATATCTCCATTTCCCTGGCCTAAACGGTACCTGATTTATTTGCTAGTCCCTTAGCTCCATCGGCATTTTGGGGGAGTACGTGGGCCGCATCTACGAAGAGGTCAAAGGCCGCCCCCTGTATACCATTCGTCAGGTACAGGGGGTGGGGCAACCCACTACCGGTCAGGGCTCCGCCAGCCATGACCACCCCCCCCAGCCCATGGCCA
The DNA here is from genome assembly GCA_003241845.1 of Shackletoniella antarctica. Taxonomy (GTDB): domain Bacteria; phylum Cyanobacteriota; class Cyanobacteriia; order Phormidesmidales; family Phormidesmidaceae; genus Nodosilinea; species Nodosilinea antarctica. The sequence continues at coordinate 21,477 of QBMN01000030.1, read as the reverse complement.
ACCCCCACGGCTGCAGCTGACCGGACTAAGGGCATGGCGTAGGGCGGGGCTCCTGCGTAGGGCGGCAACGGGAGCGGGGCTAGATCACGCCCTTAGAGCTGGGAATCAGGTGCGCCCGGCGGGGGTCGACCTCGGTGGCCATGCGCATGGCGCGGGCAAAGGCTTTGAAGGTGGCTTCAATAATGTGGTGCGAGTTGAGGCCGTCGAGCTGGCGAATGTGCAGGGTCATCTGGCTGTGGTTAACCACGGCAACAAAAAACTCGCGCACCAGCTGGGTGTCGTAGGTGCCCACTCGCTGGGTGGGTATCTCTAGGCCATAGCTGAGGTGGGGCCGCCCGGAAAAATCTAGGGCCACCTGCACCAGCGATTCATCGAGGGGGGCGACAAAGTGGCCAAAGCGGGTGATGCCTTTGCGATCGCCCAGGGCCTGGTGCAGCGCCATACCCAGGGTAATGCCCACGTCTTCGTTGGTGTGGTGGTCGTCGATTTCGATATCGCCCGTGGCTCGCACCTCTAGATCAATCAGCCCGTGGGACGAGATCTGGTGCAGCATGTGGTCGAGAAAGGGAATGCCGGTATGGGCCGCGCACTGCCCGGTGCCGTCTAGGTTCAAGCTCACCTGCACGGCGGTTTCCCCGGTGGTGCGGCTGACGCTGGCGCTGCGGCTGGGATAGGTTGGGCTTTGAACCAGGGGGCGATCTTGGGTTTGCATGGCGGGTTGTCAACGGCTGGGCTTCTATCTTACCGAATCAGCCGTCTCGTTCTATTGCCCAGTCGGAGGTTGTCGGCGATCAGTCATAATAGCCCCAGGTTACTGCCGCCAAGCTAGTGAAGTTGCCGTTGCCGTCTTAGGCCTGCTGACATGAGCTTTACCGACGACCTGGGCCTGCTGATTCGCGCCCGCTACTCGATCATCTACATCGCCACCGCCGAAGAAGAGCGGGCCGAGGCCGAAATTGCTGCCTGCGCGGCTGCCCAGGGCAACCGCGCCATCTACACCTGGGATTTTGTCGATGGCTACTCTGGCAACCTCAACGACGCCGGGTTTGGCAAACGCAACCCGCTGCAGGCGTTAGAACTGGTGGAAAAACTGCCCGCCGCCGCCCCAGCGGTGTTTGTGCTGCGCGATTTTCATCGCTTTTTAGACGACATTGCCGTTTCTCGCAAGCTGCGCAACCTGGCCCGCTGCCTTAGCTCTCAGCCCAAGACCCTGGTGATTCTTGCGGCCCAGCTGACGATTCCTGACGAGCTGAGCGAAACCATGACGGTGCTGGAGTTTACCCTGCCCGATGCCGCCGCCATTCGCCAGGAGGTGCGGCAGCTGTTGGCCGCCACCAATGCCGACCTGCCGACGGCCATGGTGGAAGAGCTGGTGCGCGCCTGCCAGGGGCTGTCGCTAGAGCGGATTCGGCGGGTGCTGGGGCGGGCGATCGCCGACCACGGCAGCTTTACCCCCGCCGACCTCGACCTGATTCTCGACGAAAAACGCCAGAGTATTCGCCAGACCCAAATTCTCGACTACTACCCGGCCAAGGAGCAGATCACCGATATTGGCGGGCTAGACAACCTCAAAGACTGGCTGCTCAAGCGGGGGGCGGCGTTTTCTGAGAAAGCCCGCCAGTATGGGCTGCCCCACCCTCGCGGGCTGCTGCTGATCGGCATTCAGGGCACGGGGAAGTCGCTGACGGCGAAGGCGATCGCCCACCACTGGCACCTGCCCCTGCTGCGGCTCGACGTGGGGCGGCTGTTTGGCGGTCTGGTGGGAGAATCCGAGGCCCGCACCCGCCAGATGATCCAGCTGGCGGAGGCAATCTCCCCCTGCGTGCTGTGGATTGACGAGATCGACAAGGCCTTTGGCGGCATGGATGGCCGAGGCGATGCGGGCACCGCCAGCCGCGTGTTTGGCACCTTCATCACCTGGATGGCGGAGAAAACCTCGCCAGTGTTTGTGGTGGCCACCGCCAACAACATTCTCACCCTGCCGCCGGAAATGCTGCGCCGGGGACGCTTCGACGAGATTTTTTTTGTGGGGCTGCCCAGCCAGGTTGATCGCCAGGCGATCTTTGAAGTCCACCTGTCGCGGCTGCGGCCCCACACCTTTAAAACCTTCGACACCGCCCGGCTGGCCTACGAAACCCCAGAGTTCTCAGGAGCTGAGATCGAACAGGCGATCGTTGAAGCTATGCACCTGGGCTTTAGCCAAAACCGCGACTTCACCACCGACGACATTCTCACCGCCGCCAGCGAAATGGTGCCCCTGGCCCGCACCGCCCAGGAGCAGATCGAAGCCCTACAAGCCTGGGCGGCGGCGGGTAAAGCCCGCATGGCTTCGCGCAGCGATCTAGACCCACGAATGCGCCCCACCCTCCCCGACACCGATTAGCGCCCGGTGCCGATCATCAAGCGGTGCTGTACCATGGGCAAGCCGTAGTCAATTTTCCCTGGCCCGCTGCCCCATGAAAGGATTTTTCATTGGCCTGTCAAAATTAATTTTGGGCGTTGCGATCGCCCTCATTCTCCTCTCCATGGCTGGGGTAGCCACGGCCCGCTACCTGATGGGCCGCCTCTCGGTGCTGCCGCCCAAGCCCTTCTATGGCGAAGAATTGCCGGTAGAACCGCCCCCAACCGAGGCCGCGCCCGAAACGACACCCGAAACGACACCAGAAACGACACCAGAAGCGATACCAGAGACAGCGCCCCAGGCCGAAGCCCCGCCCGCAGAGACGCCCCCGGTAGTAGAACCAGCGCCCGTCGATCCGGCCCTGGAGCCGGATGCCTACGACGCCGTGGTGGTGCAGCCCATCGGCCTGGTAATGCGTGAAGGCCCTGGGGTAGAGTTTCCCCAGGTGGGGGGGGTCGATGTGAACGAGGCCATAGTGGTGCTCGAAGAACCCGCCGACCAGTCGTGGATGAAGGTGCGGGTGGTGGCCAACGGCCAGGAGGGCTGGGTGCGCTCAGGCAACACGCGCCGCGCCGAATAGCCGAAGTTCTTGGGCTACAGCTATTTTTGCCCCAGCTAATCTATCCCCCCTGAGGGGAAATGTTAACTAATCTAACCAAGCCTTAAGCTTGGTGTCAGTTCTCCAGGGCGGTCTCAATTGGCCTAGGCCAGGGTGATAGCGTAAGGATCTGAAAAGCAGGCCTAGGGTTGGGTATGTAGCCTTTTCTACAGCTACTGCCCCATTCTCTCTGCGTCATATCCCACTTTTGAGAACCCATGCATAACCTACAAAAAGACTGGATTGGCTCTGTTGCGATCGCAGCCCTTGGCGCTGGCGTAATCACTTCTTTTGCGGTCGCCCAGGGGCAAAACCCGCTGATGGGCCTGGCGATCACAGCGTTTGCCGCCGTCTCTGCTGTGGCCATTGATCACTTTCTGTAGAGTCTGGCTGAGCGTATAAATCCAAATCCCCCCGCTGTTGGCAGGTTGCCAGCAGCGGGGGGATTTTTAGGTCGATCATTATAAATCGACAGTTCGAACCAGGAACTCCTGCCCGCCTGTAAAAGCGGTCTCTAATTTCAGGAATATTGCCATCATCAGCGACAAATGTGACAAACCTGTGACCCCCAGGAGAATTACTTCTACAGTGACGGCCATTGCGTCTGGGATACCTACCTCTCCCCGTGGCAAACCCAGGGGCGGCACAATGGCGTGTAGCCATCGCTTCAGGGGTATACGAACAATGTATGGCCCTGTCAGGGTGAGGGAGTAGGCGCTATGAAAATCCTTGTCGTCGATGACGATGACCTATTAGTTGAGCAGCTGACCGCTGACCTGCTGGCCCAAAACTACGTGGTCGACACCACGTCTGACGGGCTGCTGGGCTGGGAATATGCCACCGCCACCCCCTACGACCTGATTGTGCTCGATATCAATCTGCCGGGGCTAGATGGGGTATCGCTGTGCCAGCGGCTGCGGCAGGGGGGCTACGCCGGGGCGATTTTGCTGCTGACGGGGCGCAGCAGCAGCGATGACAAGGTGATGGGGCTAAATGCCGGGGCCGACGATTACCTGGTCAAACCCTATACCCTGGTAGAGCTGACGGCTCGCCTGCGGGCGCTGCTGCGCCGCCCCCAGCTGGTGAGCAGTCCGACGCTGCGCTACGGCTCGCTAGAGCTAGACCCCAACGGGAGCCTGGTGACGGTGGCCGACCGACCGGTGGAGCTATCACCCAAGGAGTATGGCCTGCTGGAGCTGTTTTTGCGCCACCCCGATCGCATATTCAGCAATACGCTGCTGCTGGAGCGGCTGTGGAGTGTAGAAGACGCCCCCGGCGAAGAGACCATTCGCACCCACATCAAGCGGCTGCGGCGCAAGCTCAAGCAGGCCGGGGTAGACGACATGATTGAAAATGTCTACGGCATGGGCTATCGGCTCAGGCCCGAATCGGTTGGCCCAGATGTTGGCCCAGATGTTAGCGATGCGGCCCCGACCCCGGCAGAGCCCGATAGAGCTGCCGCCGCCCGCGAGGCCGCGATCGCCGCCTTTGAGCGCTTTCGCCCCACCATCGATCAGCGCATGGCGGCCCTGCGCGATGCGGCCCTTGCCCTAAAGGCTAACCACCTGCCCACCATAGTGCAGACCGCCGCCCAGGGTGCCGCCCACAAGCTGGCCGGGTCGCTGGGGCTGTTTGGCTACGGGGCTGGGTCACACCTGGCCCGCCGCCTCGAAGACTGGCTAGAACAGCCCGACCTAGCCCAGGGCCAGACCTTTAACGGCCTGGTAGACCAGCTCGATGCGCTGCTGCGATCGCCCCCCGTCGCGGCCTCAACCGAGAACAATACGGCGATCGTGCCGCTGCCCCCGGCGGCCGCTCTGGGCGATCGGATCGCAGTAGTGGCCGTAGACGACGACCCCATAATGTTGGCCCAGCTCCAGAGCCTCTTGCCCCGCTGGGGGGTGGATGTGCTGGGTCTCCAAGACCCCCGCCAGACCCTAGCCACTCTAGAGGCCAGCCCCCCCGACCTGCTGCTGCTAGATTTAGATATGCCATCCCTAAGCGGCCTTGACCTCTGCCACCAGCTGCGCCAGATCGACCGCTGGCAGACCCTGCCCATTGTCTGCCTCACCGCCTGCCGCGATGCCGCCACCCTCTACCACCTCTACCAGGCCGGGGCCGACGACTATTTGCCCAAACCCATGGTCGAACCAGAGCTGGTCAGCCGCATTTTTCATCGGGTGGAGCGGGGTCGCCTGCTCCAAACCCTGGCCGGTGTTGACCCCCACTCTGGTTTAGCCAATCGCCAGAAGGGCACCATTGAGCTAAAGCTGCTGCTGGCCCTAGCCCAGCGCCAGGGTGAAATCGTCACCCTGCTGGTGATCCAGATCACCCCCAAAAACCCGCCTGGGGAGGCGACCCCAATCAGGTCTCTGGGCCAGAGCTTAACGGGGCTGCTCGGCTCCGGCGATGTCTTAGCCTGCTGGGGGCCAAGCGAGTTTATTGTGGGTCTTTGGGCAACCGATAGGGCCGCAGCCCAAGCCCTACTGGGTCAAACCCTTAAATTACAGCTGATGGATAAGTTGAGTTCAAGCTCTGATGCCCTGGGCACTCTAGACACAACAGCAAACGGCACGACGGTGAACGCCATTAACATAGACGCCATCACCGTTGGTACAGCGACTTTCCCGGTCGATGGCCAGACGCTACCGTTGCTCTACCGTCAGGCCCAGCGCCCAGCGGCCCGCCTACCGCTGTCGCCCTAGCTAGCCCCAGCGGGCTTAGTCAGTCCTTTCCAGAATTTTGTCAAAACTTTTGCCATGACCGACAAGCGCATTTTGATCATTGATGACGAAGCCGATGTGCGCGAGATTGCCAAAGTCAGCCTAGAAATTACCAAACATTGGCAGGTGACCACCGCGGCATCGGGGGATGAGGGGTTGGCCCTAGCCTCTAGCTGCCATCCCGACGCCATTCTTTTAGACGTGGTGATGCCCCAGGTGGATGGCCTGGCCACTCTGATTAAGCTCAGGGAAAATATGGCCACCTGCCACATTCCCGTGATCTTGCTGACGGCTACTATTCGGCTGGCTACCCAGCCTGCCTACGCCGCCGCCGGGGCTAAGGCCATACTGGTTAAGCCCTTTGACCCAGGGCTTTTGGGCAGTCAAATTGAGACGGCGCTGGGGTGGTAGCATCGCTGAGGTCTTTTAGGAGGCTTGGGCGGTAGACTGGGGCGGTAAGTTCACAGGGCTGTCACTTTCTTTGCCTAGAGTGAGGAAGTTGTTACCTCCGAACTCCCCGTGCTACCCCTGATTGTCATTGAGGACTTAGTGGCCCCCTTCAAATTTTGGCGGGAGGGAATCCATGAAGGTATGCTTTATCGCAACGATTTTTATGTCGTTTTGCATCGGTTTGTCAGCGCGGAGCGTACCCAGGCTCACACCCAGGCCATTCAGGAAGGCAACAAGGGCTTTAAGGTCTGTGTCACGGTCTCCAAAGCCCACTACACGGTGTGGGTCGAGATGCGATCGCGCATTGCTGCTGCCCTGCCCTGCCCCTAGGGCCACGCCCCAGGTTTAATTGTCTTAATTGCCTCAGATTTAATTCCCTCAGACAGCCCCCGCTACACTTTTGTTGCCCTGTCGTTCAGCATCTGCCATGGTCCACCTGACTCCGATCCATTCTGCCGAAACCTCTGCTACGGCGCTCGACTGTGTGCACCCGATCACCGATGTGTCACTGCTGATTTGCCATGAGCTGAGAACGCCCCTGACCTCGATCAATGGAGCGCTGAAGCTGCTGGGGTACCAGCAGAATGGCACCCTGTCTGATGACGCTCAGCGCCTGCTGACCATTGCCATCAACAATGCCGATCGGCTAACTCGGTTGGCCAATGCCCTAGAGAACCAGGCGGTGCCGCTGCTGACCCTGCTCTCGACCACGGAAATGGATTTGCTGCAGATTGAAAACGATCTGCACCGGGCGGTGGAGCAGCAGGAGTTTGAGTTGGCCTACCAGCCCATTGTGGCCGCCGACAGCGGCCAGATTGTCGGCTTTGAGGCCCTGGCTCGATGGCAGCACAGCACCCGTGGGGCGATTTCCCCTGAGGTATTTATTCCCCTCGCCGAAAAAACAGGCCTGATCGGCACCCTGGGGCGATCGCTGCTCGACCAGGCCTGTCAGCAGCTGCGCCAGTGGCAAACCGAGTTTCCAGCGATTCCTGCCCTCAGTATCAGCGTCAACCTGTCGGCGGTGCAGCTGCTCCAGCCGCAGCTGGCGGCCGAGGTCGATGCAATTCTTCGGCGTCACCACCTTGACCCCAGCAGCCTCAAGTTAGAGGTGACCGAGAGTGCCTTGATCGACAATAAAGACCTGGCCCTGGCCACGCTAGCTGACCTGCATCAGCTGGGCATTCAGCTCTATATCGATGACTTTGGCACGGGCTACTCCTCCCTGGGGCGGCTGCGAGATTTGCCCTTTGACACCCTCAAGATTGATCGGTCGTTCATTCGCAACAAAAACTGGGCCATGAGCGAGGCAATTTTAATGATGGCCGAGCGGCTCAACCTGGACGTGATTGTGGAAGGGGTAGAAACCCTCGACGATGTGCTGACGCTCAGAAGCCTGGGCTGCAAAAAAATGCAGGGCTATTACTTCTCAGCCCCCGCCGCAGCGGCGGATATTGCGGCCTTGCTGGGGCAGCAGGGGGGCGGGCGCTGTTTTCAAGTTGATCCCCCTGTGCTGGGCGCAGTGCTGGACGCTAATTTCTAGGTCAGGGCCGGGCGCGGCGATCGCTCCCTAGGAGACCCGATCGCAGTTATCACAATGCCCACAGCCCCCCAACCGCTGGGCCTCGGTGCGAAAGCCAAAGGCCACCAGCAGCCCCTGCCAGCGGCACTGGCGGCTGTGGAGAAACTGATGCATGGACTGGCTGGCGGCGATCTGCGCCCCCAGCTGACTCCGTGGCTGCTCCAGCAGTCGGTACTCAAACGGGGTCACCCACTCCAGCTGCCCCACGCTGTGCAGCCACGACAGCGAAATCGCCCCGTGGTCGAACTGCTGGCCAATGTCGCGCACATCCCCGCTGGGCGGAATTTGGCCGATCAGGCGCTGAGCTTTTTGCTGGAGCGCCTGGGTTTGGGCCTCAAAGAATTTTGCCCGCTGGCGATCGCCCGGCTCTAGCCACCCCGTCGGCTCGCTTACCAGGGTTAGGGCTTCGGCGGCCCTGCCGTCGCGCCCGGCTCTGCCCACCTCCTGCACGTACTCGGTAATGGTGCAGGGGGCCTGGTAATGCACCACCCAACGAGTATTGGGCTTGTTGACACCCATGCCAAAGGCCGAGGTGCAGACCACAAACTGGAGGCGATCATCCATCCAGGCGGCTTCGGTCTGGCGGCGATCGCGGCCGCTTAACCCAGCGTGGTAAGGGGCCACCCGGTACTGAGCCGCCAGCTGTTGGGCCAGAGCCTCACTGTCTTTGCGGGTGCGCACATACACCAGCCCCGCCTGGTCAGAATGCTGCTGGAGATAGCGTTTTAACCGGCCTTTGCGCTGGCCTTCGCTGACCACAGCATTGACCCGCAAATGCAGATTGGGGCGGTGGGGGTTGAGCCTCACCACCTGGGGTGACTGAAGCTGCAATACCTCGCGCAATACCTGCTGAGCGGCGGGGTCGGCGGTGGCGGTAAAGGCTGCGATCGGCAGAGTGCTGCCCTCGGGTCGACAGGCCAGCAGCGCTCGACGCACCGCCCCCAGTCGCCGATAGGCCGGGCGGAACGTTTCTCCCCACGCCACGAGGCAGTGCGCTTCATCGAGAATCAGGCCGTTGAGCCGCAGGCTGGGCTGGCACAGCCGCTCCCACACCGGCGGGCTGAGCAGGGTTTCAGGAGATACATAGAGCAAGCGCAGATGCCTCCGGTCTAAGGCGTTCAAGGTTTTGCGGCGTTCGGGCGGCGAGATCTGGCTGTGGAGGGTGGCCGCCGGGAGCGATTTTTCCCGTAGCTCCTGCACCTGGTTTTCCATTAGCGCCACCAGGGGCGACACCACCAGGGTGAGGCCCGACTGAAGCAGAGCCGGCAGCTGAAAACAGACCGACTTACCACCCCCGGTGGGCAGCACCACCAGCAGGTCTCGGCGCTCTAGCAGAGCTTTGACAATGGCATCCTGCGGTGGGCGAAAGTCGCTGTAGCCCCAAATATGCTGAAACGCCTGAAGCACCTCGCCCCAGGCCACTGAAGTATTTACCATGTCCGCCACCCTGAATCTTTTGTTCAGAGTGCCCAGACCAAGCCTGGGGATATTTACAGCCATCGCTATATGGCCCCTAACGACAACGGGGACTGCGCCTAGGCGCAATCCCCGTTAATCCTCTTCAGTAACCTACTAGATCTTCGTCAGCAGAAACACCTCATTTAGGTTCTACTCGAAGATGAACGGGAGATTGTAAGCCACGCCTAAGGAAATACCTAGGGCAAAGCCGCTGGTAACCCGGAAGTTGCTGGCGGCATTGAGGGTAAAGTTGCTGGAGATGGGAATATCAGCGCCAGCGTTGATCAGCAGACCCACATCACCACTGGTGGGAATTTCGACCCCAGCACCCACGTAGGGCTGAGCCAAAAAGCCGGCATAGCTAACGGTATTGAAGTTGTAGGTGATAGGAATAGTGAAACCTGATCGATCATTGGTAATGGTGGCCCCAGGACGCACCGAGAAACGAGGCCCGAGGGAGATTTTGCTGATGATGTTGAAGCCAAAGCTAGACAGCGCGCTATTGTCGCGATTGCCAATGCCAATATTGCCGCCCACGCCCAGGTAGGCGGGGGTGACGGCCACCGCTGCAGGAGCGGCTTGGGCTAGATCGATGGAGTTGTTGGCTTCAGGGGCAGCCTCGACGGTGGCGGCTAGCAGCACCGACTCGATGTCAGCATTGTCGAGCAGGCTGCTGGCGCTGAAGGGCGCGGCCTCGGGCAGGGCAAGCAGGCTGGCTTCAGTGGCGGGAACTTCTAGGGGGCCAGCCGCTTCTACAGTTGCTGGTGCTTCTACCGCAGGTTCAGCCGCTTCTAGAGTCGATTCGGCAGGCTCGGCGACGGCTTCGGGGGCAGCAAGTTCTACCTCTGCCAGGTGATTATGGGCTAGCTCTAGCTCACTCAGGTGGTCATGGGCCAGGGCAGGAGCGGCCATGCCAGCAGCGGCAGCCAGGCTCAGCGCCAGAGAAAATTGCTTGAGATACGCCATGATTACGTTCACTCCTCGGGTTTTTATAACGTTGAGCGGCACTGGCTCAGCACCAGCAACCACGCTTGAAATTCATAAGCCTACGACTGTGTTTAGGGAAAATTAAAATCTAGCCCTCACCACAGCCATAGCTTTACACACCAAATTTGCCTATGAAATTGGCAGAATTGTAGCACCTAAAATCTGTGGGCAAGGCTGTGTTGACAACATTCTGCATCTACCTAGGCTAAATGCGAATCTACACTGAGATAGACACCTGGCGGAAATCAAATTTCGGGCTAGCTGCTGAGAACTAGCCCAGGAGAATTAGCCCAGCGAGAGCTGCCCAGCTATGCGGGCAGCTAGCCGAGGCAGGATGCTTGGATTCTGGCTGTGATCACGCCCTTCGGTAAACGCGACCAGCAGGCCTGGGGTGCCGTTGGGCAGTTCAAAGTAAGCCGCATCGTGGCGCACCCGGCTAGTAAACCCCGCCTTAGAGTAAAACCGGGTGCCTGGCGGCAGCCCTGCCCCTAAAAAGCCCGTAACCTGATCTTCTTCCCCCGGTGGGGGGAGTGCCGACGGCAGGGTGCGACCCATCAGGCTGAGCATGGTCTGCGATCGCACTCCCGACACCGCCACCCCCCCGGCAATGCTGTGGATCAGTCGAGCCACGGCGTTGGTGGTCAGGTAGTTGCGGTTTTCGTAGTGCTCGCCAACAAAGGCCCGCTCCCGTCCATAGGGGCCGTCGCCCCAGGGCTTTTGGTTCATATTCACCCCCTCTAGCTCGGGCCACCCCAACGACTGAAAGAAGCGGTTGACGATGTTGCGCTGGTGGCACCAGGTCTCAAAGGGGCCGGGGGGTAGATCGGGGCCGCTGGTGCTGCCGCTGAGCAGATCTACTACTAAGGCCGTGGCATCATTGCTGGAGTCCACAATCATGTCCTTCAGCGCCCGGTCTAGTTCTGCGGCGGCGGGGAGCATCCCCTGCTCTAGCCATTCGTGGGCGGCCACTAGGTAAAACAATTTCACCACGCTGGCTGGGTAGATCAGCTCAACCCCCCGGTAGCTGGCCCCCCGAGGGCGGCGTTGCCAAAAATCTTTGGCGCTGAGGGCGCCGCCGGTATTGGTGATGTAGGGCGGGTCATAGACCACCCAGGTGACAGCGATTTGGGTGGCAGACAGCGCAAACTCACCGCGCACCTGCTCAATCACCTGTTCTAGCGCGGCCTGCAGGGTAGAATCGGGGGCAAAAAATGTTGTCATAGCCAAGGCTTGTAGTCTTGATAACCGCTGATTTATCAAATCATCCTTAACCATACTGGAACCCTACCGGAGTTAGCCCTGTGCAAATTAAACGCCGCGAAGTGGGGCTCACCGTAGATGACAGCCTGATGCGTCTCTACGTCGTGGAACCTGCCGCCCCCGGTCAGTACCCCGGCATTGTGTTCTATTCAGATATTTACCAGCTGGGCGGCCCGATTGTGCGCCTGGCCGATCGCCTGGCGGGCTATGGCTATGTGGTGGCGGCCCCCGAGATCTTTCATCGCCTAGAGCCCATCGGCACGGTGATTGAACCCAACGACCTGGGCCGCTTGCGGGGTAACGATGCGGCCGGCCGGACAGCCGTCGCCCAGTATGACGCCGATACCACCGCAGCGCTGGACTGGCTGCGGCACTGTGAGACCGTAGCGTCTGGTCAGATCGGAGCTTTGGGGTTTTGCGTTGGTGGGCATCTGGCCTGTCGGGCGGCGCTCAGCCCCATGGTGAAGGCTGCGGTATGTTGCTATCCCACCGGCATCCACAGCGGCAAATTGGGCCGTGACCGGGCCAACACCCTAGAGCGCCTGGGCGAAATCTCTGGTCAACTGCTGCTGATTTTTGGGGATCAAGACCCCCACGTACCTGCCGAAGGGCGCACCACCATCGTTGAAACCTTGAGGATGGCGGGGATTCACCACAAAATCTTGACCTACCCCGCCAACCACACCTTTATGCGCGACGACGGCTACCGCTATGACCCCGCCGCCACCGATGCCGCCTGGGCAGAGATTGCTGCTTTTTTGGCCAGCGGCTTTAACACCCCTGGGCTAAATGTTTGAGGGGCTGGGTACGCTAAGTGATGGCTCCGGGCTGGCATTCTGTGCAAATCGCAACTTTCTGCCCTAGGGCCTGGGGTATACGGTTAGAGTAAAGACGACTGTGCCCCTTGCTTTTCCATCTGCCACGCTTGAATAGGGTTCCTATGGCACCTCAGATCGACCGCAGCATGATCACCGCGCTGTCTCTGGTCAACCAGCACAGTTCTCTCACCAACCGGGTGCGTGACCTGCCCACGCCGCAGTTTATTAGTTTGCTCGACCAAATTACGGCGGAGTTTGAGCATTTTTTGCGCGCTATCGACATGATCAACAACGAGTCGTTGGAGGTCATGCTAGAGCAGATTTTAGAGGCCTTCACCCTCAAGATCGGCCAGATTTTGCAGGCTGAGCGCACCACCATTTTTATGGTGGATCAAGAAAAGCAGGAGCTGTGGTCAAAGATTGCCCAGGGCGACGGGGTGCGATCGCTCGAAATTCGCGTCCCTATGGGCAAGGGTATTTCCGGCTACGTGGCGACCAACGTGACGCCGCTAAATATTCCCGACGCCTACGCCGACGATCGCTTTGACAGCACCTACGACCAAAAGCACGGCTATCGCACCCGCAGCATTCTCTGCATGCCGGTGCTGAGCAAAAAAACCGACAACATTGTGGCCGTGGTGCAGCTGCTCAACAAGCTCAACCACACCCCCTTCGACGAGCAGGACGAGCGCCACTTTAAAGAGTTTGCCGAGTCTTTGGGGGTGATTCTCGAAAGCTGCAACTCGTTTTATGTGGCCGCCCGCAACCAAAAGGGGGTCGCCGCCCTGCTGAAGGCGATCTCGTCGCTAGAACAGAGCTTAGATCTAGAGAAAACCCTGCAATCGGTGATGGGAGAAGCCCGCCAGCTGATGCAGGCCGATCGCAGCACCCTGTGGCTAATCGACGAAGACAGCGGTGAGCTGTGGTCAAAGGTAAAATCTGGCGATGGTAAATCTCTAGTCGAGCTGCGGATTCCCAGCGATACCGGCATCGTCGGCCATGTGGCCACTACGGGCGAGTTGTTGAACATTGTCGATGCCTACCAAGACCCCCGCTTTAACCCCGACGCCGACAAGCGCACCGGCTACCTCACTCGCACCATTCTCTGCATGCCGGTGTTTGACTCAGGGGGCAGGTTGATTGCCGTCACCCAGCTGATCAACAAAGCCCAGGGCACCTTTACTACCTCCGATGAAGCCTTTATGCGGGCCTTCAACATTCAGGCGGGGGTGGCCCTCGAAAACGCCAAGCTGTTTGAGAGCGTGCTGGTCGAAAAACAGTACCAAAAAGACATTTTGCAAAGCCTCTCCGACGCAGTGATTTCCACCGATATGGAGGGGCGCATTGTCACCATCAACGACGCCGCCTTGGAGCTGATCGGCTGCCCCGAAGACACCGACCACAGTCGTACAATTCGCGATCGCTGGCAGGCGGCCCTCCACCGCCGCCCGGTGTGGGAGGCGATCCCCATCGATAACCTGCGCTTTCGCCTCGAAGACAGCCTAAAACACGGGGCGCGCAACTATGTGCCCGAGCAGAGCCTGCGGGTGGCGGTGGCCCCTGGTGGCCTAGACCCTGTCTCAGAGCTGGCCTTGCCCGACCCTGATGCCCCCGAAATCTATCGGGCCTGGGGCAACCCCGCCGCCGCCCCGGTGCCCGCCGAGCTAGTGCAGCGCATTGAGCGCAGTATCAACCTCACCGTCAACCCCCTCACCAACCCCGAGGGTGGCGTGCTGGGCGGCCTGCTGGTGCTCGAAGACATCAGCCAAGAAAAGCGGATGAAGAGCACCCTCTACCGCTACATGACCCCCAGCGTGGCCGAGCAGGTGATGGCCCTGGGAGACGACATCATGATGAAAGGCGATCGCAAAGACGTCACCGTGCTGTTTTCCGATATTCGCGGCTACACCACCCTGACCGAAGACCTCGAAGCTGACAAAGTCGTTGAAATGCTCAACGCCTACTTTGAGACCATGGTGGAGTCAGTGTTTAACTTCGAGGGCACCCTCGACAAGTTCATCGGCGACGCGCTGATGGCGGTGTTTGGTGCGCCCCTGCCCCTCACCAACCACGCCTGGGCGGCGGTGCAAAGCGCCCTTGACATGCGGCGGCGGCTGGTGCGCTTTAACGCCGAGCGCGGTGTCCTGGGGCAGCCCGAAATTCGCATTGGCATTGGCGTTAGCTCTGGCGAGGTGGTCTCAGGCAACATTGGCTCCCAGCGCAAAATGGAGTACACCGTCATTGGCGACGGGGTCAACCTCAGCTCGCGCCTCGAGGGCGTCACCAAAGAATACGGCTGCGATATCGTCATCAGCGAATACACCTACGCCCTCTGCGCCGACAGAATTTGGGTGCGCGAGCTAGACCGCACCCAGGTGAAAGGCAAGCAGCGGGCCGTGGGCATCTACGAACTGATCGACCAGCGCGACACCCCGCTCAGCGCCGACACCGAAGCCTTTCTCGACATCTACGCCACGGCCCGCAGTGCCTACACCGCCATGGCATTTAAGCAGGCCCTGAGCCTCTTCGAGCAGGCCCAGCAGATGCGCCCCGACGACAAAGCTGTGGCCGTGCACCTGAGCCGCGCTCGGCAGTACCTGGTGCAGCCGCCCCCCGAAGACTGGGATGGGGTTTATATCATGACCACAAAGTAATCATGACCACACAGTAAAGCTAGCCCAGCCGTCAGGGTAGGGGCATCCCAACCTGCTCACCTATCGCAGAGGTCGTAAACCCGGTAGGATGGGGGATGTGTTCAAAACGAACACTTTCAGGTCGTTCTGTCGCCGTTGAGCCCACGCATGTCTCTGTTTGACTGGTTTGCCAATCGTCGAAAGTCAGGCCCCATCAGCGAAGACCGCCAGGAGCGGGAAATTGCCGATGGCCTGTGGACTAAGTGTGAGCACTGCGACGTTCTCACCTACACCAAAGATTTGCGTACCAATCAGTGGGTCTGCGGAGAGTGTGGCCACCACCACCGCATCTTCAGCGACGAGCGCATTCGTCAGCTAATCGACGGCAACACCTGGCAGGCGCTAGACACCCACATTCAGCCCCAAGACCCGCTCAAGTTTAAAGACCGCAAGGGCTACGGCGATCGCCTGCGCGACACCCAGGCCAAAACCCAGCTCACCGACGCGGTGCAGACCGGTCTGGGCGAACTAGACGGTCTGCCCGTGGCCCTGGGGGTGATGGACTTTCGCTTTATGGGCGGCAGCATGGGCTCGGTGGTGGGAGAAAAGCTCACCCGCCTGATCGAGCGGGGCACCGCTAGCCGCTGCCCGGTGATTATCGTCTGCGCCTCCGGGGGTGCCCGCATGCAAGAGGGCATGCTCAGCCTGATGCAGATGGCCAAAATTTCGGGTGCCCTGCAGCAGCACCAGGCCGCCAAACTGCTCTACATGCCGGTGCTCACCCACCCCACCACGGGGGGCGTCACCGCCAGCTTCGCCATGCTGGGCGACATTATTGTGGCTGAGCCAAAGGCCACGATTGGCTTCGCCGGTCGCCGGGTGGTTGAGCAAACCCTGCGCGAAAAGCTGCCCGACGACTTTCAAACCGCCGAGTATCTACGCGACCATGGCTTTGTTGACCTGATTGTGCCGCGCACCCAGCTCAAGCAAACCCTGGCCCAGCTGATGCGCCTACACCAGCCGGTGGCGGCGGCGGTGGCCGAGGGCCACACCCCCTGGCCCAACGGCCTCGGCTCGAGCGCACCTAGCCACATCGGGGTCGATTTATAGGGGCGAAACCTTGGGAATGGCCCCCTTCGGTGGCATGATGGACATTACAAGAACGATTTAGTGGAGGAAGCTCCGCTGAATTAAATCTAATCTCAGTTCAGCAGCGGAGTTTTTCCCCAGGGGAAACGGCTCTCAAACTGAACTGGGCAAGCTGTGTTGATTTCATCCCCAAGCCCTATATATTTCGAGGAGAACCATGGTGAAGAGATGCATTTGGCTAGTTGCGGTCGCACTCTTCTTTGTCAGCCACCTGGTAATGGGAGACGCTGTTGCGGCTGAGCTAGATAAGGCCATTCGTACTGTACAGCTCAACTCCGGCGGGGATACCGTTGCGCTGTCTCTGGAGCAGATCACCCGTGGCCGTCGTCAGTTTAACTATGCCTGTGGCACCTGCCACGTCGGGGGCATTACCAAGACCAACCCCACCGTTGGGTTAGACCCTGAGACTTTAGCCGGTGCCTTGCCTCCCCGCGACAATATTGAATCTCTGGTAGCCTACCTGAAAGAGCCCATGACCTACGATGGTCTGACCGATATTTCTCAGGTCCACCCCAGCAAGAAAAGTGCTGACATCTATCCCAAGATGCGTAGCCTGACCGAGGAAGACCTAGTGGCGATCTCGGGTCACATTCTTCTGCAGCCTCGCGTGGTTGGCGACATGTGGGGTGCTGGCAAGACCCGTTACTCAGCGCCCTCGGTTAGCTAGGCTGGGTCTAGAGGATCGCCCACAGCTGGCAGGGTTTTCTGGTTAGCAGTTGCCCTGTAGGCTGCCTGGGTCGGCAATTACCCTAGGGCTAGCGTGCCTAGTTATCCCGCAAAACAGGTAATATGCCATAAGTAGGCTGTTGAGTAACAGTCTGTTTGATTGAACTGGAGATACGAGCTTTAGAGGTACATATGCAACGTGTAATTCGCGCCGCCCAGCGTTTGGGTTTAGTTTTTCTGTCTGCTCTGCTGGTTGTGGGTACCCTAACCCTGGCCTCTGCCCCCGCTGCGGCCACCAACTATGATGTCAAAATGGGTTCTGATGCGGGGCTGCTCGTGTTTGAGCCCAGCACCGTCACCGTTAAGCCCGGCGACACTGTGACCTGGGTCAACAACAAGATGGCCCCCCACAACGTCATTTTTGACGCGGCTAACGCTCCCGGAGACAAGGCTCTAGCTGATGGTATTTCCCACAGCCAGTTGACCTTTGCCCCCGGCGAAAACTACGCCACCACCTTCACCAGCGATATGCCCGCTGGCACCTACACCTACTACTGCGCTCCCCACCGTGGGGCTGGCATGGTAGCCAAGGTGGTTTTGGAAAACTAGTCTTTTGTCTGGGGGGCCTAGGGCTTCTCAGCGAAAAGTAGTTATCTAAAAAGAGCGTCCCGACGGGACGCTCTTTTTTTTGGCGGCAGTGGTTTATTCTGTCGCTATGGCCCTGCTGTAGCCAAAAATTGGATCTCGGGTGCGAAGTAGTCTAGGAATGATGCTCTAGCCATGCAGGTAAGAGACCTAACTCCGGCAGAATGGCCCTGGTCTCTGCTATTAGATGCCGATCCATGCCGAGAGCTGATCGACGCCTACCTTCATCAATCTACGGTGATGGGGTTGATGGAGGGGGATGCTGCGATCGCCCCTGAGGGTCGGTCTTTGACCATCGCCGTCATAGTGCTGCTACAGCGCGATCAGCAGGTGGTTGAGGTGATGAATATTGCGGTTGCCCCCGTTCACCAGGGTAAAAAGCTAGGAAAATTGCTGCTGGCGGCGGCAATTGAGCGATCGCGCCAGCAGGGCACCAAGCGCATGATCGTAGGCACTGGCAATTCTGGCATTGCTCAGCTGGCGTTTTACCAAAAAATGGGCTTTCGACTAGAGGCAATTGATCGCGGCTACTTTGTGCGTACCTACCCAGAGCCAATTTTTGAAAACGGCATCTGGTGCCGCGATGGTCAAAGACTGGCCCAGAGAGCGATCGCGTCCTGCTCTCCCAAGATTTGTAGCGGCGATTTACATGAAACAGGTGCAGGTTCACCCTCCTAACCCCCAATGGCCTCAAGATTTTGAGGCAGAAGCCGCCCAAATTGCCCTGGCCTTGGGCGACAATGTGGCGCGCATTCACCACATTGGCAGCACCTCAATTCCCAACATTTACGCCAAGTCAGTCATCGACATACTGGTGGAGGTCAGCGACATCGACCGGGTTGACGCCTACAACGTCGTGATGGCGGCCCTAGGCTATACCGCCATGGGCGAGTATGGTCTGCCGGGTCGGCGCTATTTTCGTAAAGACAACGCTGAAGGGGTTAGAACCCGTCATGTCCACATATTTTTGACGGGGTCGTCAGAGGTAGTTCGCCACCTGGCCTTTCGCGATTTCATGCGAGCCAACCCCGACTGCGCTCAGCAGTACAGCGACCTGAAGCACTCCCTAGCGGCTCAGCACCCCGACGACATCGACGGCTACATGGACGGCAAAGACGGATTTGTTAAAGCTATGGAGCAGCGAGCTATGGAGCAATGGGCCACAGAAAAACGGGAGCTGAGCTAAAATCCCTACCGCTGAAGGCAGCCAATTACGGCTGCCCCAGGCGC
Source organism: Shackletoniella antarctica (assembly GCA_003241845.1). Lineage (GTDB taxonomy): Bacteria > Cyanobacteriota > Cyanobacteriia > Phormidesmidales > Phormidesmidaceae > Nodosilinea > Nodosilinea antarctica. The sequence continues at coordinate 2,880 of QBMN01000030.1, read as the reverse complement.
TCCTAAAGCTGACCAGTAACGTCTCAAGCTTTTGCCCGGTCAGCCTCGTTAGGCTGCGTAAAATCCGAGGCTTGCCTTGAAGCTCGTCATAGCTCAGCTTCATACGGTAATTTTGGGCTCGTCACAACTGACCTCCTTTTACCTACCGGATTAAATTCCGATAAGGTTTAATGACTCAGGTTGCTTAAACAAGGTTATCTGGTCAGAGAGAGTGAACTTTTACAGCTACGACGCTCTCTTTCGCAAGCTAATTCCAAAGCTAGGGATCAGTATGCAGTGCCTGAGGCTGTAGATAAGCAATCATTTCGTCTACTCCACGCTGGATGCGGCGGGTGACCGTCATGGGGCTAACACCAATTTTCTCAGCCACCTCTTTACGGGACAGCCCTTTGAAGAAGACAAACTCGATGGCGGTGCGGGTGTTTGCCTCAAGCTGGTTTAGGGCCCGCTGGATTTGCTGACGGTCTTCTTCGAGAGCCTGCATGAGCTGATAGTGGCTGTCGGGTAGGGTCTCGACCAGGGTGATATTAGAGTCAACCTGCTGGCACACGGTGGCATCGAGGCTAAGAGGCAAACGGTTTTTGTGAGCCATCTTGACCTCCCGCCATTCTTTGACCGGTACATCCAAAGCCTCAGCCATTTCGCTGTCGCTGGGGTTGCGGCCCAGATCACGCATCAGCTCCATCTGAAGCTTTTGGGACTCTTTTTGCAGATCTTGCCAGCGACGGGGAATCTTAACAGTAGTACCGCGATCGCGCAGGAAGTGCAGCATCTCGCCGCGAATGTAAGGAACCGCAAAAGAGCTAAAAGCGCAGCCCTGGCTAGGATCAAACCGTTCAATGGCACGAATCAATCCAATGTAGCCAATTTGCTCTAAATCTTCGTAGGGTTCAGAGCACTGGTGACTAACGCGGTGGGCAATCTTACGCACCAAGCCAGCGTTGAGCTGCACTAGCCGATTGCGCAACTTTACCGAGGGAGCTTGCCGATACTGCATCAGCAGTTCCATGCCACGGGAGCGAATCATCGAAGTTTGGGTAGCCATATCTGCGCGTGTCCTTACGAGAGCGGGTTCGCTGAGAACTAAGCCTATTCTCGGGAGTGACAGTGGCATTCACCATGGTTGATCTACGGTACTCTGGCCAGCGGCAAGGAGGGTTCTCCGTAGTTTTACGAGGTTGTTCAAGCCTTCTCTAGGTACAGGGTGTTGACTAACCATCCCAGAGACGTCCATCGGCGCTTAGGAAAAACCTCTTCCGTCGTCTCCGGTTCTATGCTCAACGCCTCGTATTGACGAGGTTAGGAAGACATTCTTGCTGCCCCAAAACCGGGCTAAGCTAAAGGCTAATTGCACAATGTTGCATCTCTTAACAGTTCTCTGGCTAGGTTCATGGTTCTCAAGGCAGTTTTACTCGATTTCAACGGCGTCGTAATTAACGATGAGACTATCCACGAGCAGTTGATTACAGATCTACTCCTAGAGGAAAACCTGCGCCCTAATCCCCAAGACCTTGCCGATTGCTGCCTAGGGCGATCAGATGCGGCCTGTCTAAGTGACTTGCTTGCTCGCCAGGGGCGAATAATATCTGACGCCTATCTAGAGAAATTGCTCGCCCGCAAAGCAACCCGTTATCAAGAATTACTGGTCAACCTAGGGCAGCTACCGTTTTACCCAGGGATTGCCGATTTGATTTACCAGGTGCGGGCCGCCCAGCTTAAGCTAGCGATCGTGTCAGGGGCGCGGCGCGGCGAAATCGAGACAGTCCTGTCTCTGGTTGACTGGGGCAAGCATGTAGAGTTGATTATCTCGGCAGACGATCTTCCGGTTGGGGTGAGCAAACCCTCTCCAGACGGCTATTTGTTGGCGGTGGAGTTACTCAATCGCCAACATACAGATTTAAGTTTGCAGCCCGCCGAATGCCTGGCGGTGGAAGATTCTTTCGCCGGCATTGAGGCGGCCAAGCATGCCGGTGTACCTGTGCTTGGGGTCGCCCACGCCTACCCCTATCAGATGATTCATCGCCGGGCTACCTGGGCCGTTGATCACCTCTACGAGCTAAGCCTAGACTGGCTCAAGCCCTACTACGGGAGCGCGCCGCCCGCGCCGTCAAATCAATCCAAGGAGGGAGTGTGAGCATGCCCATGCTGGAATCTCATGCAGGGAGTCGCCCGCTGGCGTAGGATGCTTGGCAGGGCTAGCATTGCCAGTGGATCTTCATCCTTAGATTGATCGCGTTTTAACCCTACTTCAATACCCCATGACTCAATCTTCTGCTACCCCTGACCAGGTCATACAGCAACTCAACTGGCGTTACGCCACTAAGCAGTTTGACCCAGACCGTACTCTTCCTGACGAAATTTGGTCTGCCCTAGAGCAAAGCCTAGTGCTGGCTCCGTCGTCCTTTGGGTTGCAGCCCTGGAAGTTCTTTGTGGTGCGCAACCCCGCTTTGCGACAACAGCTACGGGAACATGCCTGGGGCCAGGCTCAGGTGACCGATGCCTCTCGCCTAGTAGTGCTGGCCATTAAGAAAGATATTGGCGCCCCTGAGGTTGACCAGTTTGTAGAACGCATGGCCACAGTGCGCCAGGTGCCCGCTGAAACCCTAGAGGGCTATGGCGACATGGTAAAAAAGTTTTTGGCTGCCCCCCCTTACCCTCTGACCATGGATGGATGGGCCACGCGACAAGTGTACATAGCTCTAGGATTTTTGATGTACTCAGCCGCCATGCTGGAGGTAGATGCCTGCCCCATCGAAGGGTTTGATGCGGCTAAGGATCGAGGATTAAATAAAAGAGTCACTATGCCTGACAATAAGGGAATCCAGTAATATCGCCCTAGGTAGCCCAGAAAATGAAGACAGTCCGCACCTACTCGCCAGC
>QBMN01000002.1 GCA_003241845.1 Shackletoniella antarctica | reverse complement strand
CATCTACACCCCCCCGTCCACCCATGCCCAACCAGCGGCGAGCTTCTAAGAAACAGCGGACGCTAGAGGTGCTCCTTCGACTTAAACGGCTGTATCCCAACGCGCCCTGCTCGTTAGATTTTGAGAACCCGCTACAGCTGATGATCGCCACCATGCTGGCGGCCCAGTGTACCGATGAGCGGGTGAATCTGGTGACTCCGGCCCTGTTTGCCGCCTACCCCGATGTTTACGCCTTCGCTGAGGCTGACATAGAAGACCTAGAGCGTCTGGTGAAATCTACCGGCTTCTACCGCAACAAAGCCAAGAATATTCGCGCCGCCTGTCAGCGGATCATTACCGAGTACAACGGCGAAGTGCCCCCCCGCATGGACGATCTCGTCACCCTGCCGGGGGTGGCCCGCAAAACCGCCAACGTAGTGCTGGCCCACGGCTTTGGCATCAATGGCGGGGTGACGGTAGATACCCACGTCAAGCGCATCACCAACCTGCTGGGGCTGACCAAATTCAGCGACCCGGTCAAAATCGAGCGCGATCTGATGAAGCTGCTGCCCCAGCCCGACTGGGAGAACTGGTCGATTCGCCTGGTGTACCACGGGCGGGCGGTGTGCAATGCCCGCAATCCCAAATGCGGTATGTGTGACCTGGCCGATCTCTGCCCCTCAGCGAAGGTTACCCCTGTGGTCAGCCCGGCACAAGAGGTAGTTCAGTCTTAGAGATATGCTGGGCAAAGATACGGCAGGATTGTTCTCAGGTGAGGGCTTGCAACCTTTTTCCCAAATGGGCTGGGCAGTGCCCTACGATGCTAGGCGTCCTCAGGCTCGTCCTCTAGCAGAGGCACCGGGGCGTATTCGGTGGCTCGCTCGGTGGGCATGCGCTTGAGTAGGTCAAACTCCACCAGCTTGTCGAGGCGGGGGAGAATCTCGTTGAAGGTTTCGGCCTTGAGGCGCTCTAGCTCGTCGAGGGTGATGCTGTCGTCGGAGATGGCGCCCTTCTCTAGCACCAGGTCGAGCAGATAGTAATCTTGGGGGGTGAGGCCGGCCTGGCCGCGCAGCTGGTTGCGGGCGTAGGCCAGGCCCACTTGCAGGGTGTCTTCGTCGATCTGGGGCGCTTTTAGCTCGGCGGCCTTGAGCAAAATGTAGCTGCTGTAGCGGTTGAGCCAGCGGGGCACCCCCTCGGCCACGGCGCACAGGGCGCGGGCGGTCTCTGGGGTGAAAGGATGCACCGCCGCCGGATTCGCGGGGTTGGGGTTGGTGATCGGGCGGCGGCGGGCGCTGTTGAGCTATTTGACCAGCATGGCGTAGCTGGTGTCGGGGTCGAGGGGTTCGAGCTTCAGGGACAGGTCAAACAGGCCGCGATCGCTGATCAGGTAGTCGTGGGTGATGCCCCTGGGGTGCCCGGTGAGCAAAAACCAGGCCCGCCCCTTGAGCAGCCCCTGGGCATTGAGCAACAACTGGCGGGCGCGGGCGGGGTCTTGTTTGTCGAGGTCGTCGATCGCAATGATCACCCGCTCATGTTTTTGCAGGGCGCGATCAAGCAGGTCTTCAAAGCTCAGGGTGGGGAACTGAGGTGCTTCGGGGGCGACGGTAGACTCTTCGACAGTGCCCTCAAAAATCAATTTACCTCCAGCGGTGGTCTTGCGACTGCGCAGGGGCAGGCTGGATCTGAGCCCCATGCGGTTGAGCTGGTACTGGGCCCACTCGTCGTTGGGCATTTCGCGGGCCAGGGCGATCAGGGCGGCGGTGGAGAGGTCGGTGTTGGCCTCTAGTTTGATGCGGGCGGTAAGCACCCGATCCCCCAGGTTGCGCTTCAGTCCCTCTAGCAACAGGCGCACAAAGGCGGTTTTGCCAATGCCAATCCAGCCGTAGACGAGAATTGACTTGGCATCGCGGCTGCGCAGCAGGTTGACCACCTGGCTCAGCTCCGCCTCGCGCCCGGTAAATACCTGAGCGAGGCGATCAAGCTTTTCGGCGCTTTCTGCAAAAGGAATGTCGGTCAGGTTCCACTGGTCGTAGAGGTTGTCGCCGTCGCGCAGCAGGTTGTCAATGATGTTCATGGGCTGATCCCGCAAGGAAAACTAGGCGACGGGCTGTTTGGCTTGGACTTTTTGAGCCAGGTCATAGACCTGCTGCACTTCGGCCAGGCGGGCCTGGTCGTCGAGCTGGGTGTAGAGGGCGCAGGCCTGGTGCAGTTCGGCAATGGCGTCGTCTACAAAGTTGAGCCGCAGCATCAGTCTACCCAGCCCGGCATGGCAGGCGGCCTGGCCGGGCAAACTGGCTTCGGCTGCGTACAGGCGCAGGGCGTCGCGAAAGTGAATGCGGGCTTTGTCGAAGTTGCTCATCAGGTAGTGGGTGCGGCCCATCTGTTGCAGGGCGTCGGCGCGACCCAGGCGGCTGTGGGCATCGCGGTAGGTGGCGTGGCTGGTCTCGAGGGCGGCAAGGCCCTCGTACCACTAGCCGTCTTGGGTGAGGGCGACGCCCAGCTGGTAGAGGCTATCGGCGGCTTTTTCGTAGTAGAGAACCTTATCAGATTCTTGCTTGGTGGCTTCAGCAGCTCGGTGATAGGCAGCAGCAGCCTGGGCAAGATCAGTGGGGTCGTAGTTTAGGCCGTAGCGATAGTCAAGGGCGAAGCCAAGGGCATCATTGGCAGTGACATAGGCTATGGCCCTTAGAATATCTCTTGACTGGGCTTCCTGCAAATTGCTAATGAGTTCATTTAAGTTTTCGGCGAAGTTTTCGGCAGACTCGTAGTCTACCAGGGCAAGCCCATAACCCTCCAGGGTGAGCAAATGATCCTCCAAAACAATTTTATAGCCCTCCAGCATGTGGAGAATATTGTTGAGAAAATTACTCTGATGTTTTAGTACCCAATCTTTAGGAAAGGTGTCGCAGGTTATAACTTGCAAAGCAGATTTGTAGGCAGCGATTGCATCTATCAGGTTCACCGCGCGGTTGCCCAGAATACGATTGCCATAAGCAGAGCCTAAGTTAATTTGGGTCATCGACCACTGCGGAGGAAATGCTTCGCGGGTGAAGACTTTCAAGGCAGATTGGTATGCAGCGATGCTGATTTCAATATTGATTTCTCGATTGTCGAGAGTAAATTCCTGAAGTCGTTCACCAAAAATTTTGAAAAGAGCAGCAATTTTTGAAGGCTTTTCTTCTACTAGAAGTTCTTCAAAAACCTGAGGTAGTCTTTCAAGTAAGGCTTCATTCAACTTATCTAGATCAGCGCGAAATAAATCGAAGACAAGTTCCGGGTCTTCCCTGGTTTTATCTATTTGGGCCAGCACCGTCCGCAAAAACTCGGCTTCTGGGGTGTTGGGTGGCGAGTTGAGTGGTGGGGCCATGGTGGGGTGGTGGGCGGTGCCCACCCTACGGGAGTGTTTTTTATTGTAGTAGAGCTGTTGGGGTGCAGCCCCCAGGGTTCTGTGGAGATAACAAGAGCTGTGGCTAGTGGCGTAGAACCCTGGACTCTCGGACGGGGCATCTGCTGTCGGTAGGGTTTGAGACCGGGTTTATTTTGAGCTACAACAGCAAGCCTTGGCACAAGCACAGAAATCCGGTCTCTGGGTGCCGAGGGCAACAACCCGGCTTCTCTAAGCTGGGGTTTGGTGCAGGGCGTGGGCAAATTCTAAAACTCGGGTTGGCCTTCTTCTGGCAGTCTTTGCACGATGCTCTCAGTCAAAGGCACCCAAGCAAATGCACCTAAGCCTTCCCACCCTGGTTTGGCGCGGAATGCCCTTGAACCCTCACAATTGCCCAGCGATTGTCCTTTCAACCTCGGCCAAATTTTGGATAATTCGTTCCCTAGCGATCTTGAGTCGCTGTAGACAGGCCTTAGCTGGTTGGGGGGAGTCTAGCGCCGTAATTCTCTCAGCCGTACTGTCTCGCCGCTAGACTGTCTCGCCGCTAGAATGAGAAGCAAGTTTCGGTAGAGTAGAGCGCGCCCTATGGTCGACCAGCTTGTTATCGCCGACGAAATTGATTTTCCCGATCCTAGCCTGTTCATCACTGAGGATGATACGCCGGTGGATAACTTCGCGTCGGCTAAGCAGCAGCGGCTGTTGGTGAGTGCGCTGTATAGTGCGCTCACTGATAGGGTTTTTCTGGCTGAGGCAAATGTAGGTATCTATCACGCTGTTAGTCAACCAGCGATTGTGCCTGATGTGTTTGTCAGCTTTAATGTGCAGGTGCCCGAGGCCTGGTGGGAGAAGCCCAATCGCTGCTACATGGTGTGGAACTTTGGCAAGCCCCCTGAAATTGCGATCGAGGTAGTCTCTAACCAGGTGGGCAATGAGCTAACCGACAAGCTGCGGATCTACGAACAGATGCGGGTAAGCTATTACGTGGTCTATGATCCCAGCCACCAGCTAGGAGAACAAACCCTATACCTGTTTGAGCTGCGAGGGGTGTGTTATTCAGAGATTGCCGATACCTGGCTTGAGCAGGTTGGTTTGGGCCTCACCCTCTGGCAAGGAGAGTTTGAGGGTCGCCAAGATACCTGGCTGCGCTGGCAAGACCAGGCGGGTAACCTCCTGCAGCTAGGAGATGAACAAGCGGTTCAAGAGCGCCAGCGGGCCGAGCAAGAGCGCCAGCGGGCTGAGCAAGAGCGCCAGCGGGCCGATCGCCTGGCCGAATTGCTGAGGGCCCAGGGTATCGACCCCGATCAGATTTAGGCATCTGGCCAAGCTGTCCAGGCTGCGAGATATCAGGACGGCTTGGTGAGGCTGAGCAAACCAACGCTGACGGTGACCAGTAACACCCCTAACACCTGCACTAAAGACAGCTGTTCTTGCAGTACGCCCCAGGCCAGCACCGCCGTTAGAGCCGGGTTGGTGGCCCCCAGCATGGAGGCGGCGGTGGCCCCTACGCTACGAATGCCTAGATTATTGAGCACGTGGCCGGTGAGGGTGGCGATCGCCGACAGCAGCCCACCCACCCACAGCGCTGGCCACAGCAGCCCTTCGAGGTCTCCGGGCCACAGCAGCAGGCTAGCTGCCGACAGCACCAGCGTCACCGCAAAGCTGATGCCTGTAAACGGCACCGGGTGAAAGGTTTCAAAGGCTTTTTGGGCCGCCACAGTATAGAAGGCGTACACTACACCTGAAGCCAGGCCAAAGGTTACCCCCAGCCAGCTTTCAACCGCCGCCCCGCCCAGGGGAACAGTCAGCGCACTACCCAATAAAATCAACCCCAAGATGGCCCAGCGGCGGTTGCTAGGGCGATGGCCAAACCAGTACCAGTCTAGTAAAGCGGTATAAACTGGGAACGTAAAAAATAAGGTCAGTGCGATACCTGCTGCAATGCGCCCCACAGACACATATAGCAGCGCTAGGTACGAAAACATCAGCACTCCGCCCACCAGAGCCAGGTAGAGTTCGCGGCGGTAGTTGGGCGATCCTAATCGGCGCAGATCGCTCCACATAGGGGGATATACCGGCGGCAGCAGCAGCGCCATCAGCGGCACCCCCACCACCATGCGCATAAACATCAGCAAAAACGAGTTGGGCAGGGTAGGCTCCACAAAGCCGCCGACCTCTACTACCCCCCACAGACTAGAGGGGGTAAACAACACCCGCGTGATCAGGTTTTGGGCACCAAAGCAAACCGTCGCCAGCAAAATTACAACGTAGCCGAGCATCCGTTTCCCCTGTTGTAGTTGAGGGAGGCCCTCGGTCGTGCGCTCCATCCCAAACGAATCTTACGGTAGTCGATAGCTGGCTACCCGCACGACTAAATCTCCTACCTGGGGGTCGTGGGTAAAGACAAAACTGCCCGCTTTGGTTTCGTGGCCCGAGAGAAAGTCAATTTGCTGCTCGCCAGTTTCTTCATCGACACCCGCGATATCGAGTTCGGCGGTCACCTGCACCATGCGGGCAATGCGCCCCCCGGTGTTGGTAATGGCAAAGGGCACGTAGTAGCGGCCATCGGTGACGCGCACCGCCTCCGACACCGCCACCGCAAACGCTGGGGGGCGGTTTTGGTTGGTTTGCCAGTCAAAGAAAATTAGCCCCACCAGCCCCAGCAAAATCAGCGCCGCCACGGTAAACGTGACCCACTCGGCGGCAGAGCGCTGGGTAAGGCGATCTTGAGACTCGTTATGGGTTGCGCTGTCGGGGGGGCCGTCGGGATAGTTAGGAGACTCCATTAGATAAGAATACGCCCTGCGGCCCCGCCAATGGAGGCCGGAAGTCCTAAAACTAAGACATCGCTCAGCCACTCTGACCAGGGGTCGCTGGGGTTGAGTTGCTGAAACAGCACTAGCATGACTACCGAGGCTAGCAGCGCCACCAGGTAGGCCACCAGGGTCTCGGTAATGGGGCTAAACAGCAGCCCCCGCTGCCGCCGCTCGGCGCGATCGGCAAAGCCCGAGGCAAACACAATGGCGTAGGAAAGCCCCAGGGATGCAGCCAGAATTAGCAGCAGCCACAGGGGCGGTAGCGATGAAGCCAGCAGGGGCACCTCTTCGGTGGGGGCAATGCTAAAGGCAATCAGCACCGCGCCGATCAGCGCGGCGTCAAAATCTACTAGGGCATCGCGCAGGTTAACGCGGCTAAAAGAGCTGAGCCGTCGAGATATAGGTGCCGTGGTGCGGCGATCGCGCCCCCGATTGCCCTGGAGGGTTGATCGCGCTAGGGCCACCCCGAGGGAAAAGGGCACAGTCTCAAACACCACCTTGCCCAGGGCCTCTGACAGCGGGGTATCGAGGGTGATGCGGCACAGCAACACCAGCGCCAGGGTCGCGCACACTGTTCCAATGGCCACCGCCTCAATGGTCTCTAAAAAAGCTTCAAGGGGGTGCAGACTGAGGGTCTGGCGAAACCCTTCCACCTGGGTGAGCAGCCCCACCCCCACCAGGGTGACCGTCAGCACCAGCAGCAGCCAGCGGGGGGTTGTGGCTTCGCCAATTGACCATACTTCTACGGTGTATAGCGAAGGTATGCCAAATAAAAAGCCCCCTACCGCCCCCTGCAAAATAGCCTGAAACTCTCTCAGCCAAACGTTGGGTCTAGTTTGGTCGGTCGCCTCATCCATGCTTCTATCATCCATGTCTCTGTTGATGGCCTCGCCCCTGGTGGTCGACCTGAAACCTTAGGAAAATCTCTAGTATTTTTAGGGTTCCACAAAATGCCCGCTAGCGTGGGGAAGAAAGACCGTGACCTATAGAAAAGCTCCCATTCACTGCAAGGATAGTTCCATGACCCAGAATTCTATGACCCAGGCAAAAACCGGCGACAGCGTTTCGATTCACTACACTGGCAAGCTGCAAGATGGCACGGTGTTTGACTCATCGCGCGATCGCGACCCGCTCCAGTTTGCCATTGGCAACGGCGAGGTGATTCCGGGCTTTGAGGCGGCGGTGGTGGGTATGACCCCCGGCGATGCCAAAACCGAGGTTATTCCTGCTGAAAGTGCCTACGGCCCCCGCCAGCCCGAGATGGTCATGGTGGTCGAGCGCCAACAGATTCCCGCCGATATTCCCCTCGATGTGGGTTTGCAGCTCCAGCTCCAGGGGCCTGCGGGTCAGACGGTGCCGGTCATGGTGACTGATTTATCAGAGGCCGAAGTCACCCTCGATGCCAACCACCCCCTAGCGGGGGAGACCCTGATTTTTGATATTGAGCTTGTGGCAATCGAAGCCTGAGGCGAAATCCTGAGTTGTCTCTGGGGTGAGGCCTATCCCCCTCCACCCCAGGGGGATAGTTTTTGCTGAAGTAAAGTTTTATGGTGTAACTGTAGATACCCCCAAAGAGCCCTCATGTCCTACGAATTGTCTCCGCTACCCTACGCCTACGATGCTTTGGAGCCTTACATTTCCAAAAGCACCCTAGAGTTTCACCACGACAAGCACCATGCTAGCTACGTCAGCAAGTACAACGATGCCGTCAAGGGCACCGACCACGACAGCAAGCCGATTGAAGACGTGATCAAGGCGATCGCAGGCGACAGCTCTAAACAGGCCGTGTTCAACAACGCCGCCCAAGCCTGGAACCACACCTTCTACTGGCATTCTCTCAAGCCCGGTGGCGGTGGCCTGCCCAGCGGTGACCTGGCCGCCAAAATCGACGCCGACTTTGGCAGCTTTGACAAGTTTGCCGAAGAATTTAAGGCCGCCGGGGGCACACAGTTTGGCAGCGGCTGGGCCTGGCTAGTGCTCGACAACGGCACCCTCAAGGTGACCAAAACCCTAAATGCCGACAACCCCCTCACCGCCGGGCAGGTGCCCCTGATGACCATGGATGTGTGGGAGCATGCCTACTACCTCGACTACCAAAACAAGCGCCCTGACTACATCGATAGCTTCTTAAAGAACGTCGTCAACTGGGATTTTGCCGCCAGCAACCTCGCTGCTGCATAACCTAACCGCAACAGCGCAGACAGACTCCGTGACTCATAGGGGCGGGCCGTAGCCCACCCTTTTTTTGGGTTTAGGAGAGAATCGTATGGCGATCGCTATACGTGGTCTCGATAATGGTCTCAGGCCCACCCCATCTCTACTCCGAAACCGCCCTATGCTGTTTGCCGACCCAGACTACCCCCACGTAGTGCTGTCGTTTCAATACCGAGGCTTTCGCCTTGAGCTTGACCAGAGCACCGAGAGTGGAGTGCCCCTCTATGCGGTGTGGGCCACCCACGATACCGGCTGTGCCGTGGCGGTACCGGGAGTTTTTAGTCGGTCTGAGGCGATCTATAAAGCGAAACGGTGGGTAGATCGGCGGCTTAGCTCACCGCGTGGGGCCGATAGTGGGCGCTAGATTGACTGAGCCAGGTGGACACCTCGGCCGCTGGGCGGGGTTTGCCAAACCAGTAGCCCTGGCCTAGGTCGCAGCCGAGGCGCTTGAGCGTGTTGACCTGCTGGGGGGTTTCGATGCCTTCGGCGATCGCACTAAAGCCCAGCTGCCGCCCCAGGTTGATAATGGTGTGCACAATTTTTTCATGGCTGGGGCTAGTGGCCATCTGGCTGACAAAGGATTGATCAATCTTGAGGTTGTTGACCGGAAAACGATATAGGTAGCTCAGCGACGAATAGCCCGTACCAAAGTCGTCGATGCTGAGGGAAATACGCCGCTGACGCAGGCCGTTGAGCACCATAATGGTGTCGTCAATGTTGTCGATCAGCATGCTTTCGGTAATTTCAAGCACTAGACTGCTGGGCAAAAGCCCGGTTTTGCTCAGGATTTGGTCTACTCGCTGTGGCAGCTCGATGTTGTGCAGCTGTAGCGCCGATAGATTTACGCTGACCGTTAACTCCTGCGCTTGGGGATAGGTGGCCTGCCAGGTGGCCATTTGGCGACAGGCCAGCTCTAAAAGCCAGTAGCTCAGGGGCGCAATCAGCCCGGTCTCTTCAGCCACCGAAATAAAGTCGCCAGGCATGACGATGCCTCGCTGGGGATGTTGCCATCGCACCAGAGCTTCAAACCCTTTGACCGCGCCCGTTTGCAGATTAACAATAGGCTGGTAGTAGAGCACAAACTCGTCAGGGTGATGCAGCAGGGCGCGGCGCAGCTCGGTTTCGAGGGTGAGGCGGGCGATCGCGCGATCGTGCATGGCGATGTCAAATACCTCGTAGCCATCGCGCCCCTTTGCCTTTGCCCGGTACATGGCCGTATCGGCATCGCGAATTAGCTCTGAGGCCGTCTGGTAGTGGGCATCGCCCATGACCAGCCCCAAACTCACGGTGGCAAACATCTGGTGGCTGCTGAGCTGAAAAGGCTGGCGCAGGGCCTCTAAAATGCGCTCAGCCATGGCCTGGGCCACCTCAAAATGGCCAATGCCTGCTAGCAGCACCACAAACTCATCGCCCCCCAGGCGCACTGCCAGGTCTGCCGGGCGCAGCACGCTCTTGAGCCGACTGGCCACCTCCATCAGCAGCTCATCGCCGATCAGGTGACCGAGGCTGTCGTTAACGATCTTAAAGTGGTCAATATCTAAAAACAGCAGGGCAAAGCAGTAGCTGCTCTGCTGGCGAGCCTGGGTGAGAGCAGCCTCTAGTCGCTCTTGTAGCTGCTTGCGGTTGGGTAGGCCAGTCAGGCTGTCGTGGCAGGCGTCATGCTCCAGATGACGACGCATTCTCACCTGGTCGGTGACATCGCGAGAGGCGGTTTGCAGCTGCACCACTGCGCCAGCAGCATCGACAATCGGGCGAGTAAAGGTCTCTAGCCAGATGTCATAGCCCCGGCGGTGGCGCATGCGGCAGATCACCGGCTTTAGGGCTAGAGCGGTGCCCCCAGCCGGCGGGTGCAGATACTGGTTGCATTGGGCGATATCATCGGGGTGCACCAGGCTACAGGGGTGTAGCCCAATCAGGGCCTCTGGGGTGTAGCCCAGCAGCCACTCTGCGGAGGGGCTGACGTAGAGGTAGGTGCCGTCTAGGGCATGGAGACAGACTAAGTCGCTCATGTTTTCGGCCATCAGGCGAAACAGAGCCGCCTGATGTTGAATTTCGGCATTGGCGCGCTCTACCTCGTCCTTAGACCGCTGTAAGTCGTCAAAGGATGCCTCTAGTCGCGCCGCCATACGGTTAAAGATCTGGGCTAGCTCCTCAAGCTCTTGCAGACCGGTGGGGCCAATTTTTTGGTTGAGGTCGCCGTCGGCGATCGCCCGCGAGGCCGAGCTAAAGGCGCTCAGGGGCCGGGTGATCCAGCGGCTGGTGTAGAGGCCAGAGGCGATCGCCCCGGCCAGGGCCAGAGCACACAAAATAATGGTGTTGCGGCGGCTAGCCTCAATCTGGGCCATAAAGTCGCTCTCGGGCATGACCACCACAATCAGCCAGTCGAGACCATCGCCATCGTTAAGGTTGGCCACCTGCATAAACTGGCGATCGCCCCCCAGCTTAAACTCCGCCTGCTGGGGATGAATTCGGCCCCAGTCGCCCCCCGACTGGTTGAGCAACAGCTGGGCGCTGGCGCGGATCAGCGGGTCAGGGCTGGTGACCGAGTAGGTCTGCTGGGGCTGCCCGTCTACGATCTTGTAGGCATCTGTACCGTTGGAGGTGGCCACCAGCAGGCCCGATCGCTCAATGATGAACGCCTGCCCATGCTCACTAATGTGCACCTCCTGCAAAAATCTACTGACGTGGGTCAGAAAGAAATTATTGCCCAGCACCCCAATCAATTTGCCACTGTCGTCGTACACCGGCCTAGATGACGAGATCGCCAGCACCGGGTAGGCGTGGTAAGGAAAAATTGTGCTCCACACTGGCCCCTTAGCCTGCACCGCTGCTCGATACCAGGGCCGGGTCAGTGTATCCCAATTGGGGGTAGAGTTGATTACTTGGGTAGGCTGGCCAGTGGCCATATCCACGTCCGAAAACTGAATGAAGTTGCCCTGAGACGGGCCGCCCCGCATCAGCCGATGGCCCCGCTGCCCCATTGTCGTATGGCCGACAAACTCGCCATTGGCCTGACCAAAAAAGATTGAGTCTATGTTGCCAAAAGTTTGAGACTGCTGCATAAAGTGGCGAAACAGCGCCTCAGAATCGTTTGGGTCTAGCTGGCCCAGCGCCATGGCATCATAGCTAAGCTGGTTCACCAGGTGGGAGGTGGCTAAAAAGTTTTCCAGCTTGTGCTCAATGTGGTGCGAGACCGAGTTTCGCAACTCGCTGGCCACCTGGTTCACCGCTTGCTGTCCCTGGCTCAGCGACAGCCATCCCGTCAGCCCCACCGCCACCGACACTTGCAGTACAAAGGGCACCACAATCAGCCGCCGCAGCGGTAGGCGACTAAAGTTACCACGGGTTGGCAATCTAGGAAAACGACGTTTCATGTATCATGCACTACCAACTGCCCTATTAGTATTCCTATTTGAACCCTAAACTCAGCAATCGACACTACACGTAACGAAATGATCGAGGAGCGCTGATCGCTAGCCCAAACGATCTGCCACAAAGGCATCCAGCCGATCCATACCCTCTAAAATCGTGTCCATATCGGTGGCGTAGGAGATCCGCAGGGTGCCCTCAGCCCCAAACGCGATCCCTGGAATGGCCGCCACATACTTTTCATCGAGCAGTTGATTACAGAAATCGAGGGAGGGTAGGCCCAGACTGCTGATGTCAATGTAGAGATAAAAGGCTCCTTCCGGCTCACCGCAGCTGAGGCCGTTGATGGCACGACAGCGCTTAATAATGGCATCGCGCCGCTCGGCAAAGGCGCGGCCCATGATCGCAATGCAGTCTTGGGGGCCTTCGAGGGCGGCGATCGCTCCGTACTGGGCAAAGGTACACACATTAGACGTGCTGTGACCCTGGATGGTAGCCACCGCCTTGATCAGCTCCGCTGGCCCCGCCAAGTAGCCCACCCGCCAGCCGGTCATCGAGTAGCCCTTGGCAAACCCGTTGCTAATAATCGTGCGCTCAAAGGCCTCGGGCGACACCGCCCCAATGCTCAGGTGGGTGGCCCCGTCGTAGAGAATTTTTTCGTAGATTTCGTCCGATACCACCCAGATATCGGCCTCCACCACCACCGCTGCCAGGGCCGCAATCTCCGCCGGAGAGTACACCATCCCCGTGGGGTTAGACGGGGTATTGAGAATAAACAGCTTGGTTTTAGGCGTAATCGCCTGACGCAGCTGCTCGGGGATAATGCGGTAGTTTTGCTCGGCGGTGGTGGGCACAATCACCGGGGTTCCCCCCGCCAGCTTTACCATCTCCGGGTAGCTCAGCCAGTAGGGGGCCGGAATAATCACCTCATCCCCAGGCTCGATCAGGGCCATCATCAGGCCGTAGAGCGAATGCTTGCCGCCGTTGGTGACGATCACATTCTCGGGGCCGTAGCAGAGGGCGTTGTCGTTCTGTAGCTTGTGGGCGATCGCCTGGCGCAGGGCTGGCTCTCCCGCCGCTGGGCCGTAGCGGGTTTTACCCTGATCGAGGGCGGTTTTGGCCGCCGCCCTAATGTGGTCGGGGGTATCAAAATCGGGTTCTCCGGCGCTAAAGCTGCACACCGGCAGCCCGTCGGCCTTCATCGCCTTAGCTCGGGCCGTCATCGCCAGAGTAATGGAGGGGGTTACACAGGTTACACGATTGGCCAGGGCTAATGGGGGCACGGCTACACCTCAACGAACATCGGCTGTAGGCCCACCCCATCGGCAAGGAGAAAGCGCTGTTAGCCTGGACATAATGACTTCCCCATAGATTAGATCGTTTAGACGGTTCTGGCCATTGCGATCCAGGTTTTTTCTGCACCGTCAGCTGCTTTTATAGCCATCGCCAAAACCGTTAGGACATGGCTATACGCCATGGCGCTGCCCCAGTTTCGCCAGTGACCGGGGCTGGTGTCTTAAGCGCCATTGCCATCGCCATATCTAGAAGTGCTAACTTCAGCGCCATCCTCAAGTCTAGATTTGGGATCTGTGGTCTTCCCCAGGCAAACCTCCACTTCTGGACTTGGATGAGGGGCAGCCTCTCCGGCGGGGGCATCTACATCTAACGAAAGCGGTGTATTGATTAGGGATTTCTTTGTCCCATCGCTGTCCCCAAATGCTGAGACAGACACCCAAATGCCCCAGCACGGCTGCCTTAGACATCTCTAGCCCCTAGACTCAGGGGCTAGAGAATCGTGCCGAGAGCTACTGAAATTAAGAAATCCGCAGATTTACGTATAAAGATTTTCCTGACTGAGGTCGGTCAGCTTTGTAACTAGGACTAGAAGCGCTAATAAGGCCACGTCCTATGCATCCTTCCTATCCTTGTTCTTTGATGACTCGTCTGGCCTGCGCCGCTAGCCTGGGCCTGGTTGTGACCGCCGCCCCCCTGGGGCTGTCTACGCTCCAGACTAGTGCTGAGGCTGCCCTGCGGGTTACCGTACGCTCTGAAGACGATCGCGGCAGCGGGCGTTTTAGCCGGGCACCTGCGATCTCAGACTGGCTCAGCTTTCGCGGCAGCGGTCGAGTTGACCCCGATGCCCCTGTCAAACGCTCAAGCTCGCACGCCCCAGTGGCCTACCGGGGCAGCGGTAGAATCACCGAACCCCGCACCACCTGATGTCTTTGGGTGGCCAACAACTGCTTGAGAGTGACGGCAACCTTAGCCGTTTAAGCATGCTGTCAACGGATCATTCAAGCCCAGCTTTTGCCCAGACTCAGATCCCTGGTCTAAAAACGGCAAAGGTGCTTGAGAAGTTGGCAAGTTTTGAGTCAAGCTTAGAGCATTCCATCTAAAAGATATCTCTATCTAGGAGCGCAAACTCGGCCCGTTGGGCCAGTCGCGGTGACACCCCGGATAGATATTTAGCTAGACCACTCTTCATCAGGCTGTCATGTTGTCCATGGGGTTGGTCCGTCGGGGGTCTAATCAACTAGACTGCGAAGCCACCACCAAAGCTTTATCAAGCAACCATATTTATTTTGTGCTGCCGTAGCGCATACTTTTTAAAAGCAATTAAATTTATCTTCTATATCTGCTATTTCTGGTGATTTTCAGCGGTTTCGCGCCCTTAACAACGGGGGTTGCGCCACTGCCTGTCGTTATGAGTTTTCCCGAATCCGATGGCTGACCCTTTATTCGCTACGCCCCTTTCTCCCCTAGCGGCAGAAGATGAAGCGCTGATTCGCCGCCTTAGCCCCAGCGCCATCGATCAAATTTTGCTCTATATAGCGTTTAGCGCCATGCGTACCGGCGGTCATCGCCATGGCGCATTTTTAGATGCAGCGGCCACCGCCGCCAAGTGCGCCATCTATATGACCTACCTAGAGCAGGGCGAAAACCTGCGCATGACCGGCCACCTGCATCATATTGAGCCAAAGCGGGTCAAAGCCATTGTCGAAGAAATGCGCCAGGCGCTCACCGAGGGCAAACTGCTGAAAATGCTGGGGTCTCAAGAACCCCGCTACCTCATTCAGTTTCCCTATATGTGGCTGCGCCACTACCCCTGGCAATTGGGGCAGTCGCGGGTGTCGGGCACCTCCCTCACCAGTGACGAAAAGGCCCTGCTGGCAGCCAAGCTGCCCATCCCCTGCCCCGACGCCCGCATTATCAACTCCTTTCAGTTTTTAGAACTGATTGAAATTCTCCACGAAAAATCTCAGGATGACCTGCCCGCCGATCACCAAGTGCCCCTGAGCGAAGCCCTGGCCGAGCACATTCGGCGGCGGCTGATCTACTCAGGCACCGTGGCCCGCATTGACGCCTCCTGGGGAACGTCTTACTACGGGCTGGTGCGTTCTTCCTACGCCCCGGTGGATGACCAAGAGCGCCTGTACGCCATGGTGGAAGACACCGCCCAGTACTTTCGCATGATGCGCGAGTGGGCCAGCCGAATTCCCGGCACCATGCGAGTGCTAGAACAACTAGACCTGCCTGCCGCCAGCCGTGATGCAGCTCTCAAGGAGCTGGACGAAGTGATTCGGGCCTGGGCCGATAGGTATCACCAACCGGGCGGAGAGCCGACGCTGCTGCAAATGGTAATTGGTCACCATCTCAAGTAGCCATGGCTCCAGCCATTAGCCAACTGGCCAGCCCTATAAAACAGCCCGATGACCAGAAAAACCTAGTCATCGGGCCGTTTTATAGGTGAGTTATTAGACCATAATCAATGGCAGCTTTATCGGCGGCGGATGTTGCGGCCAAAGCTGGGTAGCTCAACGGCGGCAATAGAGGAGATCTTTTTCTGCGATCGCAGCGGGTAAACCAGAGGCGATGGCGACGCCTTGGCGTTTGTCATCACATAGGAGAGCAGGGCGGCCTCAGCCTTGGCGGGCCGAGCGATTGCGGCAGCCGGCTGCTGAACAGGCGTTGCCGCTATCGGCGCCGCTGGCGTAGGAACCTCTGCCTTTGCTGCCGGGGTAACGGGTGCCGCAGGCGCAACCGGTGCTGCCGGAGCGGGTGGCACCACAGCAATCGGCTCTCCCCAGGGCGAAGGCTCGGTAAAGATTGTTGCTGGGGCTACCGGAGCTGGGTTTTCCTCTAGCCAAGGGTCGGGGGAAGATGGCTCTGGGGTGGGGCTTGGGCTAATGAAAGTGGGCTGCGCCTCTGCCGCCGTCGGCAACTCGGCCACCGGATCGGGAGTCGGCGGCGGCACTGGCTGGGCTGCGGCTGGCCCTGCCCCCCGCAGCCCCCGCAGCAGCTGGGTCAGGCTGGGGTTGTTGACCAGCGAAGCCTGCCCCCCTGACCAGGGCTGAATCTGCTGCGATCGCAGCATTGCCACGGGCTGACCGGCATCCTCACCCAGGGGCGGCGGCGACAGCAGCTGCCCCTGCAATACCCCAGGAGTAGTACCAGAAGTACTACTAGCCGCCCCGGCACCAGGGGCCATATTCAGACATTTCTCCAGCGCTGCCTTGAACTGGAGGGTATAGCGCTGCTGGCGGTGCAGTCGCGCCTTGAGGTCGAGACAGGTTGCTTCGGCCTGCTGCAGGGCGGTGCTTTTTTCGCTAAAGCGCTGCTGCAACAGGGTACATTCCCGCTCTAGCTGGGCCACCCGCTGCCGGTTGACATCTAGGTCGGTCTGCAAGGTTTCATTGTGAATGGTGGTGCGGCGCAGCCCGTCGTTGGCAATATCTAGCTCGCTAAGCAGCTGGGCAATTTGCTGCTGCACCGGGCCTGGCACACCATTGCCTGGCAGACCATTGACTAGCAGACCAACGGCACTAGCCTGGGTGCGCTCGATTTCAGACTGAAGGGCAATCTGCGATCGCTCTAGGGCTTCCTCTAGCTCTGTCACCCGCAGCAGCAGTGCGTCGTTGCACTGGTTGAGGTCTTGAATCAGCTGGACTAGATCTTCCGGGGCCGGTTCTGGCAGTTCTGCGTCACTGCTGACCTCTAAAATCACATCTGAGCTGATATCTGACAACCGCGATGCGTCTGCCAGGGATAATGACTCGGCGGCTGGCTCAGAGATAGCCGCTGGAGGCAGCTGGCCCGGAAGCGCTACGCTTTCCCAACCTGAGTCGCTCTGGGCTGGGGGCTGAGGGCAAGGCTCCCCAGATTGATGCAAAGACCTATTGTCGTTGTGCTCTGGGGGAACGCTCGAAGCCGTAGTGTCAGTCATAATGTCGCCTGATCCTGGTCGCGTGGTCTCACACTCAATATCCAGTCGCAGCAGGGCTGTACTCAGTCGCAGCAGGGCTATTGACCCCTAAGAGTACCTAACTCTGCCAATTTATTCACCTTTATTACTGTCTATTTAACCGCATTAACCGCAATATGCTGGTTTTGTGCGGTTCAGCTTTTCTTTCCTGTCAAAAATTCTGCGGCGAAAACATCCGGGAACCTAAGTTCTACCTTTGATAAACATATAGACCAAATCCAAATCCAGCAGTGGAGTTCTGCCCGTGGGAAAACTATAGATCCCAAGCTGGGACTTGGCATCGCCTAGATGGCCGATCGCAAACTCCATGGGTTCAATTCTAGGTTCACTCCTGGGTTTCTTCTAAGGCCGGGATGATGTTCGGTATCGCTAGTAGGCAAATTGTCTACTATGGGGTTCGGGGTAGTGGGCGATCTGTCAGTGCAGTTGTTTTTGGTTTAGTGGCGTCAAACAATGATCAGATCAGGGCTTCGTACCGCACTTTTGGCTGCTGCTGCTGGGGCAGTGTTGACGGCTACCGTCACCTGTAGCCAATCTACCGACCTATCTACCCCGCCAACCTCTACCACCACCGTCGAGGCTGATGCCCAGGCTGGGCGCGATCCTCAGATCCTGCGGCTGCGCTACAGTCGCTCAGCCCTCACCCTCAACCCCCACCTAGCCACGGGCTACCAAGATTTTGAAGCCGCTCGCATTGTCTATGAACCCCTGGCCAGCTACAACGAGGACGGGGAGCTAGTAGCATTTTTGGCGGACGAAATTCCGTCTTTAGAGAATGGCGGTGTGGCCGCAGATGGCACCTCAGTCACCTGGACTCTGCGGCCCGATGTTACCTGGGCCGACGGCGAACCCTTTACCGCCGCCGATGTGGTGTTTACCTTTGAGTTCATTCGCAATCCGGTGGTGGCCGCGGCTACGGCCCAGTTTTACGAAGGGGTAAAGAGCGTGGAGGCGCTCGATGAGTACACGGTAAAAATCACCTTTGCCAACCCCACTCCGGCTTGGTCAGTGCCCTTCACCGGCCAAACTGGCCTGATTTTGCCCCGGCATATTTTTGAAGAGTTCAATGGCCCCGACGCCCGCGATGCCCTAGCCAACCTCCAGCCCGTGGGCACTGGCCCTTACCAGGTCGTCGGGTTTGAGTCAGGGACGGTGGTTTTTGAGGCGAACCCTAGCTACTGGGGCGGTCGGCCCGCCTTCCAGCGGGTGGAGCTACTCGGGGGCATTGCGCCCTACGCCGCCGCGCGGGAGGTGATGCAGACCGGCACCGCCGATTTTGCCCACAACCTTCAGATTGAAGCTGAGGCCCTCAGCGGTCTGGAAACCTACGCCAGTGGCCATATCACTACCCTGTTTGGCTCCCAGGTAGAGCGCATTATGCTCAATTTTGCCAACCCTTTTGCCCGCACCGAGGAGGGAGAACGCTCTAGTCCGCAAATTCCCCACCCCTACTTCAGTGACCTACGGGTGCGCCAGGCCGTGAACCTGGCGATTGATCGCGACACCATTGTTGAACAGCTCTACGGCACCACGGGCAAACCTACCGCCCACCTGCTGGTAGCTCCTGAGATCTACCAAACCCCCGGCGACGATTATGCCTACGATCTGGAGCGTGCCAAAGCCCTGCTCGACGAAGCGGGCTGGGTCGACACCAACGGCGACGGTGTGCGCGAAAAAGACGGCGTTGCCCTAGAGGTGCTGTTTCAGGCGGCGGTTAGCCCGGTGCGCCAAAAAACCCAGGCGATCGTCAGCGATAGCCTCAAAGAACTGGGGGTAGATGTGCAAATTGCGCGGGTGCGCATGGATGAGTTTTTCTCGGGCGACCCAGAGGACACCGGCAGCCTCAACCACTTCTTTGCCGATATGCAGATCTACTCCATCGGTAACGAAAGCCCCGACCCTGGCACCTACATGGGCTGGTGGACCTGTGCCAAAATCGCCTCCCAGGCCAACCAGTGGCAAGAGCCCAACAACGCTCGCTACTGCAACCCCGAGTACGATCGCCTCTGGGCCGAGGCCCAGCAGGAACTCGACCCAGCGCTTCGGGCCGAGCTGTTTCAGCAAATGAACGAACTGCTGGCCCAGGATGTGGCCGTAATTCCGGTGGTGCATCGGGCGATGACCAATGCGGTCAGCGATCGCCTCGTCAACGTTGAGTTCACCCCTTGGGATGCCAGCACCTGGGCGATCAAAGACTGGAGTCCCCAGCCCGCCCAAGAGGATGAGTAGGCATCTGGTCAATGGTGATATATGGTGCCGCTGACGGGGGAGGGGTTAGGGCTTATGGACGCGCAAGAAAATAACGTACCAATTGCCATCTTTTCCATTGGTGCATTGCTTCGCGAATGCACCCTACAGCGATCAACGCTTCTGGTACCTTATTTAGACGCACGTCCCAATATCCTTATTTATTGTCTAAAACCTCAGCTTCACCCAACAAAGCTCAAGGTTTTGTAGCGACTTTGTGGATTTATGGACTAGCCAGGGCAGAATGGTTACTTGTAGCAACCGATCCCCTATTTCCTATGACTTCAGAACCCACTGTTACCAGCCCGGTGGCGTCTCCCCTAGCCGCGATCGCCCTCAAGGTAGCGGGCGCGATCGCCATTCTGTCAGCCCTGCTAGACTTCCTCATTCTGCTGATTCCGCCTAACCTCACCAATGTGCAGTGGCAGCTGGCTACCACCACTCAGCTGGTTGATCGCGGCATTGTGCCCCTGGTGGGCATGGCCCTGCTGCTGTCAGGGTTTTGGGTCGATAGCTTGGTCGGGCGCACCGTTGCCCAGCGCAAGAGCCTAGCCACTGACCCACGCTTTTGGGTGTGTGGCCTGGCCAGTGTGCTAGGGCTAGCCTACCTGCTGCTCACTCTGCTGCACCTCAATACCGTGCGGCTTTCAAGCCAGCAGGCGCTGGCTCAGGTCAGCACCGAGGCTGGTGAAGCCGCCACCCAGCTACAGCAGCGGCTATCCACCGAGCTGAGTCAGCAGCAAACTCAGCTGGGGGCACTGCTCGAAAACGAAGAATTGCTGGCCCAGGCTATTCAGAGTGGGCAGCTCCCCCCCGACATTGGCCAATACCGCAATAACCCAGACGGTCTCACCGAATTCTTGCAGCAGCGGGCCGACCAGGCCCAGCAGCAAATCGAGACCGAAATCGGCACCCGCCGAGTTCAAGCCGAGCGCCAGGTAAAAGTTGAAGCCTGGCGGTCAGGCATTCGTATTTCGGTGATCAGCCTACTGCTGGCGGCTGGCTACTCCATCATTGGCTGGCTGGGGCTGCGACGGTTGCTCTCCCTGACCCGGGCGGCCTAGCCCAGTGCCTGCACCATCGCCTGCTGGGCGGTTGCCTGATAGATCTCCCGCAGGTAGTTCATCACTACGGGCGCGTCTTCCGGAGCCAGCGGAATTTTGCCCAACACGTCAAGCACCGTTGTTTCTGCCGGGGTGATCACCACTAGCTCAGGATCTAGGGGGTCGTTGTAGGCCCAAAAGCTATTTAGGTCTGGGCCGGTGGCCGAGACTGCTGGGGCTGGGACAATGTCAGCGTCTGGCTCAGCGGATGTTGATGTGGGCAGGGCTGCCGTGCTCTGCCGCTTTTGTCTTAGGGCTTCTAGAATGCTGTTTCGGCTCCGGCCCCGCAGCCGAAACAGCACAAAGGGGTCTTCGCGGAATAGGTCACCCAGTTGGTAGTACACCGCAGCGATGTGTTTGCAGGGGTTCTTTGGGTCGGGGCAGCTGCACTTAGAGTGCACCTCTGAAAGATTAAAGGGGTAAAGACTTAGCCCATTGGCGGTAAAAACAGCCTCAATTTCGGCGGGCATGTCTCCCGCCAGCAGCTGAGCTGAATAAATCGCCTGCTCTGACAGCGAGTCGATGACGTAGTTCCAGTCTTCGTCGCTGAAGGCATCGAGCCAGATCGAGAGTTTGTAGGGGTCTTCAGCGGTGCCCTGCACTAGGGCTGTCACCTTTGACCCCTTATATTCAAGGCTGAGAATGTGTCCTTCCCGAGCGTAGATGCGGCCTCGCTCTAGGCGCTTCTTAAAGCGGTAGGTGTTGAGTAGCTCAACCCAGCGCTGCACCCACCAGGCTTCATCGTCTAGGGCGTAGGTAAGGCTAGAGGTAGATTGGTAAGCGGTCATCCAAGGCAAGCCTGCGGGTACTTATCCTATGTTACAGCCCTACATGCCGCAGCCCTAGGAAACGCTCAGGTTCCCTAGGGCTGCAACATAGACCTGTTGTAGCATCTGCTCTAGCGACCAATGCCCAGGTACTGGAACCCGGCCCGCACCATTGCCTCACGGTCGAGGAAGTTGCGGCCGTCGATCATAATTGGGCTGTTCATCCGCTGGGCCATGGCGGCGTAGTCTAGCTCCTCAAACTGTTTCCAGTCGGTGACCAGCACCAGGGCATCACAACCATCGGCCAGATGAGAGGCGTCGGTTTCGACGATCACCCCGCTCAGACCGTGGCGCAGACCGCTTTGCGACACGATCGGGTCGTAGGCTTTGACCTTGGCCCCCAGGCGGTTGAGCTGCTCAATCAAAATTAGCGACGGCGCATCGCGCATGTCGTCGGTGTCGGGTTTAAAGGTCAGCCCCAGTAGACCAACGGTTTTGCCCTTGAGAATCTTCAGCACCTGCTGTAGCTTCTCTAGGGTGATCTGGCGCTGGCGGTTGTTCACATCCACGGCGGCCTTGAGTAGCTGAGCCTCGTAGCCGTAGTCGTCGGCGGTGTGAATCAGGGCAGAAACATCTTTGGGAAAGCAGGAGCCGCCCCAGCCAATGCCTGCCTGCAAGAATTTCTTGCCAATGCGAGAGTCTAGGCCAATGCCCTGGGCAACCTGGGTGACATCGGCCCCAACCCGATCGCAAATGTTGGCCACTTCGTTAATAAAGCTAATTTTGGTGGCCAAAAAGGCGTTAGAAGCGTACTTCACCATCTCTGCCGAGCTCAGATCGGTCACCACCACCGGTACCTGAGCAGCGGTCGAGTCTTCGGCAAACTGGCGCTCCACAATGGGGGTGTAGAGCTCTTTCATCATGGCGATCGCGCGGGGGCTGTTGCTGCCCAACACAATGCGATCGGGGTTAAAAGTGTCGTAGACCGCCGAGCCTTCGCGCAAAAACTCAGGGTTGCTGACCACATCAAAGTCTGCAATCACCTCTGGGTGATTGGTTTCAGGAATGCCGCCAGCGGGCACGGGTTCCTTCTGCCGCTCGGTCACGCCATCCATCACAATCATCCGCACCCAGTCGCCAGAGCCGATGGGCACCGTAGACTTGTTGACAATTACCTTGTAGCCGCCGTTGAGATGGGTGCCAATGCCCTTAGCCACCGCCTCAACGTAGCGAGTGTCGCTCTCGCCTGTGGGCAGCGCCGGGGTACCCACCGCAATAAAGAGAACTTCGCCATGCTCAACTCCACCCTTGAGGTCGGTAGAAAATTTGAGGTGACCCGCCGCCATCGATGACTTCATCAGCTCAGACAGCCCTGGCTCAAAAATGGGCGACTGCCCAGACTGCATGAGCTTGACTTTCTCTTCGTTAACGTCGATACAAACGACCTCGTGGCCCACGTGGGCTAGGCAAACGCCGGTCACTAGGCCCACATAACCTGTACCAATCACACATACACGCATAGCAAATACTCCTTAGTTTAATAACGCTGATAAACGAACCTGGCCCCAGCGAATTCGCCGGGGCCAGGTTTGGTGTTGCCCCCTAAGCAGTCGTCACAGATTGCAGTGAGGGCTGCACTGCTGTCTCGGTTTCCGCCTGGGTCACGCGATCGCGAAAATCGTCAATGGTGAGTTTGAGTCCCTCTTGCAGGGAAATCGTGGGGCTCCAGTCAAGGAAGGTTTTGGCTTTGGTGATGTCGGGCTTACGGCGCTGGGGGTCATCCTCAGGCAGGGGTTTGTAAACTAGATCTGCGTCGGGGTTGACCATCGACTGTACGGTTTGGGCCAGCTGAAGAATGGTGTACTCATCGGGGTTGCCCAGGTTCACCGGGCCAATGTAGTCGCCATTCATTAGCCGCATTAGACCTTCTACCAGGTCAGATACATAGCAAAAACTACGGGTCTGAGCGCCAGTGCCATAGAGCGTCAGGGGGTTGCCCTGGAGCGCTTGCACCACAAAGTTGCTCACCACCCGGCCATCGTTTTCAAGCATGCGGGGGCCGTAGGTGTTAAAAATACGGGCCACTCGAATATCGACATTGTTTTGGCGGTGGTAGTCAAAGGCCAGGGTTTCGGCCACCCGCTTGCCCTCGTCGTAGCAGCTGCGAATGCCAATGGGGTTGACGTTGCCCCGATATTCTTCAGGCTGGGGGTGTACCTCGGGGTCACCGTAGACCTCAGAGGTAGAGGCCAACAAGAGCCGCGCATTGACCCGCTTGGCTAAACCCAGCATGTTGAGGGTGCCCAAGACGTTGGTCTTGATGGTTTTAACCGGGTTGTACTGGTAGTGCACCGGAGAAGCCGGGCAGGCCAGGTGATAAATCTGATCTACCTCAAGGCGAAGTGGTTCGGTGACATCGTGGCGAATGAGTTCAAAATAAGGGTGACTTAGCCAGTGCAGCAGGTTGTGGCGGTGGCCTGTATAAAAGTTGTCTAGACAAATCACTTCGTGACCTGCCGTCATTAGGCGATCAATTAGGTGAGAGCCAATAAAACCGGCTCCGCCAGTTACGAGAATTCTCATAGGTCAATAACAAGAGATGTACTAGTACACTACACATGAGCAACTTTTCATAAGCTTACTCTTCCCAGCCAGCTATGTCGGCGTAACATAATCTTTTTTAGCCTAAATTTGATTGAATATCAGCTCCTCTGTGAAGTTTTATCTGGCAAAAATTTTTTGTCCTGTGTGTTTGACTGCCTAGGGTTCTGCTTTAGGTAACGGCAATGATAGAAAATCGCTGTCATCTTTTTGTTTACGGCACCCTTAAGCCAGGGGAACGGGCTTTTGCGCAGCTGTGCCAGCCCTTTGTCGTGGCTACCCAAGTGGCCCAGACCCAGGGTAGACTTTATCACCTGCCGCTGGGTTACCCGGCGATGACCCCAGAAGCGGGCTGGGTGCAGGGGGTGCTGCTGACGTTTGCTAATGCAGACGGCCTGTCTCAGATTGACGCTTTCGAGGAGTACTACCCCGATCGCCCCCACGAAAGCGAATACCAGCGTCGCCTGCACCCGATCTATGACGTAAATCAGCGGCCTCTGGTTTCGGCCTGGATATACACAATGGCTCTTGAGCATGTAGTAGCTTTAGAGGGGCAGTGGCTACCCCACGGGTACTGGAGCGAAGCCCAAGCGCTCTAGCTTGACTTAAACTCCAAAAATAAAAGGCTCTGCCAAAGCTGGCAGAGCCTTTTGATGCTAGAAATAACTAGCTCAACTGTAAGTTGACTAGGTCAACCTAGAAGCGGAAGGTGGCACGCAGTGCGCCCCATAGACCGGTGTTGTCGGTAGCACCAGCAACATTCAGGTCACCATAGATGACAGCAGGAGTAATAGTCAGGAACTGGTTGAAGGGGATCTCGTAGTAGCCCTCAACCATAAAGGGGTTGTCGCTGTAGCCAGCCAACTGAGGCAGCTGACCGCCGTAGACACCAAGTTGAGATCCTTCCATCAGGAAGTCGTTGACACCGAGACCTGCAGTCCAGCTAAAGTCGTCGCCACCAGTGAAGCTTCTGAAAGCACCGTGACCACCGGCAAAGAAGCGGCCAAAGTCAAGGTTGAGTAGACCAGCAAAGGTGTCGGTGCCACCAGACTGATCATTGTGCAAATAAGCAACGGCAGCATCGAAGAAGCCATCAGTCAGGAAGTTGAGCTGAGCAATGTAGCTCTGGGTGGTGGATGCAAAAATGCCGACTGAGGGATCAAAAGCACCCGGGCCACCAGCAGTGTAGCCCAAGTCAAGGATGATGTTGTCGGTGAAGGCGATGTTAGCACCAACACCAGCACCATCACCACCACCACCACCAACATCGTAAAACTGAGGACCACCAGCATCAGCTACAGAGGGGCCGTCAAAAGGAACGATGGTGCTAGTCACCCAGTCATCACCAGCTAGGCCACGGGCTGCGGCGGTTACAGTGATGCGACCACCAACGGGGAAGCTGTAGTAGAAGTCGTCAACGGTGACGTTGTAGTCGGAACCGCCAGCGTTGGCTAGACCGCCTAGACCGTTGATAGCATTACCGTTTCCACCCTGCAAGCGAATACGCAGGCGGTCGTTGCCGGTGAAGCTGGAGTCAAAGTTGAGACGAGCACGAGCGGCAACGCTGGTGCTGGTTTCTAAGTTTGGTTGAGAACCAGCAGGAACAGCAGAAAGGTTGGGCGCATTAACAATGTCAATGGGGGTGACTAAATTGAAGTCAGCTTGACCGCGCAGCTTGGTGGTGGTGGAGAACTGCTGAGCGCGCAGGGTGGCGGTTTCAGCTTCTAGACCATCGACCCGACCGCGCAGCAGAGCCAGGTCAGCCTGGAACTCTTCTTGCAGGCGGCGGATGGTGGCTAGGTCATCGGGGTTGATGCCAGACTGAGCAATCAGGGTGGCGATCACATCTAGGCAGGAGTTGAGACCAGCGGCGAACTCAAAACGGGTGAGGCTGCGCTGACCACGGAAGGTGCGGTCGGGGTAGCCCTGGATGCAACCGTAGTTTTCGACCAGGCTTTGCAGCGCTTGGAAGGCCCAGTCGGAGGGCAGCACGTCGGAGAGTTCTGAGACGCTGGTGATTTGAGCCAGTTGAACAGAGTCTTGATCGAAGTTGCTGACCTCAACGGTGGATGCAGCTTCAGCTGCGATCGCAGAACCAGAAACAGCCACAGCCGCGCCTAGGGCAGCGGGCACAGCCAGCAAAGATTGCCAAAATAGCTTAGACATTCGTATTTTCTCCTCACACCTTATATAAGGCTTATTTTGTGTACCTACCAGCAGAGGTGACCTAAATCACTTCTATCAAAAAGGAGCATCCTCGACCCATTGACTGGGGCAAGGTGAATGCGCCTTACGTACATCCAAACCCGATAGTAGCAGATATGCTCTGTGTCGGCTAGATGAGTTTGGCAAGACAGCCAAAAATCACTCACCGTCATAAAGACGCATACTGCTGGCTCAGAGTTCCCAAGACATATGTTAGGTAAACGCTATGGGAGGAGAAATAGCTGTGGCAATGGTTTGCTGTTGGCAATCGGTTACTGCATGGGGTAGTGACTGATGATAGATAAAAAAGGAGACTCTATCGTACTCAAGCACGATAGAGTCTCCCAAGGGCTAACCGCTAGAAGCGGAAGGTAGCGCGCAGTGCGCCCCAGAACCCGGTGTCATCAGCACCAGCAACGTTGGAGTTGATGTCGCCGTAGATCACAGCAGGAGTGATGGTCAGGAACTTGTTGAAGGGAATTTCGTAATAGCCTTCAATCAGGAAGGGGTTTTCGCCAACGGATGCAGGCAGCTGTCCACCGTAGACACCCAGTGAAGCACCCTCGGCCAAGAAGTTCTTGAGGCCAACGCCAGCAGTCCAGCTGAAGTCGTTGGTGTTACCACCATTAAAGGTACTGTAGGCACCGTGACCGGCAACGAAGAAGCCACCGAAGTCAAGGTTCAACAGACCAGCGAAGGTGTCAGTGGAGCCAAGGAAACCAGCTGCCGCGCCGTCGCTATGCAGGTAGGTAACAGCTGCATCAAGGAAGCCATCGCTCAGATAGCTGAGCTGAGCGATGTAGCTCTGGTTCCTAGCGGCAAAGAGACCAACAGCAGGGCTGGTGGCTTGAGGAGCGGCGGCGCTGCCGTTGCCAGCTGTATAGCCAGCGTCCAAAATGATGCTATCGGTAAGAGCGAAGCTCAGACCCACACCAGCACCGTTGGAGGTACTACCGTAGGTGTCATAAAATTGAGGGCCTCCAGCATCAGCCACAGAGGGACCGTCAAAGGGAACGATAGTGCTGCTTACCCAGTCACCGCCTGAGAGGCCACGGGCCGAGGTAGTAACGGTCAGGCGGCTACCAACGGGGAAGCTGTAGTAGAAGTCGTCAACAATAACGTTGCTGAAGGTGCCACTGCCAGCATTGGCTAGACCGCCCAGTGGGACAATGGCGTTGCCTTCACGACCCTGCAAACGAATCCGCAGACGATCATTGCCAGTGAAGCTGGAGTCAAAATTCAGACGGGCGCGAGACGCGACGCTGGTGCTCGTTTCGGTACCCACTACGTCAAAGGGGGTAACGAGGTGAAAGTCGGCCTGACCGCGCAGCTTGGTGGTGGTGGAGAACTGCTGAGCGCGCAGGGTAGCGGTTTCAGCTTCTAGACCATCGACTCGACCGCGCAGCAGAGCTAGGTCGGCCTGGAACTCTTCTTGTAGACGGCGGATGGTAGCTAGGTCATCGGGGTTGATGCCAGACTGAGCGATCAGGGTAGCGATCACATCTAGGCAGGAGTTGAGACCGGCGGCGAACTCAAAACGGGTGAGGCTGCGCTGACCACGGAAGGTGCGGTCGGGGTAGCCCTGAATACAGCCGTAGTTTTCGACCAGGCTTTGCAGCGCCTGGAAAGCCCAGTCGGAGGGCAGCACGTCGGAGAGTTCCGACACGCTGGTGATTTGAGCCAGTTGAACGGAGTCTTGATCGAAGTTGCTGACCTGAACGGTCGATGCAGCTTCAGCTGCGATCGCACTTCCAGAAACAGCTACAGCCGCGCTTAGGGCAGCAGGCACGGCCAACAAAGATTGCCAAAATAACTTAGCCATTCAGTATTTTCTCCTCACACCTGTATTAAGCAGGCTAAAAATCAGGTTTGTTCTAGAGACAGCAAGGTCCCTAGCTCATTAAAGTCGATGCTCAATACGAAAAGAAGTACCTACGATTACAAGTCCGGGAAAGTTCTTTTCGCATTGTCTGTGCATCACGAACAAATTACCTGAGCCTGATTAGGGCCGCATCAATGGAGGTTTAACCTGAGGCGCCAATTTAATTAAGGATGGGTTAACTTGCAGGCAGGGCGATCGCGCTGCTGACCGACCTGAGCCTAGGCCTGGACGTTTAAGGCTCTAAAGTAGAAATATCTATGGGAACTACTGTGCAGGGGGCTGATCTGTGGACGGTGCTGGCTGGGCAGACGTCTGCCAGAAATTACCCCAGCTAAATTAGCCCAGGGCGGAGATCGTTTTGGCCATGGCAAAGTCTTTCTCAGTCAGCCCGCCCGCATCGTGGCTGGAGAGGCTGATGACAACCTTGTTGTAGGAAATTTCTAGATCGGGGTGGTGCCCCGCAGCTTCGGCAGGTTCTACCAGCTGATTGACAAAGCCAATGGCGGCAACAAAGTCTTTCAAGGTGCGGGTGGAGGTGATGGTCTTACCGCTCAGGCTCCAGTCGGGGAGCTGGCTGAGCTTGGTGTCAATGTCGCGATCGCTGAGGAGAGTTGCCATGGTGGTTTGGAGATAAGCTACGCCCTCATCTTAGGGGGGAGTCAAGATGATCATCTCCCTCAATAGTCTGAGTAGCTCCGCAAGTATTCCGCAAGTATGAAGTTCTACCTGCGGAAAACCTACAGCCCCCGAGCTGGAGTTGGTGTATCCCTTTAAAAAGCTATCCGCCCCTGCCAGGGGAAGAAAACTTCCTAAGCAGGGGCGGTCTAGTTGGATCTTAGGTTGAACCTGACTGCCGGGAGGAACCCTGCTCAGCCAGCTTCGAGAGCTTAGCTAATTGCCGAAGCAACCAGCACTGAAGCTAGAGTACAGCCCCGGCGCACAGCCGGCTGATCTCAACCTGAAGACCCATACGTTTACTACTCTCTTGCATGAGCATCACCTCCTGAAGTTCTAAAAGGCAAAATCTGTAAGGTTATCTGCCGTAACAGCGGCATTAATCGTAAATTAACACAATATTTCTCGGTGTGGCAGAAATTGCGCAGGCGGCAGCGGTCTGGGTTAATGAAGACAGGTAGCCATAAATGTTTTCAGACTCCACTCCTATGCCCCTTAAATGCCCTATTTCTGTACCTGAAAGTGCCCTTAGCGAATGGCTACAAACCTGGCTACAAGAAGATATCGGCCGTGGCGACTGGACTACGGCTGGGCTGGGTGCTTTGGCCGAGCGGCCAGGCCAGGCCATCTGGGTCACCCGCGCCCCTGGGGTGGTGGCAGGTTTGCCCTTTGCCCGCCGCCTGTTTCAACAACTCGATGCCGCCATTGACTTTCAGCCCCTGGTGGCAGAGGGCGACGCCTGCGAAAAAGATATGGCCATTGCCAACATCAGCGGCTCCCTGGCGGCGCTACTGACCGGAGAGCGAGTGGCTTTGAACCTGGTGATGCGCTTAAGCGGCATTGCCACGGCCACTCGCCAGTACGTTGACTGTTTGGCCGATACCCCAACCCGGTTTGTCGATACTCGCAAGACTACCCCTGGGCTGCGCCAGCTTGAGAAGTATGCCAGCCGGGTGGGGGGTGCCATCAACCATCGCCTGGGCCTAGACGATGCGGTGATGATCAAAGACAACCACATTGCTGCTGCGGGGGGCCTGGGGGCGGCGGTGGCGCAGATTCGTCCGGCGATTCCCTATCCGATGACGGTGGAGGTTGAGACTAGCTCTCTCGATCAGGTTGAAGAGGCGCTGACCTGCCCGGTAGACATCATCATGCTCGACAATATGGCCCCGGAGACTATGGCAGTAGCGGTGGCGCGCATTCGTGCAGCTAGGCCAGAAATCAAAATAGAAGCCTCGGGCAATGTCACCCTCGCAACCCTAGAGCCCATTGCCGCTACAGGGGTTGACTTTATTTCTAGCAGCGCCCCGGTTACCCGCGCCCCGTGGCTAGATATTAGTATGCAGATTGTGTAGCGCTAGCGGGCGATCGCCCGAGGAGACCCATGATTTTAACCACAGGCCCCAACGTAGACGGTCGGCAGGTGATTGAGTATTGCGGCATTGTCAATGGGGAGGCGATTTTGGGGGCGAATATCTTTAAGGACTTTTTTGCGGGCATTCGCGATGTGGTGGGTGGCCGAGCAGGGGCCTACGAGCAGTCGCTGCGCCAGGCGCGCAACACCGCCATCAAGGAAATGATGCAGGCGGCTAAAGAACTGGGTGCTGACGCCATTATCGCCGTCGATATCGACTACGAATCGATAGAAATCAGCAACGGCGGCAACATGCTGATGGTGGCGGCCAGCGGTACGGCGGTGCGTTTGGCTTAGCGATTTAATTGCCGTCGAGGGCGTGGTCTTTGAGGTCGGCCAGGCCAACGTGTTCAACGGCAGCGGCATGGGTGGCATTGAGCACCACCGGGGGGGCAACGCCATCTTCCAGGGCTTCTTGCCAGCGGGGGGCGCACAGGCACCAGCGATCGCCCGGTTTTAGCCCCGGAAACTGAAAGGCGGGCACTGGGGTCGATAGATCGTTGCCCTGGGCCTTGGTGTAGGCCAAAAAATCAGCGGTCATCTGGGCGCACACTACGTGAACTCCCATATCGCCAGCCCCGGTGTTGCAGCAGCCATCGCGGTAAAAGCCAGTCATGGGGGCGGTGCAGCAGGGCGCGAGGGCGGTGCCCAGCACATTGGTGGCATTGGCCATGGGAAAAGTCCTTGGGAACGTTGGGAGACAGGAAGCTGCAACTGAGCAGAGATAGCTAAATTTTAGCCTCCGAAAGCCTCCGCAGCAGGGAACCCGGTTTCGGAGGCAGGGGGCTAGGGCAGCTCAGTGGTGCCCATCAGGTGGCGATCGCACTCCCGCGCCGCCCCACGCCCCTCGTTGATTGCCCACACCACCAGACTCTGGCCCCGACGACAATCCCCCGCCGCAAATACCCCCGGAATCGAGGTGGTGTATTGCTCATGCTCAGCTTTCACATTGCTGCGGCCATCTTTTTCTAGGCCCAAGGCATCGACTAGCGGCTGCTCGGGGCCAAGAAAGCCCATCGCCAAGAGCACTAGCTGGGCGGGGATCACCTGCTCGGTGCCGGGCACGTTTTGGGGCACAAACCGCCCGTTTTCGTCTTTGCCCCACTGAATCTGCACGGTGTGAACGGCCTTGACATTGCCCTGGTCATCGCCCTCAAACTGGGTAGCGGTGGTCAGGTAGGCGCGGGGGTCGTCGCCAAACAGGGCGGCGGCTTCTTCTTGGCCATAGTCCATTTTGTAAACTTTGGGCCACTCGGGCCAGGGATTGGCCGGCGATCGCGTTTCTGGCGGCTGGGGCATGATTTCCACCTGGGTGACGGTATTGCAGCCGTGGCGAATGGAGGTGCCCACGCAGTCGGTGCCGGTGTCGCCGCCGCCGATGATCACCACGTCTTTGCCCGACGCCGAGATGTAATTGTCGCCAGGCTGGCCATCGAGCACCGCCTGGGTGTTGGCCGTGAGAAACTCCATGGCAAAGTGAATGCCCTTTAGCTCGCGCCCCTCGATGGGCAGGTCGCGGGGGCGGGTAGAGCCGGTGCAGAGCACCACGGAGTCAAACTCCTTCAGCAGGGCTTCAGCGGCGATATCTTTGCCCACTTCGGTATTGCAGACAAAGGTGACGCCCTCAGCTTCAAGCACGTCGAGCCTGCGCTGCACCACCTGTTGCTTATCCAGCTTCATGTTGGGGATGCCGTACATCAGCAGCCCACCGGGGCGATCGGCCCGTTCGTACACCGTGACCCAGTGGCCTGCCGAGTTGAGCTGGGCGGCGGCGGCCAGCCCGGCAGGGCCAGAGCCAATCACTGCGACTTTCTTACCGGTGCGCTGTTGCGGCGGGGTGGGGGTGATCCAGCCCGATTCCCAGCCCTTTTCGGCGATGGAATACTCAATATTCTTAATTGTCACCGGGGGGCTGGTGATGCCCAATACGCAGGAACCTTCGCAGGGGGCGGGGCAGACCCGCCCGGTGAACTCGGGGAAGTTGTTGGTCTTGTGCAGCCGCTCTAGGGCTTCTTCCCACAGGCCGCGATAGACCAGGTCATTCCACTCAGGAATCAGGTTGTTGACGGGGCAGCCGCTGGCCATGCCGCTGATGGTGATGCCCGTGTGGCAAAAGGGGGTGCCGCAATCCATGCAGCGAGCGCCCTGGGTGCGGAGGTTGTCCTCCGGCATGGGCAGGTGAAACTCGTCCCAGTTGCGAATGCGATCGGCAGGGGCGACGTCTTGCGCCACTTCCCGCAGGTATTCCATAAAGCCAGTCGGTTTTCCCATGGTGTTTGTCCTAAAAAATAGGTTGATTGGGTTACGGGTAGGATGGGCAAAGCTTGCGTGCCTATCAAAAAATGCTTGGTGGTGATGGGCACGGTCTATATACCTTTGCCCATCCTACAAATCCCTACTTTGGAGCTAAATCCGTCGAGAAAGGTTTGTAAAATTGACTGTGATCACCCTCGAAATTATCCATGCCCTGCTTGGTTAAATAGCCTTTCTTTCCAGTGTGGGGATTAGCAAAGTGGCTAGAGATGTATTTTAAGTATTCTCGATTCTCATGCCAAGAGATATTAAAGGCAGCGTATTCAGGGAAAAATACCATATTCGCATACTCGGGAATATGATCGTGAATCCACCAGGCTAGCGCTGTCCAATCTTGGGTCTTCTCATAGTACGGAATAAATGAATTAACGACTATACAAGCCGTTGCCCCCATATATTGGCCGTCTCTCATATCCCAAATATGATTCGCGTAACTTGCTTCATTGCTTGAACAGTTGTATTGGTTCTTGTTTTCCGCACCTTTTGCATTCACAGCGCATGATCGATAGGCTGAACGGATAGCAATGCGCCCAAGTGCATTTTGAATAGGCTCCAATACTTTTTCGCAGAGGTTGCCACCGGCTTCAACGGCTAGATCTGGATTGTCAGGGGTATTTGGAATACCTTCAATTTGAGAAATCTCAGAATAGAGGAACTCTCGCATGAAAAAGCTTTTGGAGAGTCTAACTCTACCAAGGTCTTCTAGAGATTTAACAGTCTGAGGTTTTTTCATTGGCTCTTTAGCTAATCCTCTAGAGTCACAATCTGAGTCTCTTGGGATGGATGGAGTACTAGCAAATTCTTATTCAAGAGAGATTCTAGAGTTTTGAGGGTTAACCCTTGGGACTGAGCATAGTCGCTCATGGACTCCATGATTTCTTCGAGCGATCGCTTTGACTGAGTCAAACCCTCTAGCTACAAGCTTAGTAGAACTTCATTTTTTGGGCGATCCTCCCCAGAGACCGCTTCAAAGCTCTCTGCCGCTTTTGCTCAAGGCACTTAACGGCAGTATGCGTTGACGATATAAATATATATTGCCTACACCATAGAGCATGGATGTATATTTCGCGCTCCATGGCGTTACCTTCGTTTGGAATGACGAGGAGGCTAGGGTTAATCCAATTAAACTACGGTGGGATTAACTTTTCTGATCACCCGCTGCGTTTACCGACGATTTGGTTGGGCGGTGGTCGCCACTTGGTCATACCAGGCGTTGGCCAGCTTTTCGGTAAACTGAGCCGCCTGCACCCAGTGCAACACCAGCTGTTCCCGCAGCTGCTCAAACAGGTGAGGATAGTTGGCCTCAATCCATTCTGTCTTAAAGGCGATCCAGTTCATCACAATTTCAGGTGTCACCTCAGGGTGAAACTGCAAACCGTAGATGTTGCTGCCCATGCGAAACGCCTGATTGGTGCAGACCTCATTGGTCAGCAGCAGTTTAGCCCCCACCGGCAGTTCGAAGGTATCAAAGTGCCACTGCATCACCGGCATGCCCGGCGGATAGTCTTGCAGCCAGGGCTCTTCGGCCCCCGCCACCGGGAAAAGTGAGGTAAACCCCAGCTCTGGTTTTTCATTTTGGTAGACCCGGCCGCCAAAGGCGCGGGCGATGAGCTGTGCCCCCAGACAAAGGCCCAGCACTGGCTTACCTTCCCTATGGAACTGCTGAATAAGCTCCACCACCCGCGCCAAATAGGGAAAATTCTCGTCGTCACAGGCATTCATCGGGCCGCCAAGCACAATTAGCCCGTCGTAGGTTCCGTGGGGCGGCGTTGACCGCTGGGGCACCAGCCAGGTATGCAGCCAGGCTCCATTGACCTCTAGGTATCGGCCCAAAATGCCGACGGGGTCGGCCTCAACATGTTGAACAACCAAAATATCCATGGGTTAAACCCAGCCTTCAGATCTACGCTCGGGGTGTAATCTCGCTCAGCCGTGACGAACAAGCCTGGTTTACGTGGCTCTAGAGGCGGCGCGCCAAACTTGTCATATCAAGTTATCCCAGACTTTTTCGAGATTGGCAAATATACCAAGTCCAGCTTGGGATCTGTAGTTTTCCCGCAGGCAGAAGTCCACTTCTGGACTTGAATGAGGTTTAGTGTGCTCAAAATTAGGACGAAAGTCTGATCTGGCAAGTGCTCAGCTGGTTTTACTGGTGGATACCCCGCTGGTGTAGACACCGCCACCAGAACCTAGCCGATGCATCGCTAACCAGCCAGATACAATGGGATTGTGCTTGTTGGATAGATTCTCCATGGTCACGTCAGTCATTCCGCCCCGCATCCGCGAAGCCCAGATTTTCCCCAAGGTAAGTTGGCAGCAGTTTGAGGTGATCGACAAAGCCTTTGATGCTGTGTCGGGGGTCAAGTTTCGTTATCTCGACAATACGCTCGAAATCATGCCGATCAGTGATGACCATGAGGACTTCAAAACCATTCTGAGAATGCTGCTTGAAGCCTACATGCGAGCTAAGCGAATTCGCTTTTATGGGCGGGGTGGCCCCTCGCTGGGCGATGAAGCTCTCGGTGTTCGCAGCGAACCTGACGAAGCCTATAACCTGGGCGTGCGGAATCCCTATCCTGACCTGGTGCTGGAGGTGGTGATTACGAGCGGCGGCATCGACAAGCTAGAAGGCTATCGCCGCATGGGAGTTGCCGAAGTATGGTTTTGGGAAGACGGGGTACTGGCCCTGTATGGATTGCAGCAGGATGGTGCGGGTTACGTCCGGATGGCGCAGAGTCAACTGCTGCCTGAGCTGCCGCTCGATCTCTTTTGCCGCTATGCCATGTACCACGACCAATTTGATGCGGTAGATGAATTCTTAACTGCTATTGATGCAATTGAGTAGTACTCGCAGATGAGTATTGACAGATCGGCCCTAGGCCGCTATTAGATGAGTCTCTTCATTGGCCTATTGCTATGCAAGACACCGCAGCAAATCCCCTAGTTGACCAAATCACTGAGCAGCTGTATACCCTCTCGGTGGATGAACTGCGCGTGATTCAAGACTTTGTGGCCTACTTGGCCTGGAAGCGGCGATCGCCGGATCAGCCCCCTGCGGCCAAAAAGTCTGCCGAGGCTAGGGCGATCGAGCGCATCCCAGACCTCGATGACCCCAGCAAGTGGATAACCGTCATCGAAGCAGGGGAAGAGGTTGACGTTGATGGTGCATGCCAGCGGTTGAGGGAGCGCGGTTTTGAAATCGAGATACCTGATCAAGAGCCATAGACTGGTAGAAGAGCAAGACCTGCGTGAGTTGACGCCTGATATTCTGGAAATTTTTGAAGACATTAGGCAATCTGTGCTGATTGCAGACCCCTACCGATGCCTAGGATTGCCAAACCACAGCCTCAGAGGCGAGTTGGCCAACTACCGTGCCGTGGAGATCGATTGGAACGGGGTTGCCTATCGACTGGTGTATCGCATCTACGAAACACCTGCACCTAAGCGAGTCGTAATCTTGAGCTTTGCGGGGCATGACCCGGCCTACGATCGCGCCCTTGAGCGCAAACCCCGCTAACCGGCTGACGAATTGCTGGGCGATCGCCCCCGCCTTCAGCCGTATCTACAGCTACAAAATCGCCTTCGCCAGCCTGTTTTACTAGGCTGAAACGCTCGGAGTCGTTCTATGGTCAGCATGTTAACCCAGGTGCAAAGCCTGGCGGAAAGGGCCAAGGCCCTCGGCATCAAGTT
Source organism: Shackletoniella antarctica (assembly GCA_003241845.1). Taxonomy (GTDB): domain Bacteria; phylum Cyanobacteriota; class Cyanobacteriia; order Phormidesmidales; family Phormidesmidaceae; genus Nodosilinea; species Nodosilinea antarctica. Next base: position 26,431 of record QBMN01000002.1, on the reverse strand, counting down.
TTTCCTGGTGTCTTACACCGATTTGCTGGGGGGCACTCGGGCCAAGCTGGTGCCCGCCTCGCAGATTGCTGGGGTCGAAAAAGACGGCGCATTTTTCTGCTCTTTTGCGTCGAACCTGGGCCTGGGGCCAGAGGCGGCGGAGATCGCCGTGGTGCCCGACCCCGACTCGCTGATTCAGCTGCCCTGGGAACCGACCGTGGGCTGGGTGGCCAGCGATGTCTACTTTGAGGGCGCACCCTTCCCCGCCGCGCCCAGAATGATGCTCAACCGGGTGATCGACCAGGCGACGGCCCTGGGCTATACCTACAAAACCGGAGTTGAGGCCGAGTTTTTCTTGCTGCGGCAGACCGAGAAAGGGTACGAAATCGCCGACCCCAAAGACACCGCCGAGCGCCCCTGCTACGACCAGCTCAACCTGATGCGCCAGTTTGACCTGATCTCCACCGTCGTCACCTATATGGAAGACCTGGGCTGGGGGCCGTACCAGTGCGACCATGAAGATGCCAACGGCCAGTTTGAGCTGAACTGGGGCTACAGCGATGCGCGGACGACCTGCGATCGCCACGTTTTCTTCAAGTACATGGTCAAAACCCTGGCCGAGCAGCGGGGCTTTATCGCCACCTTTATGCCCAAGCCCTTTAGCCACATCACGGGCAACGGCGGCCACGTGCACAACAGCCTGTGGCAGGGCGACACCAATGCCTTTGCCGAAGGGGCCGACGCGGGCGGCCTATCTCCCGTGGGTTACCACTTTTTGGGCGGCGTGCTGGCCCACGGCAAAGGCCTCACGGCCCTCTGCGCCCCCACCTGCAACTCCTATCGTCGGTTGGGGGCCAGCACCACCGCCAGTGGCAGCACCTGGAGCCCGCGCTACATCTCCTACGGCGGCAACAACCGCTCCCACCTAATTCGCATTCCCGACACGGGCCGCTTTGAGTGCCGCATGATCGACGGCGCTGTGAACCTCTACCTGGCCAGCGCTGGCATTCTCGCCGCTGGGCTAGAGGGCATCAAGCAGCAGATCGACCCCGGCCAGCGCATCGACGAAAACCTGTTTGCCCGCGCCGACGAGTTCCCCGATTTACAGACCTTACCCGCCAACCTCCACGAAGCGATGGAGGCCCTGAAGCAGGATGCGCTGCTGATGGAGACCCTGGGCGACCTGGGGGCCAAAACCTTTTTAGAAATGAAAGCGAAGGAATGGAACGCCTTCAACGCCCAGGTTACCGCCTGGGAAATGAACCAATACGTGAATATTTAATGATCCACACCTACAACTTCCCCACCCGCATACGCTTCGGGCCGGGGGCGCGCCACGAACTCGCCGCCGAGCTTACTACCTTAGGCATTCAGCGTGTTCTGATCATCACCGATAAAGATGTCGCCCAGCTGCCCTGGTTTCCTGAGCTAGAAACTTCTCTGGCGTCCTTTGGAGCCGCTACTTTTAGCGGCGTCTGGGGCAACCCAGTAGTTTCCCAGGTCAACGCCGGGGTTGAGGCTTGGAAAGCTCACGGGGCTGACGGCATTGTGGCGGTGGGCGGCGGTGCGCCCATGGATGTGGCCAAGGCGATCGCCCTGATGGCCCACCACCCCGGCCACCTGTTCGACTACGAAGACGGTGCCAGCACTCGCCCTATCGATCAACCCATCCCGCCAATTATCGCCCTCCCGACCACAGCGGGCACCGGCAGCGAGGTAGGCCGCAGCACGGTGATCTCTGACGACGACACCCACGCCAAAAAGATCATGTTCGACCCGCAGCTGTTGCCCAGGGTGGTGCTGGCCGACCCAGAGCTGCTGCTGGGGCTGCCCGCCAAAATCACTGCTGCCACAGGCATGGATGCGCTGACGCACCTGATTGAGGCGTTTTTGGCCAAGGGCTTTAACCCGCTCTGCGATGGTATTGCCCTAGAGGGGATCTATCTGGTGGCGCAGAATTTGAAGGCCTGCGTAGACTTTGCCCAGCGGCTCCGGGAGGGAGCGAGCTTTGACGAGGCGACGGCGGCGGCTCACCGGTTGGCGCGGGGGGGGATGCTAAATGCGTCGATGATGGGGGCGATCGCCTTTCAAAAGGGCCTCGGCGTCACTCATTCGTGCGCCCACGCCCTCTCCACGGTTTACGACACCCATCACGGGTTGGCCAATGGCATTATGCTGCCTGCCGCCATGCGGTTTAACCTCGTCGCTGCCCCGGCGCAATTCTTGCGCATGGCTAGGGTTGTAAAGCCAGAGGCTACCGACGGGCAAGAGTTTGTGGAGTGGATTGTGGGGCTGTCGGAGTCGATTGGGATTCCGACTTCGCTGGGGGCGTTGGGGGTGCCCCCAGATGGTCTCGATCCACTGGTGGCGGTGGCGATTAAGGATGGCTGCCATCCGCTGAATCCTCGCCCTGTTGTAGAAAAAGATTTCTATGCCATCTACCAAGATGCCTTCTGAATCACCCTGCGCGTGCTCCCCTCCAACCGTAGGGTGCATCCGCGCAGCGATGCACCATTAACTTATTGCCGCTCTGGGGACATTTCAAGCCGTAGGGTGGGCATCGCCCACCATTAACCCTTGGGTCAACAGATTACTCATCTTGGCAAATCCCATCACCTGCAGAATTTCTCATCCCCATGGCTGACGCTCTCTCTGTCATCAACCCGGCCACTGAAGCGCTAGTGCATGAACTACCCATTGACGACAGCGCCGCCGTCGCCCAGAAATATGCCCAGGCGCGACGGGCACAGCCAGACTGGGCGGCGCTGCCCCTGGCCGATCGCATCCAGTCCATTCTGCGGTTTCGATCATTGCTGGTGGAGCGGGTCGATGCCCTAGCGGCGCTGCTGACCTCAGAAACGGGTAAGCCCATTACCCAGTCGCGCAGTGAGATTTTGGCGGTGCCGGGGCGGATTGATTTCTTTGTGGAGAATGCCGCTAAAGTTCTCGCTCCCGATCTCGTCTACTACGAGCCAGCCAACGCACTGACGGGGATGGGGACGCTGGAAGAGGTGATCGGCCATGACCCGCTGGGGGTGATCGCCAACATTTCCGCCTGGAACTATCCCTATTTTGTCGGGGGTAATGTATTCATCCCCGCGCTGCTGATGGGCAATGCGGTGCTGTATAAGCCGTCGGAGTTTACTGTGTTGACCGGGGGGGCGATCGCATCCCTCCTCCACGAGTCCGGCATTCCCCAAGACATTTTCATTTCGGTTGTTGGTGCCGGGCTGACTGGGGCAGCTCTGCTAGAGCAGCCTATCGACGGCATATTTTTCACCGGCTCCTACGCCACCGGGCAAAAAATCGCGGTGGCCGCTGCTGCCAAATTAATTCGTGTGCAGCTTGAGCTGGGTGGCAAAGATCCGGCCTACGTTTGCTCCGACGCGAAGGTGGCAGCGGCGGCGGCGGGGCTGGCCGATGGGGCCTTCTACAACAACGGCCAGAGCTGCTGCGCGGTGGAGCGCATCTACGTCCACACCGATGTCTACGACGAGTTTTTAGAAGCGTTTATGGCAACGGTGCAGGGGTTCAAGCTGGGCGACCCCACTGATCCAGATACCTATCTCGGCCCGGTGAGCCGCAAGCCCCAGCTGCATGTCTTGGCTGACCAGGTGGCGGATGCCCTCGCCAAGGGGGCCACCCTACTCTGCGGCGGGGAACAACTGGATCGCCCCGGCTGGTACTTTGCCCCCACCGTGCTCACCGAGGTTGACCACACCATGACGGTGATGCAGGAAGAAACCTTTGGCCCGGTGATCGGCATTCAGCGGGTGGCCAGCGACGAGGAAGCTGTGGCGCTGATGCACGATACGCCCTACGGCCTAACGGCGGCGGTGTATGGGACGGAGCGGGAGCGGGCGATCGCCATGCTGCGGCAGCTAAAAACTGGATCGGCCTACTGGAACTGCTGCGATCGCGTCAGCCCCCGCCTGCCCTGGAGCGGTCGCGGCCACTCGGGCCTGGGCACCACCCTCTCGCTGGCGGGGCTGTATACCTTTTTGCAGCCCCGCGCCTGGCACCTACGGGCGGTGTAGGGTTCGGCCCTCGCCCAGTTACCGGGCGGCAATCCACCAAGGAGCAAACCATGGGTTCCGTGGCACCATAAAGCCATTGCATTCAACGGCACCCCCATGAACTCCACCGCTCAATCCTTCTATGACTGGTATAAGCGCACCCTTGAGCACCCTAAGTACCGCTGGATTGTAGCGGGTGCCACGCTGCTGTACCTGCTCAGCCCCATCGACATTTCCCCCGACTTCATCCCCATCCTCGGCTGGATCGATGACGCGGCGGTGGCCTCTATCTTTATCGCAGCCATGTCGCAGATCATGCTGTCGGGGTTGACCAATAAAAAGCAGTCTGGTCTGCGTTCTGATGCCCCCGATGCCGCCAAAACCACTGTTGATGTGGATTTTAGTTAAGTGAAATTTCCTAGCGGTGGGTGCCCCTAGGATGCCTGAATAGCACAAAGGCTGGTAGCGCCTAACTCACCCTACGAGCGATCCCCTTCTATGCTGGGAGATCGCCCCACCAACATCTAAAATCGCCAATTCAAAATCCCTATGCCTGTTAACAAAAACCCTCAGCCGCCGCGATCGCGCCAAATTGCCAATATCGTTCTCTGGGCCGCCACGGGCCTGCTGTTGCTCAACATCGCGTTCTCTAGCTTCTTTGGCAACCAGACTGCCCGCGAACCCTACAGCATGTTCATCCACCGCATCCAAGAGCAAGAGGTGGTGCGGGCTTCGGTGGGTCAAAACGAGATTCGCTACCAGGTCAAAGACCCCACCACGGGCGAAGCGGGGGATGTCTATAGCACCACGCCCATTTTTGATCTGCAACTGCCCCAGCTGCTCGAAGACAACGGCGTCGAGTTTGCCGCCGTGCCGCCGCCCAAGGGCCAGTGGTTTAGCAGCCTGCTGGGCTGGGTAATTCCGCCGCTGATTTTCATTGGCGTATGGCGGTTCTTTATCGCCCGCAACGGCGGTGGCCCCCAGGGGGCGCTCTCCATTGGCAAGAGCAAGGCCAAGGTCTATGTGGAAGGCGACGCGGGCAAAATCACCTTTGACGATGTCGCCGGGGTCGAAGAGGCCAAGACCGAACTGGTAGAAGTGGTCGATTTTCTCAAAACCCCCAAGCGCTTCACCGACCTAGGGGCCAAAATTCCCAAGGGAGTGCTGCTAGTTGGCCCGCCAGGCACCGGAAAAACCCTGATGGCCAAGGCCGTTGCGGGGGAGGCAGGGGTGCCTTTCTTTAGCATTTCGGGTTCCGAGTTTGTCGAAATGTTCGTTGGTGTCGGGTCATCCCGCGTGCGAGACCTGTTTGATCAGGCCAAGAAGCAGTCTCCCTGCATTATTTTCATTGACGAACTCGATGCGATCGGCAAGTCGCGCTCCAGCAATGGCATGTACGGCGGCAACGATGAGCGCGAGCAAACCCTCAACCAGCTGCTCACCGAGATGGATGGCTTTGAGGCCGGCGACACCACCGTGATTGTGCTGGCCGCCACCAACCGCCCCGAAACCCTCGACCCTGCCCTGCTGCGCCCCGGTCGCTTTGATCGCCAGGTGCTGGTTGATCGCCCCGACCTCAAGGGCCGCGAAGCCATTCTCAAAATCCACGCCAAGGATGTGAAGCTGGCCGACACCGTAGACCTCAAGACCACCGCCACCCGCACCCCTGGCTTTGCCGGGGCCGACCTGGCCAACCTAGTCAACGAAGCCGCCCTGCTGGCCGCCCGCCGCAACAGCACCCTAGTCGAGCAAGAAGACTTTAGCGAGGCGATCGAGCGGGTGGTGGCGGGTCTAGAGAAAAAGAGCCGCGTGCTCAACGACAAAGAAAAGAAAATCGTTGCCTACCACGAAGTCGGCCACGCCCTGGTGGGGGCAATGATGCCCGGCACTGACGAGATCGAAAAAATCTCCATCGTGCCGCGCGGCATGGCGGCTCTGGGCTACACCCTGCAACTGCCCACCGAAGATCGGTTCCTGCGGGATGAGGACGAGCTAAAGGGGCAAATTGCCACGCTGCTGGGCGGGCGATCAGCGGAAGAAGTGGTTTTTGGCAGCATTACCACCGGAGCCGCCAACGACCTCCAGCGGGCCACCGATCTGGCTGAGCAAATGGTCACCACCTACGGCATGAGCCATGTGCTTGGCCCCCTCGCCTACGATCGCGGCCAGCGCAATACCTTCCTCGATGGCGGCATGCCCAACGCCCGCCGCCCCATCAGCGAAGAAACCGCCAGAGCGATCGATGAAGAGGTGAAATCTCTAGTTGAAGCAGGCCACCAGCGCGCGCTCGGCATTCTCAAACAAAACCGGGAATTGCTCGAAACCCTAGCCCAGCAGCTGCTAGAGACTGAGGTGATCGAAGGCCCACCTCTACGCGAACAGCTCAAGCAAGTGCAAGACCCCCAGGCGGTGGGGTAATCAGCCGTCAACGGCAAGGGAATCTTCGCAGGATTAGATTCCCCTGGCGTTTATCAGCAGTAGCTCAGGGGTCGGACTGGGCCTGTAAGTACTGGCCTGTGGACACCCATAATCGCTGCCGGGCCTCTGCTACAGTATTGATTGCCTCAATTTTTAACCCCCTAGAAAACCTGTGGTTGCCGCCAACGACATCTACCTGCTGCGCAACATTTGGTACCACGCCATGCCTAGCCACGAGCTGAAGCGAGGCAAGATGGTGGCCAAAACCCTGCTCAACGAGCCAATTCTCTTTGGCCGTACAGACCAGGGCAAAGCCTTTGCTCTGCGCGATATCTGCCCCCACCGGGCCGTGCCCCTCAGCTGTGGCCGCTTCGACGGCACCGAGGTCGAGTGCTGCTACCACGGCTGGCGCTTCAACGAAAACGGCAGCTGCACCGAGATTCCGTCGCTGATGCCCGAGCAGCAGATAGACTTAAGCCGCTTTGATGTGAACCGCTACGAGGTCAAAGAGGTGCAGGGCAATGTGTGGGTCTACATGGCTGACCCAGCCAATCCCCAGTCGCCCCACTTCGACATCCCTCGCGTGCCCGGTTTTGGCGACGACGTGAAGCCCAACATCACCTACACGATGCGCTTTCCCTGCTACATCGACCACGCCGTGGTAGGGCTGATGGATCCGGCCCACTCGCCCTTTGTGCATCGCTCGTGGTGGTGGCGCGGGGCCACCCTCAACGATGAGATCAAGTGGTTTGACCCCTCCACCTACGGCTTCACCATGCGCAAGCACCGCATGGGTGACAACATGGGCTACGGCTATTGGCTGATCGGCGGCGTACCCGAGAACGAAATTATCTTTTACCTGCCCGGCGTGCGCACTGAAGAGACCACCACCGCCAAGCACCGGGTGGTTAACCTCACGACCGTCACCCCCCTCACCGACGACCAAACCGACGTCACCTTTGAGCTGTACTGGGATCTGCCCTGGGGCAACCTGCTCAAGCCCATTGTGCCGACCATGATTCGCTCGTTTTTGGGCCAAGACCGCGATGTGGTGATCAAGCAGCAGGAGGGGCTCAAGCACGAGTCAGTGCTGCGACTGATCAAAGACTCTGACACCCTGGCCCGCTGGTACTACCAGCTCAAAAAAGAGTATCAGCGATCGCAGGCCGAGGACCGAGAGTTTGTCACCCCAGTCAAAACCCAGCTGCTTAAGTGGCGGGCCTAGCTACCGCTCCCTAGGGCAAAGCTGCAACTACTTCCTGACGCCAGGCGTAGGGAAACCCCGGTGCCAAAATTGTCGCCTGGTAGGGAATCAAGCCCACATGGTCGCCCCCAAGGCACTGAGCAGCGGCGTAGGAGAGATCTAGAGAGCGATCGCCCACATAGGGGCCGCGATCATTGACGCGCACTACCACAGTCTTGCCGTTGAGCTGGTTGCGCACCTTGAGATAGGTGCCAAAGGGCAGCGTCTTGTGGGCTGCGGTGAGTTCATGCTGATTGAAGGTTTCGCCCGTGGCCGTCTGCCGCCCGTGAAAATAAGGGCCATACCACGAAGCCGTGCCACCTATGGTTTGATGGGTTTCGCCCAGGCCGTGGGCCACCATTTGTACCTGGCTAGGGTCGAGGGAATTGGCCCCAAAGGCGAGGCGTAGATTATTTACCCACTGGGTAGCTTGCAGGGCGGCCTGTTCGCTACTAGCGCTAGATAAATGCTGAGCTGGGTCAGGCAGCCTAAATACCGTTTGCCCGTTTACCTGACCACTGGCTTCAGTGCTGCTCAGGCTGGGGGTTAGACCATCGGGGTTAGCTTCGAGTAGAGGCACCGCATCACGCAGCTGAGCGGCCACGGCCACGGCTGCCTGGCGAGAGGCCACCTGTCCAATAGCTAGATTGTTCACCTGAATCGTGAACCCGTCAGCGGCAGCCTTGTCTAGGGCAGAGTTGTCGTAGTCGCCGCAGGGGCCAGCAGCGGGGCTGAGCTGGGTAATGTCGCTAGCCATGTGGGCAGCACTATGGGGCTGCGCCACAATTGCCACGGCGGCGGCGGCGCTCCAGCGGTGCCAGTCAACGTCAGCCTTCTCAGGCCAAAACAGCTGAGGCTCTAGCTGAAGCGGCTCGTAGACTGGAGTTTGCCCTGGGGCTTGCAAATGCAGAGGTGAATGGGGGCGCGAGGCTATTGCGTCCTGGGGACGGGGCTGGGGTTGTGCCTGGAGTCGTGAAAATGCATCTGCGTAGGGACTAGCCGCTAACAGCGCCGAGAACTTAGGCAAATGAACGATGACAGGATGATGTGGTAGCAGTGCAGCCCAAAAAAAGGCAAATAACGTCATTTATGATTGTGCTGAAATCGACACCCACGGCATCAGCTAGTTCTACCCAGGGGTAGAGCCAGCTGCAAGCTAAAACCATGGGCAATAGAAAGCAGCGACCCCAGCAGCGGCGCTTGCTCAACAACTGGGGCGAAAAAAGCTGACTTTCAGGGTCTATTCGCGATTAGGTCGAACAGTTTTTCACCCTAACACCATAAATTTGTATCTGCAATTACATTCTTTAAAGCCATCTTACGCATAACGAGCTAAATCCCTTTAGGGACGGGCCTGGGGCGGCGGTTCCCGCAGCGGGAAAATCTTAACCTTTGCCCGCTGCTCTCGCCCAACACCTATGCTCGACACCACGTGACTATGGTTCTACCTGCTAGGTTTTTACGTTCAATTTTTTTACTTTTCAAGCCTGAGGCTTTAGCGCCTACTATTAGCGCCTCCTAAAAGTAGCAGCCCCGTCTCATGACACCAACAGAGGGAGTCAGACAGGGCTGGAGACGCAGTTAGGAGGTATCTTGCGTCCAAGCATATCCGGGGAACAGGATAGTAGAGCCTTCTCTTAACAAGTTTTTAATGCTGGAGGAATTGCGGTCAATGGTGAGGTCAATTTTGGCGCAGCAAATGACAGACTTTCTCCCCAGCTAGGGCCGCAGCCAGCACGACCCTTCGGAGCTTTACTCGACCATAAAGCTTGCGTAAAAGCCTAGGCAGCAGAGTATCGAATAAAACCTAGGAAGTGAAGAATCACACTAGAGTTCCCGATGGTAGAAAGGCGGCGTTAACGCGTCTTGATCGCAGGGGGCAGGAGTTCTATCACTGCTCTAGGGTTCGTTCTAGCTATGAAGGCAACACTCATTCGAGTATTTATCTGGCCCAGCGGGGCGGCGGTGCTGGCAGCCGTGAGTGTGTTAATTTTGCTACTGCTTCACTTGCCAAATACGAGTGGCGATCGCGTGCTGCAAACCATTGGCCAGCGGCTGCGGCAGTTTTTGCCTGCCTCGGCCCAGCTGGCGCGGGTGGGGGGCGACGAGTTTGCTTTTTTGCTGCCGGGGCACGACCAGCCCACCGTCGACCAGTGGCTCAACCGTCTACAAACCGAGCTTTCAGAGCCATTTTCGCTGGCGCGGCGGCGGCTCTCGGTGGCCAGCTCTATGGGGGTGGCCATGGCCCACGGCGACCATCCGCCCACGCCCCAAGATCTGCTGCGCGACGCCCACACCGCCATGTATCGGGCCAAGGCGCTCAACGAGTATCGCTACGAGATCTTTGCCAGCACCATGCACTAGGCGGCGGTGCGCCGCCTAGAACTGGAGAGCCATCTGCTCAGCGCCTTTGAAAATGATGAGTTTTTGCTCCACTACCAGCCGATTGTGTGTCTTCAGAGCGGTCAGATTACCGGGTTTGAAGCGCTGGTGCGCTGGTACCGCCCTGAAGAGGGCTTTGTGTCGCCGGGGCAGTTTATTCAAGTCACCGAAGAGACCGGGCTGATCGTACACCTGGGCCAGTGGATCTTTCGGGCCGCCTGTGCTCAGCTCAAGGCCTGGGAACAGCAGTTCCCCGACCATCCCTTGACCATGAGCATTAACCTGTCGCGCCGCCAGTTTCACCAGACAGATTTGGTAGAGCAGTTTGGCGATACCCTGCGGGAGCTAGAGCTAGGCGGCAACCGGGTGCAGCTCGAGATCACCGAGAGCATGATCATGCGCGATGTGGATGGGGCCACTGAGCTGATGCACCGGCTCAAGGGGCTGGGTCTCAAGCTGGCCATTGACGATTTTGGCACCGGATATTCGTCGCTGAGCTATCTGCACCGCTTTCCGACCGACACGCTGAAAATTGACCAGTCGTTTGTGGGCCGGATGGATCAGAGCGGTGATGAACAGGAGATCGTACACACCATTATTGCCCTCGGCCAAAAACTCAGGATGGATCTGGTGGCCGAGGGTATCGAGACCCAAACCCAGCTAAATCGGCTGCGGGCCATGGGCTGTCAGCGAGGTCAGGGCTATTTGTTTGCTAAGCCCCTGGGGCGCGACGGCGCCACGGCTCTGCTGGCCAACCCCTGGCCTAGGGCTAGCTTTGGTGCCCCTGAAGAGCAGCCCAAGGCCGCTAAAAAAGCCTAAAAAGGCCAAATTTGCGTCATCATTACATAACACTATGTTTTGTGCAGAAGTAATAGGATAGGTAGATAACTTTTTGTGCTTCAGGGCACAGTTAGAAGAGACTTGTTCTAGGGGTTGATTGCTGACGCTTTACTGGCTTCAAGGGCTAACGCAGCCCGCGAATGGCCTGATCTGGGGTTGTCGAAACTTAGACCCAAGATTGGGAATGGCTCTGGGGTCGCGGCTCAACGGCTGCGATCGCAGGATGGCTGTGACCGCGACATGGCTGCGCCTACAGAAACCAGCAAGCCAAAGCCGCCGACCCCCGTTGACCAACAGGAGGTCAAATCATGCCCATCGCCAGTGTTAACCCCGCCACCGGAGCAGTTCTGAAAGAATTTGCGCCCCTGGGAGATACCGATCTAGACCAAAAGCTGGCCCTAGCGGCCAGCACCTTTGCCACCTACCGCCACACCACTCTCGACCAGCGGGCCACCTGGCTGCGTCAGGCCGCCCAGGTGCTCGACGACAACAAGGCGGCCTACGCCAAAATCATGACCCTAGAAATGGGCAAGCCCCTGGCCGCCGCTGTGACCGAGGTCGAAAAAAGCGCCCTGGTCTGCCGCTACTACGCCGACCACGGGGCCGAGTTTTTGGCCGACGAACCCGCCACCACCGACGCCAGCCGCAGCTTTGTACGCTACCAGCCCCTTGGCCCGGTGCTAGCGGTGATGCCGTGGAACTTCCCCTTTTGGCAGGTGTTTCGATTTGCCGCCCCAGCGCTGATGGCGGGCAATGTGGGCCTGCTCAAGCACGCCTCCAACGTGCCCCAGTGCGCCCTGGCGATTGAAGATGTGTTTCAGAAGGCGGGGCTGCCCGAGGGAGCATTTCAAACCCTGCTGATCGGGGGCGATCGCATTGCCAAACTCGTCACCGACGATCGCATCAAGGCCGCCACCCTCACCGGCAGCGAACCGGCGGGCATTAGCCTGGCCACCGCCTGCGGCCAAAACCTCAAAAAAACCGTGCTAGAGCTGGGTGGCAGCGACCCGTTCATTGTCATGCCCAGCGCCGATTTGGAGAGTGCGATCGCCACCGCCGCCGCCTCGCGCCTGCTCAACAATGGCCAAACCTGTATTGCCGCCAAACGGTTTATCGTCCACGAATCGATTGCTGATCGCTTTGAGCAGGGCCTCACCGAAAAGTTTGCTGCCCTCAAGATTGGCAATCCCCTGGATGACGGCGTGGCCATTGGCCCCCTGGCCACCCCCAGCATTGCCGCCGAGCTAGAGCAGCAGGTCAAGGCCTGCCTGGATCAGGGCGGCAAGGCGCTGATTGGCGGCAATGTCGCGGCGTTCAAGGCTCAGCTGCCAGGGGAATGGCAGGGCGGCAACTGGTTTCCGCCCACTATTCTGGCGGCGCTGCCCCCCGGCACCCCCGCCGACCAGGAAGAGTTCTTTGGCCCGGTGGCCCTGGTGTTTCGGGTGAGTAGCCTGGATGAGGCGATCGCCCGGGCCAACGACATTCCCTTTGGCCTCGGGGCCAGCGGCTGGAGCCAAGACCCCGCCGAGCAAAATCGCCTGATTGCCGAGCTAGAGGCTGGGGCAGTCTTTATTAATGGTTTGGTGAAGTCTGACCCGCGCCTGCCCTTTGGCGGTATTAAGCGTTCAGGCTATGGCAGAGAGCTAGGTCGCCAGGGCATACATGAGTTTGTCAACATCAAAACCGTCTGGGTTAAGTAGACCCAATCCCAGGCCAGCAGCAGGGTTCTACCCGTGGAAAACCTACAGGTCCCGAGCTGGACTTGTCCCAATTTGGACTTGATATAGCTCCGCTAGCCGCCCAATTTTTCCCTAGCCTGCCCTCACCCCATCTGTTTTCGTCCCCGCTTTTCTCGACTATCCATACCCCCAAAACCACACCATGAATACCGCCGAACTCCTAGTCCAGTGCCTTGAGAACGAAGGCGTCGAATACATCTTTGGCCTGCCCGGAGAAGAAAACCTCCAGCTGTTGCAAGCGCTGAAGCGATCGTCCATTCAGTTCATCACCACCCGCCACGAGCAGGGGGCGGCCTTTATGGCCGACGTCTACGGACGGCTGACGGGCAAGGCCGGGGTGTGCCTCTCTACCCTCGGCCCTGGTGCCACCAACCTAATGACCGGCGTAGCCGACGCTACCCTAGATCGCGCCCCCCTAGTCGCGATCACCGGCCAGGTGGGCACCGATCGCATGCACATTGAGTCGCACCAGTACCTCGATCTGGTGGCCATGTTTGCCCCGGTCACCAAATGGAACGCTCAGATTGTGCGGCCCAGCATTACCCCCGAAATTGTGCGCAAGGCTTTCAAGATCGCCCAGGCCGAAAAACCCGGCGCAGTCCACATCGACCTGCCCGAAAACATCGCCGAAATGGAGGTGCTGGGGGCAGCCCTGCGCAGAGACAGCCAGGAGAAAACCTACGCCTCGCTCCAGAGCATTCAGCAGGCGGCGGTGGCGATTTCTCAAGCCAGCAACCCAATGATTTTGGTGGGCAACGGGGCGATTCGCGCCAGCGCCAGCGAAGCCCTCACCGAGTTTGCCACCCAGCTCAACATTCCGGTGGCCAATACCTTTATGGGCAAGGGGGTGATTCCCTACACCCACCCGCTGGCGCTGTGGTCGCTGGGTTTGCAGCAGCGCGACTACATCAGCTGCGCCATGGAGCAGACCGATCTGATTATTGCCGTGGGCTATGACCTAATCGAGTATTCGCCCAAAAAGTGGAACCCCGACGGCAATCTACCCATTCTGCACGTCAACCTCACCCACGCCGAGGTCGACAGCAGCTACATTCCCAAGGTAGAAGTCATTGGCGACATCTCTGACTCGCTAGAAGAAATTCTCAAGCGGGTAAAGCGCCAGGGCCGCCCTGAACCCACCAGCCTTAAAATTCGCGACGAAATTCGGGCCGACTATGAGCAGTACGCCGACGACTACGGCTTTCCGATCAAGCCCCAAAAGCTGATCTACGACCTGCGCCAGGTGCTCGACGCCGAAGACATTGTGATCTCTGACGTGGGTGCCCACAAAATGTGGATGGCCCGCAACTACCACTGCCTGCGCCCCAACACCTGTCTGATCTCCAACGGCTTTGCGGCCATGGGCATTGCTCTGCCGGGGGCGCTGGCGGCCAAGCTGGTGCACCCCAACCGCAAGGTGGTGGCGGTGACCGGCGACGGCGGCTTTATGATGAACTGCCAGGAGTTGGAGACCGCCCTGCGGGTGGGCACGCCCTTTGTCACCATCATCTTTAACGACGGCGGCTACGGGCTGATCGAGTGGAAGCAGATGAACTACTACGGCGAGTCGACCTACATTCACTTCACCAACCCCGACTTTGTCAAGCTGGCGGAGGCCATGGGGCTGAAGGGCTATCGAATTGAGTCGGCGGAGGATTTCATCCCCACTCTGAAGACCGCCCTGGAAGACGACGTACCGGCGGTGATCGACTGCCCGGTAGACTACCGCGAGAACCTGCTGTTTAGCCAGAAATCAGGCGATCTGAGCTGTTTGATCTGACCTCAACGCCATGGCGCTGTCCCAGTGGCAAAAACTGGGACAGCGCCATGGCGATCGCTATACTTTGGGGCCAGAGCTTCCCTGGTGCGGCTTCTGGCCCTGAGCGCCAAATCTAAGCGCCAAAGTTTTCTAAAAACCACCCGGTTATTTCCCCTGCGCCGCTGAAAAATTAAGGGTCTACCCTACGGTGCAAGCAGCTATGGTGCAGTCTTTGGCAAAATCTCCCCTGGCCTGGAGTATTGGCGGGGTGGGGGCGATCGCGATCGCCCTGATTGGCCTCGCCTACCTGCGCGAAGCCCCCGCCCTAGGCCCCGCCGACTCTGACATTTTGCTCAACAACCTTTCCGTATCGCCCTGGCAGCAGGGCAAAGATCTGGGCTGGCAGGCAGCGGTGGCGGCTCAAAGCGCCCAAAGCCAGGGCGATTGGCAGCAGGTGGCCGGTTTGTGGGATCAGGCGATCGCTGCCCTAGAGAGCGTTCCCGAAGGCGATGCTAACTACGATCAGGCCCAGGCCAAGGCAAAGGAGTATCGGGGCAATCGGGCGATCGCTGCCAATCGCCAAGCTCCCGCCAACCCTAGCCCTGCTGCCGAGCCAGCAGCAGGCCCAGCAACGGCCACAGCCGATCTGCAAAAAGCTCTAGCCGCCAGCGATCTAGCCTTTACGTTTACCTCCACCGCCGCCAACAGCGCCGTGGGCAAATCTGCCGATGGCCTCGCCACCGTAGAGCTAGCCGGCGATCGCGCCACCCTAGTCCTCCCCCGCACCGCCCAAGACACCGCCCTCACCATGGCCCAGGTGGTCTACGCCCAGCAGTTTTTGGCCCTGGCCGCCCCTGGTGCCTCGGCCCAGCCCTGGCTGCTAGAGAGTCTGCGTACGGCGCAGAGCAGCCAGCCCCAGCCTACCCCTGCTGATGCGCCCGTTACGCTCAGCGTAGGGCCAGGGGCTCTGTCGATAACTGTGTCGATAACTGTGTCGATAACTGTGGGGCGATAACTGTGGGGCGATAACTGTGGGGCGATAACTGTGGTCTCTGGCCCTGGCCCACAACCCTAGATAATTCCTCGGCTGTTTTGAGGGCAATTGGCCAAACCGTTCCCCCAAGCGAATAAAATTGGAGTCTGTGGAACGGCTAAGTTCCAGATTTCTTCATCTCCAGCCAGGTAATTTATGAGAGCGTATCGGGCCGCCGCCGTACAGATGACCAGTGTGCCAGACTTGGCCAAAAATTTGGCCCAGGCCGAGGAGCTAATTGACTTAGCGGTGCGCCAGGGGGCAGAGCTGGTCAGCCTGCCCGAAAATTTCTCATTTTTAGGCGACGAAGCCGCCAAGATCGCCCAGGCCGACACCATCAGCCAGGCCAGCGAAACCTTTCTCAAGACCATGGCCCAGCGCTACCAGGTGACGCTAATTGGCGGTGGCTACCCCGTGCCTGCCAAAGAGGGCAAGGTCTTCAACACCGCGCTGCTGGTTTCCCCCGAGGGTCAAGAGCTGCTGCGCTACGAAAAAGTCCACCTGTTTGACGTGAATTTGCCCGACGGCAACACCTACCGCGAGTCCAACACCGTGATCTCGGGCCATCTGCTGCCCGATGCCTTCCCCTCTAAGCCCTTCGGCATATTGGGCCTGTCGGTGTGCTACGACGTGCGCTTTCCAGAGCTGTACCGCCACCTGTCGCAGCAGGGGGCCGAGGTGCTGGTGATCCCCGCCGCCTTTACCGAGTTCACCGGCAAAGACCACTGGCAGATACTGCTGCAAGCCCGCGCCATTGAAAACACCTGCTACGTGATTGCCCCGGCCCAAACCGGGTTTCACAACGCCCGTCGCCAGTCCCACGGCCACGCCATGATTATCGATCCCTGGGGCATGGTGCTGGCCGATGCTGGGGTGGAAAAGGGAGTTGCGATCGCCGAAATCAACCCCGATCGCATTGCCCAGGTGCGTCGCCAAATGCCCTCCCTCTCCCACCGCGTCTTTCCTTAAAATCGCTTTCCCTAGATAGAACGACCGCCAGAACGATCTCTGTGAACTCTACAGAGAGATCAATCTCATGTACATTGGACAGGATGAGTTTGAGCGGTTTGCATGGCAAATTGGATGAGTGGCCTCATCGGCGGCGACCTGATTGGCAGTATTCAAAGCAGTTATTTCTTCCTAAACCCCCTGGTTAGCCCTTGGCTGGCACAGATATCTGAGCTGGCGGACGCACCAGAACTAGCGGAGGTATCAGAGACAGAAATCGAGCCTCTGGTGCTAGCCAGCGTGCTGCTCAGCCTGATCGTGGTTTACCTCGCGGCCAAGCTCGGCGGCGAGCTGTGTGCCCGCATTAGCCTACCCGCCGTGCTGGGCGAGCTGGTGGGGGGCGTGATTGTCGGCGTGTCGGCCCTGCATCTGATTGTCTTCCCTGAAGGCAGCGGTGAAGTTCAGTCTTTACTCATGAATGTGGTGGGCATGACCAGCGGCATCTCCCCTGAAGGCCTACAAAAAGTCTTCCAGGGCGAAAGCGAGGTCATTTCCGTGCTGGCCGAGCTGGGGGTGATCATTCTTCTCTTTGAAATTGGCCTAGAGTCCGATCTCAAAGAACTGATTCGGGTCGGCCCCCAGGCGGCGGTAGTCGCCGTCGTCGGAGTCTTGGCTCCCTTCGCCGCTGGTACCGCTGGGCTAATCGCTCTGTTTGGCATAGACACCATCCCCGCCGTGTTTGCCGGAGCCGCGCTGACCGCCACCAGCATTGGCATCACCGCCAAGGTGCTGGCCGAAATGCAAAAGCTCAGCTCGAAAGAAGGCCAGATCATCATTGGCGCTGCGGTACTCGACGACGTACTCGGCATCATCATTCTCGCCGTAGTCGCCAGCCTGGCCAAAACCGGCGAGATCGAAATTCTCAACGTGGTCTACCTCATTGCCGGAGCCGCTACCTTTTTGGTGGGCTCTATTATTGTTGGTCGGTTGCTCAGCCCCTTCTTTGTTGCGATCGTTAACCAGATGCGCACCCGTGGCCAGGTGCTGATTAGCTCGCTGATCTTTGCCTTTGTGCTGGCCTACATTGCTGCCGCCATTCAGCTAGAGGCGATTTTGGGTGCCTTTGCGGCCGGGTTGATCTTGGCCGAAACCTCAAAACACAAAGAGCTAGAGGAGCAAATCAGCCCCATTGCCGATATGCTGGTGCCAATTTTCTTCATCGTTGTGGGGGCGCGTACCGATCTCAGCGTGCTCAACCCGCTAGAGCCTGCTAACCGCGCCGGGCTGGTCATTGCTTCGTTCTTGGTGGTGGTCGCCATTGTTGGTAAGGTGATGGCGGGCTTTGCCATCTTTGGCCAGCCCGGAGTCAACCGTCTGGCGGTTGGAGTTGGCATGGTGCCTCGGGGCGAGGTGGGTCTGGTATTTGCTGGGGTAGGAGCCGCCAGCGGCGTGCTCACCGAATCGCTGGATGCAGCCATTATCGTGATGGTGATCTTTACCACTTTCCTAGCACCGCCTCTGCTGCGAATGGTGTTTAAGGAAGATGACGCAGAAGTTTCTCCCATAGAAACTGCCCCCGAACTAGAAACCGTTGACGAAGTGGGGTCTTAGCTAGCAGTACTGTTCGACCATAAAGTGACTCACTAACGTTGCTATACTGAGTAGGCTTTTGCTGGTGTAGCTCAGTTGGTAGAGCAGCTGATTTGTAATCAGCCGGTCGCAAGTTCGAGTCTTGTCACCAGCTTTCATGTAGAACGGCCCAAACCCCTTGCTAAAGACGGTTTGGGCCGTTCTCTTTTGGGCCGACGTCGAAAGCGGTTGAGTCTTTTCAGGGCGAGTTGGGCCAGATTGAGATAGGGATTGAGATAAAGGTAGCTAGGCTCAATTACATCCCCTATAGAGTCTGCCCCTATGGCTCAAGTCCTTTCGCCTTCTGCGAAGAAGCGCAGAAAAGCCAAGCCTGGGACGGTTAACGTCAGAAGCAGCAATAACCGCAAACCGGGTGTCATTGACTTTGGTATCCTCCAGATGATAGCCCCCGGTCTTACAATCTTTGAAGAGCTGTTCAAGGCCCCAGCGACATCGATAGACGGCTAACGCTTGGGTCAAGGTCGGCAAATTGGTCGAGATATACCAAGGCTCCTTGGGTTCCTTCTGGCGATATTTGCGCTTCTAATACACCGCTAACTTAAACGGAACGATGTCATCCCCTTTGTTGCACAAAATACCCTCATGAAACCGAGACTGTCCCGGCTTGAATCCGAGATCTCTCAGCACCTGGTCATCCTCGTCGGGAGCGGTTTGGAAATGAAAATTCTTTTTCTGTCGCAGGGCAAAGGACATTCCCCTAGCATCCAGCCAGGCGGCAAGTTTGGGGCTATGGAACTCCGGTCACCCAGCACCAGAATGGGATAGGATTTGAATAACGACAGCGCCGCCTTTAAGAGCCGCTGTTGCGTTTTGAGGTCACTGTTGCTTGCCGAATCCAGTATTTAACGAGCGGAAACCAAAGTAGCTTAATCCTAAGCTTGGGTAATCCTAAAAAGCGTTGTAAGTTCCGTTTTCGGCTCTGATACTGAATCGGCTCAGGAAAGACGCTGGCTAAGACGGAGAGTTTGACCTGTGATGGGCCTGTAACCATAACAACAGCAGCTGTAAGGTCAGATACTGCGTTTCACTCAGGTTTGCACGCAAGGTGGTTTGGTAAGATGCAGGGAACATATTGGTTGAGGGAGCGCTACACGAGTTCCCTATTTTTTATCTCCTTCATTGTCTCAAAGCTTTGCCTCGCATGACTTTAAGCTTCCTTGTCACCCTGTAAGGGTCTCTACTCGATCGGGGCTGCGAGCTTTTTGGCATTTTTGGGCAGCAAAAACAACAGGCCCAGACACAGCAAACAGAGCGCCAGAATGATCAGCAGGGTGCCTTGCATAGCCTCGACGGCGGCGGTTTTGAGAATGCTGTCGAGGGCGGGCTGAATGCGCTCGGGCAGGTCGGCAAAGATCGCTCGGTGACCGCTGCGGCGCAGGGTTTGGATGGCTACCTGGAGCGATCGCACCGCACTGCGGCGCACCTCCGGGTCGAGAGTTTGCCCCAGCTCGGCAATAGTGCCGTCCACAATTTTGACCGAGGCCCAACCGACCAGCAGCGTGCCTAAAATGCCTCGCCCCAGGGAGGCCCCCAAATTTTGAAAGGCCCGGTACACGCCTCGGGCCTCGGCTTTGTCGGCTTCATCGGTGTCGGCAAAGGTGAGGGAGGTAATGTAGGTCACAAACAGCCCGGTGCCACCCCCATCACCACCATCACCACCAGCGACGGCAGCAGGCTCAAGGGGGTAAGGGCCGGGCCAATGGCGGCCCACAGCAGGGCAATGCCGATGGCCTTGACCCCCAGCCCCAGATGCCGCAGCGAGCGATGGGGCATGGCGGGGCGACGCTTGGCCAGGGCCGCCAGCACCACCAGCTGGGCGATGGTGAAGGGCATGACGGCGATCGCTGTTCTCACCGGGTTTAGCCCCACCACCGTAGGAATAAACTGAACAGCGGGGTTGTTGAGCCGCGATCGCTGCTGACCAGCCCTCAACACTGGTTTAGCCGCCAGTTTCAAGCCTTTAGTGGTGCAGCGCTCATTCGCCACCGTACTTAGCGATTAGGCGATTGAGGTCTTGCTGCATGTGCTGGTAGACCTGCGCGTAACAGATATCTACATAGGCGCGATCGCGCGCTGCCGCCGCCCCATAGCGCTCAAAATAGATCGGCTCACCGACCCGGGTGGCGATGGGCCGGGGCCAGGGAATATTCGGCAGCGGCCCAAAGGCGATGCCCCAGGGCAGCCCCAGGTAGATGGGGAAGACCTCGGGGTCGATGCCCAGCAGCCAGGGCATGCCTAGCTTGTGGAGCCGCTCCACGAGGGGATAGATATCGGCTAACACCAGCAGCGTATCGTGGGCACCCCAGGAGACCATCGGAACGATTGGCAGATGACGCTGAAGGGCGATTTTGACAAACCCCTTGCGATCGCCCAGCTGAATCTGATCGCGCTGGTAAAACGGGCGAAAGATATCCTGCGCCCCGCCGGGATAGACCAAAACGCTGGCCTTGCGATCAAGGGCGGCGAGGGCCATCTTGGGGTGAGCGGCGATCGCCCCTGCCCGCTCCGCCAGCCAGGCGGCAGGCGGCGACGCCTGCCACACCTTAGGATGCATCAGCCCATAGACGACCCGCTCAGCGCCAAAGCGCCGCACCCAGTCGTAGACCATCATGAACATGTCTGGCGCACCCAAGCCGCCGTTGTGGGAGCCGACCAGCATCACCTGCCCCGCTGGTATCTGCTCCCACCCCTCGGTCTGAACGTGAAAATAATGCTCGTACAGCCAGCCCCAAAACGGCTGAAAGGCTTCGATAAAATGAGGATCGCGGCGATCGAGTGACCAGCCTGGTTTTTGCATCGCCCTAGGCCCGTAATGACTCATTTAATCGGTATTTCCTGACCATGATCTAGGAGAACGCATTGTATTACTAAACGCTGCCTCTGGCCCGACAGAGCGAAAAAGTTTGCCGTTGCCAACGTCATGACTTGCCCTCCAGAATGCGGATACGAGGAGGAAACCGCAACACAAACCTCATCCAAGTGCAGAAGTGGAGTTTTACCTGTGGGAAAACTCCAGATCCCGAGCTGGACTTGGAATAGAGGGCTAATAACTAAGCCCCTTGCCGAAAAGCCCTCACCGCCTGGACGCGAGATTCAATCACGGCACACTGGGCGAGGCGTGCTAGGTCAATGCCCTGCACGAAACAGCTTTCGCTGACTTGCTGGTAGCCCTCAGGTTGCAGTTGATAAACGCTGATGCCGCCCGCTTCCCAAAACCAGACTTCGGCAACGCCTAGGGCTTCGTAACGCTTGAGTTTGTCGGGGCCGCCGCTGGTAAAGACCACCTCAATCGCCAGGTCTGGGATCGGCTGGCTGCCTCCAAAACAGTACGACTCATCTGCCTGGGCCGAAGCCACCGCCCTCCGTTCTTGAGAAAAAGAACCCGTCGCCACAAAGTCTACGCCTTGACCCAGCAGGTAGTCTTCGATCAGGTAGCCGATATTGCCCTCGACAATTTCATGCTCCAGGGACGTAGACAAAATCTCCAGCTCCCCAGCGTAGTAAAACAGACGAATTCCTGGCGACTCTGCAAACCCCTGCTGAATCGCCTTAAAACTATCCCAGCTCACGCCGGTATGGATGAAGCGCTGCTCGGCAGGTCTATCGACAAGTTGAACCACCGTCACCCTCCTGGGTCGCTGCTTCTATGATGAACTATAGTTCGGCTTGCAACTATATCCCGGCTTGTAACAGAGGCACATGCTATGGCCAGCCTTTACGAGACAGATTTCTACGCCTGGACTCAGCAGCAAACCCAGCTGCTAGAGCAAAACCTGTGGGAAAAGCTAGATCTGCCCCACCTAGTAGAGGAACTAGAAGACTTGGGACGGCGTGAACGGCAAGAACTGAGAAATCGACTGAGTATGCTGTTGGGGCATCTGCTGAAGTGGCACCACCAACCAGAGCGCCGGGGCAATAGCTGGCGGGCCACCATTCGAGAGCAGCGTACCCAGGTTCAGCTAGTGCTGAGCGATAACCCCAGCCTGAAGCCCTATTTGGCAGCAGCACTGGCGATCGCCTATCAGATTGGCCAAGACCTAGCCGTGCAAGAACCCGGCCTCGACTACAGCACCTTTCCCCTAGACTGCCCCTATACCCTGATTCAAATCCTCGACCCAGCCTTCTTTCCCAATCCCTAGCCCAACAAAAAACGCCCCAGCAATCTGGGGCGCTTCAAACCTTCATTCGACCTGTTCACAGGACGGGCTAGGCAAAACCCCGCCCAAAAAGTTCAAAACCTAACCGATTGCAGGAGCCTGCAACACCACGGGGGTAGCCTCACCGGCCGCAGCCAGGTCGAGGGGGAAGTTGTGAGCATTGCGCTCGTGCATGACTTCCATACCCAGGTTAGCCCGGTTGATTACGTCAGCCCAGGTGCCAATCACCCGACCCTGAGAGTCGAGAATCGACTGGTTGAAGTTGAACCCGTTCAGGTTAAACGCCATGGTGCTGATGCCCAGGGAGGTAAACCAGATGCCGATCACAGGCCAGGCACCCAAGAAGAAGTGCAGGCTGCGGCTGTTGTTGAAGCTGGCATATTGGAAGATCAACCGACCGAAGTAGCCGTGGGCCGCAACGATGTTGTAGGTCTCTTCTTCTTGGCCAAACTTGTAGCCGTAGTTCTGAGACTCGGTCTCGGTGGTTTCACGCACCAGAGACGAGGTCACCAGCGAACCGTGCATGGCGGAGAACAGGGAGCCACCGAACACACCAGCCACACCCAACATGTGGAAGGGGTGCATCAGAATGTTGTGCTCAGCCTGGAACACCAGCATGAAGTTGAAGGTGCCCGAGATGCCCAGAGGCATACCGTCGGAGAAAGAACCTTGACCCAGGGGGTAGATGAGGAATACAGCGGTGGCAGCGGCCACGGGTGCGCTGTAGGCAACGCAGATCCAGGGACGCATGCCGAGGCGGTAGCTCAGTTCCCACTCACGACCCATGTAGCAGAAGATGCCAATGAGGAAGTGGAAAATCACCAACTGGTAAGGGCCACCGTTGTACAGCCACTCATCAAGGGAAGCCGCTTCCCAGATCGGGTAGAAGTGCAGGCCAATGGCATTAGACGAGGGCACAACCGCACCGGAGATGATGTTGTTGCCGTACATCAACGAGCCAGCCACAGGCTCACGAATGCCGTCGATATCCACCGCAGGGGCGGCGATGAAGGCGATTACAAAGCAAATGGTTGCGGTTAGCAGGGTGGGGATCATCAGAACGCCAAACCAGCCCACGTACAGGCGGTTTTCGGTGCTGGTAATCCACTGGCAAAACCGCTCCCAAAGGCCCACGCGATCGCGGGCGCGAAAAGTAGTAGTCATGGTAAAAGTGCCAATGAATAACAACGAAAAAATGCATGGTGAATGAGTAGACGAATGAATTCCACCCATTCATATGCAGTGTAAAGTTCCTCTTTCCTACAAAAAACCGCAAGAAAGAAAAGTTTATTTCGTTGCACAAAAGTAAATGGGTGCATCCCGGTTGTATGACCCTCACCCTAAATCCCTCTCCCTAAGGGAGAGGGACTTTGAAACTCGGCTCCCCTTCTCCCTAAGGGAGAAGGGGTTGGGGGATGAGGGGGCCAAATTTGCAAAAGTGGGATGCACAAAAGTAAATACACCCAAACCAGATCGAGTGCAGCAGCGTTTCCTGAGGCAAAACTCCACTGCTAGACT
Source organism: Shackletoniella antarctica (assembly GCA_003241845.1). Taxonomy (GTDB): domain Bacteria; phylum Cyanobacteriota; class Cyanobacteriia; order Phormidesmidales; family Phormidesmidaceae; genus Nodosilinea; species Nodosilinea antarctica. The sequence goes on along the minus strand of QBMN01000002.1, from coordinate 2,749 downwards.
TGCATGGGTTTACCCTAGCCCGGCGGCCAATCTAGACTGCGCCCTCCCAGCAGGTGCAGGTGCAGGTGCAAAACCGTTTGCCCGCCGTCGGTTCCAGTATTGATTACCACTCGATAGCCGTTCTCTGTTAAGCCCGCCTGATCGGCTACTTGCTTAACAGTTAGCAACAAATGGCCTAACAGTTCTTTGTCGCCCAAGGTAGCATCCGACAGTTTGGGGATGGGCTGTTTGGGAATCACCAGAATGTGGGTCGGGGCCTGGGGGTTGACATCGGTGAAGGCCAGGCAGAGATCATCTTCGTAGACGATATTGACTGGAATCTCTTTGCGGATGATTTTGCCAAAAATAGTGTCGCCACTCATGGGAAAAGCTGGTCTAAAAGACGCCGCTATTGTCGCACGGGCCTGGGCGGGGAGGCGATGCAGTAGATTATCTTCTGGAAAGTTGCCTGCGGGATCCCCCCTGCCCCCTTAGAGGATGTTTTAAAAGTCTCACCTCATGTAGCAAATGTGGAGATCCCCCTAAATCCCCCTTAAAAAGGGGGACTTTGAACGGGCGTTTCCCCCTTTTTAAGGGGGGCAGGGGAGATCAACAGGTATCTAATGCGACAACAGATACCTTTTCAAACAACCTCTTAACAAGGCGGCACCGTGTGAATTGTTTACAGCGAGGGTGTAGGGGGGATCGGCTCTGGTGTCATGGGTTTCTTATGAACAAGAGAAACGCTTGGGTGGAATCAATCACACACTTTTTGTTCCAGGGGCTTCACGGCAGGGCCGTGGAGAATCTTGCCGTCGCAGCTAAAGCGGGAGCCGTGGCAAGGGCAGTCCCAGCTGGTTTCGGCCTGGTTCCAGGCGACGATGCAGCCCAGGTGGGGGCAAACGGCGGAAACGGTGTGCAGTTTGCCGCTGTCGTCGCGGTAGGCGGCGACTTTGCCGCCTTGGTGGGTGACGAGTTTGCCTTCCCCTGGGGCCACGCTGTCGGTAGAGTCAAACAGACCCTTGAAGCGATCGCCCACCCAGTGAGCCCCCACCTCTAGATTTTGCTGAATCGAGGTGGGGGTGACAAAGGGCGTAGCCCGAGTGGAGTCGTACAGGTCGGCCCAGGGGTGCTCACGGCCCAAAATGCGGTCTGTGAGCATCATGGCCGAAATCACCGACTTGGCCATGCCCCAGAGACTAAAGCCAGTGGCGACGTAGGTGTGCTGGTGGGCCGGGGTGATGGCGCCGATGTAGGGCAGCTTGTCGAAGGAAACAAAGTCTTGGCTCGACCAGCGGTACTCGGCGGTGACGCCGAAGTTCTCTTGCAGATAGCTTTCTAGCCGCCGAAAGCGCTCGTCGGTGGCCTCTTCGCTGCCGACTTTGTGGCCCTCGCCGCCAACTATCAGCAGCGTGCCGCCGTCGTCGGTGGGGGTAGTGCGAATCGAGCGATAGCCTTTGCCCACGCCGATGTACATGCCCTGAGGCGCACGGCTGGCGTCAATGCGGCCCCCCGCCAGGTAAGACCGCTGGGGATAGGTCTTGGCGAAGTACAGCCCAATGTCGAGAATCGGCAGGTTGGTGGTGATCACCACATCTTGAGCGATGACGGTGGGGCCATTGTCGGTGATGACGCGGCAGGGGGTTTCGTCTTCGACGGTGCTGACGCGGGTTTGCTCAAAGACGTGGCTGCCGTTGCCAGGGAGGGTGGCGGCGATCGCCAGCATAAACTTGCGCGGGTGAAACTGGGCCTCATCGGCCATCATGATGGCCCCGGTGACAGGAAAGGGCAGATCGACACTCTCTACAAAGCTGGTGGGCAGACCGAGCTTTTGGGTGGCCTCTACTTCGGCTTTGACCTTGGCTAGGCCATCGGCATCGGTGGCAAAGGTGTAGTTGGCCTTGCGCTCAAAGTCGCAGTCAATATTTTCGGTGGCAATCAGGTCGGCCAGACGGGCGATCGCTGCCCGGTTAGACTCGCCAGCTAGCCTAGCTTTCTCTTCACCGTGCTTGTCGATCAGCTCTGCGTAGAGCAACTGCTGTAGCGCCGCAATCTTTGCGGTGGTGTGGCCAGAAACCCCCGCTCCAATGCGATCAGCCTCGATCAGCGCCACGGTTTTGCCGGCATCTTTGAGCAGCTTAGCGGTCATCACCCCGGCTAAACCGCCCCCGACGACGGCCACATCTACCGTTACATCCTGGCTGAGAGCCGGGTAGCTAGAGGGCAGAGTCGAATCGATCCAGTAGGAAACGGGGCGTCCGGTGAGAGTCATGGGAGAAAACCTGAAGGTGAGGATGCTCTCATCTTCGTAGACGTGATTTAGAATCCCATCCTCCCCTGGCGAGGAATAGGCTGGCCGTAAGGAACAAACCCTCTACCCATCGAAATAGGCCGATTGAACAGTGCCCTAACGTAGGCCAGCCAGAAAAGACGCCATCCGAATTCGCTAACATAGGAGCGATCGCATTCGGTCGTGTCATGGTTACAACTCCCGCCGCATCCGTTATTCCCCAGCCCGTGGGCGAAAAGCGCGTCGCGTTTCACCATCTCAACTGGCAGGCGTACCAGCAGATCTTGCAGGCCTTGGGCGATCGTCGCGGTGCCCGTCTCACCTACGATCGCGGCAAGCTGGAGATTACGATGCCTCTAGAAGATCACGAGTTTGCAGCAGAATTAATTGGCCGCTTCGTAAAGGTTCACTCCCCCCCCCGGCAGACAACCTTGCTTAAGCGGCCTGAGATAGGGGCGTAGGAACCGGAGGAGCCGGTAG
>QBMN01000029.1 GCA_003241845.1 Shackletoniella antarctica | reverse complement strand
GCTTAAAAAAAACTGGAATTTATCGGTCTGATGGCAGGGGGGAGTGAACCTTTACTAGTGATCACCCCAATGAGTTGCTCAAATATCTCCAGCACCAGTCTCCAGAAGTGCTCAGCCGGGTAGCCCAAGCCGTCAGCGGCGAAATTAAACAAATCATTGCCCACAACGTGCAGGGCCTAGTGGGCGTGCTGCCCAGCGAAGGCTTTAGCGTCCAGGTCACCACTGATCGCGAAAATCTGGCCGGGCTGCTGGCCTCCGCCATGATGACCGGCTACTTCCTCCGCCAGATGGAGCAGCGCATGGAGCTAGAGCACACCATATCTGGTTCCTTTCTCGGGGCCGACTTCAGCTCTGACGATATTGACTTTGACGATTAGGGCTTTCTCAGCGGCAAATTAGAAACCGATTGCCGCTCGCTGGCGATCGCGCAAACCATTTAAATAGTGGCACACCCTCCTGGGGCGACACCCCGCCCCGCTAGTTACCATGCGATCGCTGGCCTAACCATGTTGCTAGTAGGAGTGGGTTAAACACCATGCAGCGATTCTGGCAGACTACTCATCAGAAATTTTTAGCCCTGTCAGCGGCGGCAGAGCGTCTTGGGCATGGCACCATTACCCTAACGCTGGTAGCTACCACCCTGACGGGCCTAGCCATCGCCGCCCCATCAGCCAAAGCCGTAGAAGATGTGCAAATCACCTACGGCGCGCTAGAAGCGTCTCCCATCTCTGTTAGCGATTTAGAGTCTTTCGCGCGCACCGGCATCCCCAGTCGCGACCTACAGCTGCTGCTCAACGTGCTGCGCATTGAAGAAACCCAGGCCCGCCAGGCCCTCACCCAAAACGTGCTGGTTGATGTAGACAGCCTGCGTGAGGCGTCCAACACCTTTGCTGGGCAGTTTCTCTGGCAGTTGTTAGCCACCACCGTTACTTTTACCGACAACGATAGCCCCGGCTGGGAGCTGCTGCGCAATGCCGTCCTCGACACCGCCGCCAGCGGCCAGTTGACCATGCTAGACGTGCTCCGCACCATCGAGGCCAGTAGGCTACAGGTCGATGGCCGCCGGGTAATGGAGATCGCCTCCCAAGTCGACTTCGAGCGCATCGGTGCCCTAGCTTCTATATTGCTGGGCAAGTAAAGCACTCGCATTCCAAGAATGCACCATGCTCAGACCCATGCAGCTGCTGTGTATGAATGGGCCTAGAACTGTGTGAGCAGATATTACAGCCACCCAAATCTGTTTCCTTGGAGTGGCGACAGGTTATCTAGGGCCTTTTATGCTGGTAAAACCTGGCTATTGACCCAGCGGTCTGCCAAGACATTACCCGAGGGCAACCCCAATGAACGATAACCCCAACCAGCACGACGAGTTTTTGCGCCAGCAAGAGCTGACCCGGCAGCAAGACGCTCTACGCCTGCGTCAAGAAACCGACCGAGTCAGCGCAGCGCAGCGGCGGGGCAAGTTTGTTTGGATGAGCAACACCATTGGCCTGCTGGTGGGGTCGCTGGAGATTTTGCTGGGGATTCGCTTCTTTTTGCGGGTGACCGGGGCCAACCCCGACAACCCGTTTGCTCGGTTTATCTTTGGGCTGTCTGAGCCGTTCATGGCTCCGTTTTCGACGCTGTTTGTTAGTCCTACCAACGGTGGAGCGACCCAGATTTTTGACATCAATCTGCTGATTGCCATGGTGGTATATGCGCTGCTGGGGGCGATCGCGATCGCCATCGTCAACTATCTACAGGGGCAATCTCCCTACAGTCGTTGAGAACTGGCGTTGATGACTGGCGCTGAGGCCTGGTGCAAAAATTACCGTTGCTCAACATCTGACCTAGGCCGCTGGGCCGCAGCACTATGATGGCAATACCGTCTATTCGTTCTGCACATCAGCTATGGCCCAGGCCGACTCTACCTCTCCCCAGCCCAAGAGCAACGCCGCCACAGCCAAGTGGCTGGCTCTGGGCTGTGGCGGCTGCCTGGGGGTAACGGTGCTAGTGGGTCTAGCGCTGGCCTTTTTGATCAACCGCACCATGCGGTTTGCCTTTGGCCCCGACCAAACCAAAGCCAGCAGCGAAGAGCTATTTGCCTACGCCCTGCCGGGGGAAAGCCAGGGCACTTTCAATATGGATATGTTGGGCATGCAGGTGATTCAGGTGGCGAGCACCGACTCGCCGCCCTCGGTGCTGCTGACCATGGGCAAGCTGCCCCGCTATCTGCAAGACCGCGAGACCCGAGAGACCTTCATTGAGGGGTTTCAGGAGAGCGTCACCGTAGAGGGCACCTACCAGCTGGCCGAGCAACGGGTAGAAGAACGCACCCTCTGCGGCCAGCCGGTGTCAGTGCTGCTGCAATCGGGCAGCTTTCAGGAGGGGGGTACCACCTACGATGCCGTCAGCCTGCTCACCTTTGTCGATCACAACGACACCGCCCGGTTTGTCTGGCTTTTGGCCCATGGCGATATGCCCGAGGCGATCGCCGATGGGGTGTTTGCCACCCTCGACTGTCGCTAGGGCATGGCCTCAAAAATTAGCTACTTGACTTGGGTAACGCGCCAGCTCAGCTTCAGGTTGAGCCAAAAATTCCAGAAGGTGACGATCGCGATCGCCATCAAATTGGCCGCGTAGGCCCAGCGCTGGCCAAACACTAGGTTATAGAGCACATTCAGCAACAGCACGTTGAGCACCAGCCCCGCCAGGCAAACCAGGTTGAACTTGAAGAACCGCTTCAGCCGCGCTGACCAGCCCTTTTGCAGCATGCTGACATCGGCAAAGGTCCAGGCGTCATTCCAAATAAAGTTGTTGAGAATGGCGACCTCGGCGGCAAAAATTTTGCTGCGGGTGAGGGGCAGCCCCAGGGTGCTGTGCAGCAGGTAGAGAATCACCATATCCACAACCACGCCGCTCAGACCCACCAGGCCAAAGCGTACAAACCGCTGCGTTGGGAACCGCTGTTGCAGCAGCCCCAGCCGCCCTCCCAGCCGCAGCCGCAGCAGATGGTGAATGTAGTCGATATACTGCCGCCAGGTGACCTTGCTGGCCCCCTCCTGGCGTTCTTGAAACACGTAGCCCACCTCAGCGATGGTGTCGATGCCGCCGCGCCCCAGCACCTCTAGCAAAATCTTGTAGCCCTTGGGGTTGAGCAGCGGGCCTGCGATCGCACTGCGCCGCACCATAAAGTAGCCGCTCATGGGGTCGCTCACCCGACCCACCACTCGAGGCAGCAGCAGCAGCCCCACGGTCTGCGCCCCCCGCGACAGCACCCGCCGGGCCAGGCTCCACTCGCTGACGCCGCCGCCCTCCACATGGCGACTGCCCACGGCCAAATCGGCCCCCTGCTGAATGGCCCCCAGCAGCTCGATCAGCACCTCGGGCGGGTGCTGCAAGTCAGCGTCGATCACCGCCAAAATTTGCCCCCTCGCCCCCTGCCAGCCCCGAATCACCGCCGAAGAGAGACCGCGCGCTCCCCGGCGGCGGATCACCCGCAGCTGGGGGTAGGTGGCGGTAAGGGCCAGGGCCTGCTGCCAGGTTAAATCAGAGCTGTTGTCGTCTACCACGATCAGCTCGTAGTCATGGGGCAGTGCCCCATCGAGCAGAGTCGTCAGCCGCTGAATTAGGGGGCCGATATTTTTGCCCTCGTTGTAAGTTGGGATGGCTACCGATAGGGTCAGGGTTTTGGGTGCTGGGGCTTTGAAGGAATGGCCATTCTCCCCAGGGGCCAGCCCCGCAGCGCCGGTCAGGGGCAAAATCTGTAACGGCCCCGAGGGGCAAGACTCAAGCTTCTGCAACTGGGATTGAGGAATCATGGCAACGGCGCAACAGACCAAAGTGTTCCGGTAGCCCGAGCCACTGAGCGCCGCACAAGTTGAGCGCCCAGGCCTGAACCTGGCCGAAATTTTACCCAAGCACCTATCCTACAGCAGCCGCTTCTCACCGTAAATGAGCGGCGGGCGAAGACAAAAACCGATCTATGGGTTTGCACGATGTTCAAGCCCTGTGCTAGCTGGTTTTGCCAGTCGGGCCTTCTACCCCTGAACAGAGCCGAGCCCCACCCAATAAACCTCAGCCCTGGGGATGTGCCCGGAGGTAGAGAAGGGCAGGCATTTGGTTTCATACCATACAGTGCAGTCGGTTTTTTGCCGTCTCGTTTTTTGCCATTAACGCCAATCAACATCCAATATTGCCGTCGCTCTACCGCCGCTCTACAGAGGCAAACCGCCCCCTTACAACTACAACTCAGGAGCTTTTATGCAACGTCTAGTTACCCTTACCCAAGAATTTTGCGATCGCTGTCTGCGATCGCTTGCCCTAGCGGCCCTGGTCAGCGTGATGAGCTGGCTCATGGTTGCCCCTGAGCCCGCCTATGCCGCCAGCACCGCTGAGACCTCAACCCCAGTCGACCAAGTGATGGCCGCAGAACCCCGTGACCAGGCCTACGAAGAGGCCCTAGAGGTGATCGACGACCCCAACGGGGTGCAAAAGGCCTACAAAGACAACCTTAAGCAGTACCGCCAAGAAAATCCCGAAACCGGGGGCCTGGTTGAAGAAGCCAAAGAGCTGATCGAGAAAATCACGCCTAGCAAAAATTAACCCCGTCTTGTCCTGTGCCCACCCTGCCAGGGCGAGCGGCGCTTGCCCCAGCAGGGTGATTGGCATAGAAACCCTGCTTCTATGCTTCTGCTCTTCTCGGCTTTTGTTTTAGGCACCAGCGCCTAGACCCGGTGACTCAGCCCCACCGCTGCGCTAATGTCTGAAATTTTGTGCTGATCTAGCTGAGCCAGCAACCCTGCTAACACTCGCGGCACCATCCAGGGGCCTTCGTAGATCCAGCCGGTATAAATTTGCAGCAGGGTGGCCCCGGCGGTAATTTTCTCCCAGGCGTCGGCAGCGGTAAAGATGCCCCCCACGCCGACGATGGGCAGGCTGCCTCCGGTGCGCTTGTAGATGTGGTGAATCACCGCCGTAGAGCGCTGCCGCAGGGGAGCACCGCTGATGCCCCCGGCCTCTTCGGCCACAGCATTGCCGGTTTGCAGCAGGGTCTGGGTTTTTAGCCCCTGCCGGGCAATGGTGGTGTTGGTGGCGATGATGCCCGCCAGGCCGTAGGTCTGGGCCAGATCAATCACTGCGTCGATGTCGGGCCAGGCTAGATCGGGGGCAATTTTAACTAGAATCGGCTTGCGATCGCAGTTCTCCTCCTGCAATGCCGCCAAGATCGGGCCAAGCTGATCGGCGGCCTGGAGCGACCTCAGCCCCGGCGTATTGGGCGACGACACATTCACCACAAAGTAGTCGCCGTAGGGGTAGAGCTGCTCAAAGCTAAACCTGTAGTCGTCAGCAGCGTCGGCGAGTTCTGTGACCTTCGATTTACCCAGGTTAATCCCGATGGGGATCTTGGGTCGCTGGGTGGGCCAGTATTCGCCCAGACGCTCCGCCAGGGCAGCGGCCCCGTGGTTGTTAAAGCCCATGCGGTTGAGCACCGCTTCGTCGGGCACCAGGCGAAACAGGCGGGGCTGGGGGTTGCCCGGCTGGCCGTGACGGGTGACGGTGCCCAGCTCGGCACAGCCAAAGCCCAGCAGAGGCCAGGCCAGTGCAGCTTCGCCATCTTTGTCAAACCCCGCCGCCAAACCCAGGGGGTTAGAGAACTGCAGCCCCCAGCAGGTCTGCGCCAGGCGCGGATCGCTAAGGCAAAACTGCGATCGCAGCCAGGGGCGAGTCTGGGCCGCCACGGTGGGCTCTCCCGGCTGGCCTAGCCAGCTCAGCAGGTTGATCGCCCGACGGTGAACAAACTCTGGGTCGAGCCTAACGCCGTGGAACAGCAGCGGCCGCAAAACCTGACGATAGGGATCTTTCACAGACTGTATTAGTGAATGCAAACAAAGGGCAGGGTAAACTGATATTCAGGCTACAGGCGCTGCGTCAGTAGTCAACCGCATCCCGGAGCACGCCAGGTAAGTACAACGGTTAGAGGTCTTAAAGAACAGGTGCTGCAATCACTTTCCTACCTCTCTCATTAAAGCAGCCCTGGGGGGTCGCTCAAAATCCCTAAGCAGAATATGGGTGGAGTCTACAGCAATCGCGCTACCGTTGCCCGGTGAGGTAAGGTTTACAGCCGTACCCGGCGCGGCCAGGTTAGCCGCCTGGGCAATAACCCAAGGCCAAGTCCAGGGTTGGAGTTTCCCTCCAGGCAAAACTCCAGCCCCCGAGCTGGGCTTGGTGTATCTGGGGCTGGGCGCAGGGGCGAACCCAGCCCCAGGTATAGATGTGTGTCCCCTTTCTGCCATCGAGGAGATTGTTAACGCCAATGGCGCAATCGCGAGCTAACGATTCCCTTAACGACCAGCACGACCAAAAGATTATGGCTCTGTCGCGCCTGCTCAAGGCGCTGCGCGGCACCACCACGCCCGAGGAGGCGTTTACCCTAGCCATCGACCACCTGCACCAAGAGCTAGACTTTGAGGTGGCCTGGGTGGGGCGTTATGATCGCCCTAACCATCGCCTGCTCACCAAGGGCTGCCACAGCCCGACCCAAATGCGATCCATCCGCACGGTGATTAACCTCACCTCTGGGGATGTGATGGAGCAGGTGGTGATTCAGCTGCGCCCGCTGATTGTGGCCGACCTGCAAACCGAAATTCGCGCGGGCGAGTGGGGCACCATCGCCAAGCAGCTGGCTCTCCAAAGCGCCATTATTTTCCCGATTAAGTACCAAGAAGAATGCTTTGGTCTGCTGGTGCTGGCCTCCTCTGAGTGGGGCAAGGGTGCCTCCCTAGGCGAGCGATCGTATCTGGCTATTGTCACGGGCGAGCTAGCCGAGGCGCTGCACCACTTCGAGGCCGAACAGCAAAGACAGCAGGCCAAGCGCCCAGAGCAGCCGCTGCTGGCGCTGCTGGGCAGTCTGGGTGCCCTGCCCGATATCGATAGCCAGCTCAAAGAGGTGCTGCGCGAGATTCAACGGTTTATCGCGCCCCACCGTACTCGGGTGTTTTGGTTTGAGCCTAGGGGCAACTACTTTTGGCAGCGCATGCCCGCTCTGGCCCTGCGGCCTACGGCTCCAGGGGCTGACCCCAATGCCCCCACATCTAACGCCCCCACATCTAACGCCCACATTTCCGTAGACGAGGTGCGGGGGCTATACCAGGCGCTGTGCAACCAGCAGCTGGTGGTGGTGGGCGAAAGCCAGGGCGCGCTCAAGGCGATCGTCTCTGACCGCCTGCTGCAACACATTCACGCCCAGTCGCTCTTGGTCGCCCCGATCAGCCACCAAGGCGATCTCATGGGCTTTATCTCGGTAGAGGGCAATGCGCCCCGCCTGTGGAAAGAGACCGAAAAGCAGTTTATGATTGGTGCCGCGCAGCTGCTCAGCCTGGCTCTGCCCGGTGCCGTCAGCCGCGAGAGCAGTCGCCAAATTCAGCTCGATGAGCACCTCACGACCGGGGTGATTCAGGGCATCCACGGCGATGTCGACTGGCACGACACTCTGCAAACCTGTGCCACAGTGCTGCAAGACCGCCTCGCCATTCAGCAGTTTTTTGTGCTGCTGTTTAACCCCGATCGCAACGGCTATGACCTCTGCTTCCAGAGCCAGGCTAGCCGCCCCAAAGCGGTACCTCTGGTGTGGCCCTGCCTCGACGATGGCGATTGGCAAATGCTAGAGCGCAGCCCCTCGCCAATCAGCGTCGACAGTTTGGCCCATGACCTCAGGCTTACGACCTGGCGGTCTCAGCTGCTAGAGCTGGGCGCTCAGTCGGTGCTGGTGAGCAATGTGGCCCCCGGCAACGCCCCTGAGGGGCTGGTGCTGATCTGCGATCGCATCAGCCGCCAGTGGACCTCTACCGAGCAGTCGCTGTTTAAGGCGGTGTCTCGGCAAATTGGCGTGATTTTGCACCAGTGGCAGCTCCAGCGCCAGCTCGACCAGCAGCAGCATATCTACGAGTCAATTCAGTGGGGGCTACAGGCGCTCCACAAAGGGCTACAGCCCGATCAGCTAGAGCAGGTCACGCTGCAACACCTCATGCAGCTGCTGCAAAGCTCTACAGTGCTGCTGGTCAGCTGGCCCGCCGGGGGGCACACCGCCGCCGTTACCCAAGTGGTCAGCCAAGACACCAGTGTCCGGGTCAATGCCGATCATCCCATTGCCGTCAGCTCCGATGCCGTAATTAACTGGGCGCTGCAAACCGACGGTATGCTACCCCTCACTGTGGATGAGCTGCCGCCAGAAACCGCCGACTGGTTGGCGGCCCCAGCGGGCAGCCGCCTGCTGATCACCGCCCTGCGCACCGCGCCTTCCCATGCGGTAACTGGCGTGGCCGTGGCCATATCTCCGGCCCACCGCCAGTGGGCCAACCACCACCTGATTATTTTTAAGCTACTTATCAGTCAGCTGGCCTGGTCGCGGCGGCACCTGACCATGAGCACCATGCTCACCCACCAGCGCCAAGAGCTAGAAAACCTCAACTGGTATAAGCACCACCGGCTCGAAGATCTCTACCGCATTTTGAGCAAGCTGGCCCAAGATCTAGACCACCTGCGGGGCAAAGAAAGCACCCTGGGCAATGAGCTACAACTACTGCACACCCAGCTTGCCGCCGTGATGGAAAACGCCGAGTCGGTGCTGGTGGGCGAGCGCTGGCAGCTCCATAACCAGCACCAGACCATGCCCCTGGTGAGCCTGCTCAACCGGCTGATCGAGCGGGTCAACCCGGTTTTAGAAGCCCGCCAGCTCTGGTTTAAGGTGCACAACGAAAGCAACGTGGTGCTGGGGGGCGACATGCTCAAGCTAGAGCTAATTCTCTACGAAGTCATGGCCGCCGCCGGCAACCGCTCCCCCGTGGGTGGCCGGATTGATCTGTGGTGCCGAGTGATCAACCTCGACTGGATCGAGCTTTCCATTACCGATGACGGTGACTGCTCCCATCGTTTGATCGAAGAACTCAACCAGGGTCACCCCCTAGATGTGCTGGCCCCCTCTCCCCTGGATGGTCCACCGGGGCTGCACCTGTCCATCTGCAAAATGCTGGTCGATCAGCTCGGGGGCGAAATGAGTTTCTCCATTCTGGATGATGGCCGCACCCACAGTCGTCTGCTGCTGCCCCTCGCCGCCTACCCCGACCAGGTTAAACCCAAACCTCAGGCCACTGCTTTGCCTTTCCCTGAACTCAATCAGCCCAGCCCGACCTAGGGCAGAATGCTGTGATTATGCTCGATTTGAACCACCTCTACCCTGTTGGAATCTGCTGATCGCCGCGCAGACTAGTTTTGCACCGTAGCGGCTACTGGGGTAACCGCTACCTGGGCTACTGGGGGTTGCAGCATCGGGGTCTGGATGACGGCGTTGTTGGCAATGGTAAACAGCGGGTTCGACAAGATGCCTGCCAGGGAGGTGGCCACTACCGCCAAAATCAGGCTCACCTGCATGGGGCGCAGTCCGGGCAGATCCCAGCGGATGGCGGGGTAATTCTTGACCACATCAGACATTTCCTGGGGTTCTTTGACCACCATCATCTTGATCACGCGAATGTAGTAATAGATGGAGATCACACTGGTGACCAAGCCCACCAGCACTAGACCGTAGGCTCCGGCCTGCCAGCCCGCCCAAAAGATGTAGATTTTGCCAAAGAACCCGGCCATGGGCGGAATGCCCCCCAGCGACAGCAGGCAAATGCTCAGGCCCAGGGTCAGCAGCGGGTCTTTTTGGTAGAGGCCAGCGTACTCGCTGATCTGGTCAGTGCCGGTGCGCAGCGAGAACAAAATCACGCAGGTGAAGCCGCCCAGGTTCATAAACAGGTAGATGAACAGGTAATACAGCATGCTGGCGTAGCCCGCGTCGCTGTCGACCACCAGGCCAATCATTAAGAACCCGGCCTGGCCGATGGAAGAGTAGGCCAGCAGACGCTTCATGCTGGTTTGGGCCAGGGCCACCACGTTGCCCAGCACCATGCTGAGAATCGCCAGGGCGGTAAACACAAAGTGCCACTGCTCTGACACCAGGGGAAAGGCCGTCACCAGCAGGCGAATGGCCAGGGCAAAGCCTGCGGTCTTAGACCCCACCGACAAAAATGCCACCACGGGCGTGGGCGATCCCTCGTACACGTCGGGGGTCCACTGGTGAAAGGGCACAGCGGCAATCTTAAAGGCGATACCGGCAATCACAAACACCAGGGCTACCACCAAGCCAATAGGAGCCTCGGTGCCGTCACTGACGATGTTGGCGGCGATCGCACTCAGCCTTGTCTCGCCCCCCGACAGCCCGTACAGCAGCGACGAACCGTAGAGAAAAATCGCCGAACTGGCCGCCCCAATCAGCAGATACTTCAGCGCCGCCTCATTGGATCGGGGGTCGCGCTTCATGTAGCCCGTCAGCAGGTAAGACGAAATACTCAGGGTCTCTAGGGCGACAAAAATCATCACCAGCTCGCTGGCCCCCGAGAGAAACATGCCCCCCAGAGTAGCCGTGAGCAATATCACCAGAAATTCTGCCAGCGAGGTGCCCGACTGCTCCACATAGCGAATCGCCATGGGCACTGTCACCACCGCCGAGAGGGCGATAATGCCGCGAAACACAATGCTCAGGTCGTCGGCATTAAACGCCCCGATGAAACCGACGGGGTTGGCCATCGACCACTGCAACACCAGGGCGACCACGGCCCCCAGTCCGCCAGCGATGGCGGCGTAGGGTGTCCAGGCCGATGACGAGCGCCCCTGAATCAGGTCGCCCACCAAAATCACCAAAATCGTGACCAGCAGAACGGCCTCTGGCCAGATAGTACTAGCGTTGAGCTGTGCCCCGAGGTTGACGAGATCCATGGGTTTCCTTCCGCAAGATTATGTTTAACCGTACCAGTTTGACCGTGTGGTGACCAGGGGCTAAGGCTTAATGTCACCTAGGTCATACCTTCAGCCGCCTTATGTTAGCTGAGCCCAGTGGAGATTGGGGGGTAATTGGGACGTACGGAGCTGGTTTCGGGAAGCGCGATCGCAGCCCTGCCTCAGACAGTTTCCCCTTGCCACCACCCTGGGCAAGACTAACCAGGGCTGGACGATTGCCGTCAGAATGATCTATTTATGTAGTCTATAGCCGCGTCAGTCGGTTTACGAGTAGTCTAGGGTCGCCACCACCAATGCTTAAGTTTTCAGGGTGATTGGCCCCAACAGCTCTATAGGTGTGCAGTACAGTATTGATCATCTGACCGTAAAACCTGCGAAGTATATAGAGATAGATTTTTTTATAGATGAGTTCTCAGACCCTGCTATAGATTAATCCTGTAGGTTAAGAAAAGCCTAGCCGCGATTGCTAACGATTATCCCCGAGCGCCAGCATCCCTATGTCAACCCTTGTCATTGTCGAGTCTCCTACCAAGGCCAAGACGATTCGCAACTACCTACCGGCGGGGTACCGGGTCGAGGCGTCCATGGGCCACGTGCGCGACCTGCCGCGATCGGCCAGCGAAATTCCTGCCAGCGTCAAGGGGGAAAAATGGGCGCAGCTCGGGGTCAATCCAGAAGATGACTTCGCCCCGCTTTACATCGTGCCCGGCGACAAAAAGAAGGTCGTCAAAACCCTCAAAGACGCCCTTAAAAACGCCGACGAACTGCTCCTAGCCACTGACGAAGACCGCGAAGGCGAGAGCATTAGCTGGCACCTCCTCCAGGTGCTCAACCCCAAGGTGCCGACTCGGCGCATGGTGTTCCACGAAATTACCCAAGAAGCCATCCAGGCATCCCTCGACAACTGCCGCGACATCGACAGCCAGCTCGTCCATGCCCAAGAGACGCGCCGTATTTTAGACCGCCTGGTGGGCTATACCCTGTCGCCTCTGCTGTGGAAGAAAATTGCTGGGGGCCTCTCAGCGGGCCGGGTGCAGTCGGTTGCCGTCAAGGTAGTGGTTAAGCGTGAGCAAGAGCGCCGCGCCTTCCGCCGAGGCTCCTACTGGGATCTCAAGGCCAGCCTGCTAAAGGACAAAAACGCCTTTGAGGCCAAGCTCTACTCCCTGGGCGGCACCCGCCTAGCTAACGGCAGCGACTTTGATGAATCCACAGGTCGCGTTTCCGAGGGGCGCAATGTGGTGCTGCTCGACGAGGCTCAGGCCCACGACCTGCAAGCCCGCCTGCAAGCCGGGGTATGGACGGTCAGCAATCTAGAAGAGCGCCCCAACAACCGTAAGCCCTCGCCACCCTTCACCACCTCCACCCTCCAGCAAGAGGCCAACCGCAAGCTGCGGCTCTCGGCCCGCGACACTATGCGGGTGGCCCAAAACCTCTACGAGCAGGGCTACATCACCTACATGCGTACCGACTCGGTGCACCTGTCGGAGCAGGCAATTTCCGCCGCCCGCGCCTGCGTCACCACCAAGTATGGCACCGACTACCTCAGCCCCAAACCCCGCCAGTACGCCACCAAATCCAAGGGTGCCCAGGAGGCCCACGAGGCCATTCGCCCCGCTGGCAGCACCTTTAGAACCCCCAAAGAAACCGGGCTGACCGGGCGCGAAGCCTCCCTCTACGACCTGATCTGGAAGCGCACCGTGGCCAGCCAGATGGCCGAGGCCCGCCAAACCAACGTCACCGCCTCCATTGAGGTTGACAGCGCCCTCTTTCGCGCCACCGGCAAGCGCATCGACTTTCCCGGCTTCTTTAGGGCCTACGTCGAAGGCTCTGATGACCCCGAGGCGGCGATCGAAGACCAGGAGGTGCTGCTGCCCACCCTAGCTACGGGCGATGCGCTTAACTGCACAGATTTGGATGCGATCGGCCACGAAACCCAGCCCCCCGCCCGCTACACCGAGGCCACTCTGGTCAAAACGCTAGAGAGCGAGGGCATTGGCCGCCCCAGTACCTACGCCACCGTGATCAGCACCATCATTGATCGCGGCTACGTCAACCTGGTCAACAACAGCCTAATCCCCACCTTTACGGCCTTCGCGGTCACCGAGCTGCTTGAGCAAAACTTCCCCGACCTGGTGGATGTGCACTTTACCGCCCGCATGGAGCAGACCCTTGACGACATCTCCAGGGGCGAGGTCGAGTGGCTACCCTACCTGAAAGCATTTTACTCTGGCGATCAGGGCCTAGAAACTCTGGTTCACGAGCGAGAAACCCAGATCGACCCCACCGCCGCCCGCACGGTACTACTCGACGACCTAGATGCCAAAATTCGCATTGGCCGCTACGGCCCCTACGTGGAAATTGGCACCGGAGAAGAGTCGGTCAAAGCCTCAATTCCCGCTGATGTGCCCCCTGCTGACCTCAATAGTGAGCAAATTGAGCGCATCATCAAGCAAAAGGTCGAAGGCCCTGATAAAGTCGGCCTCCACCCCGACACCGGGGAGCCGATTTTCATGCGCATTGGCCCCTACGGCCCCTACGTGCAGCTCGGTGAACCCACCGACGACAATCCCAAGCCCAAAATCGCTTCTCTGCCCAAGGGCACTCAGCCTGAGGCCGTTACCCTGGAGATGGCTGTGGGGCTGCTGCTGCTGCCCCGCAAGCTGGGCCAGCACCCCGACACTGGCGCGTCGATTAAGGCAGGCCAAGGTCGTTTTGGCCCCTACATCGTTCACGACCAGGGTAAAGAAGGCCGCGACTATCGCTCTATCAAGGGCGACGACGATGTGCTGACGGTTACCCTAGAGCGCGCCCTAGAAATGCTGGCCCAGCCCAAGGCCGGGCGCGGACGCAAGAAAGTTGACCCGCTTAAGGAGTTGGGCGCTCACCCCGACGACAACGAGTCTGTGGCGGTGTTTAACGGCCCCTATGGTCTCTACGTCAAACACGGCAAGGTCAATGCCTCAGTACCTGAGGGCGTTGAAGTCGATGCGGTGACCCTAGAGGAGGCCCTCAGCTGGATTAACGCTAAAGCTGGCACGAAAAAGACCAAGGGCGGCCGCCAAAGTAAGTCAACCACGTCTCGCACCACCAAGACAGCGGCGGCCAGCAAAGCCAGCGGCACCAAAAAAACAACTAAGGCCACTGCGGCAAAAAAGACCACCCGGTCGACAGCTGCCAAAACCACTAAGACCACAACCCGCAAGTCAGCTTCTAAGAAGACGAGCGATCCTGCTGCCGATGCCTAAGCGCGGCAGTCGATAAAACCTAAAATCACAAAGCTCAAGCTAGAGCTTTGTGATTTTAGGGAGTCTATTATTTTGCCGCCGCCGCAGCTAGACCTGGCTGTAGCTAATAGGCAACCCCGCGATAGCGGCGCACTGTGGCGCCATCTGCCAACTTTTCTTCAGGGTCGTCTGAGGGTTTGGGTAGGGCGCTAGATTTAACCGCTGGCGGGGGCGACATAAAGGTTTCTTTAGCGGCTTTTCTGGCTAGGCCATTGCCCAAAGCTCGTAGACCTGAAGTTACCCAGTCAATATCGTTAAGGGGATCGGGCTGACCGGCAGTGACAGCTGCTGGTTGGGCACTTGCTAACGCCAGCCCCTTAACCTTAGCCCTGTCTGGCTGAGCGCTTTGCCCCAGAGCATTCTGAACTGGGGCGTTTGGTGCCTGGGTGGTGTTGAGCTGACGGCGAATGTTTAGCAGTACCGTGAGCAGAGCCTTCTCGTTGAGGAAGGGGTAATCGAGGCTGGTGAGAATACGCTTCACGTTTTCGGTAGCGCTGCTCATGAGGGTGTCGCGATCAAAGCCGTTGAGAAAGTCGGTTGCCCCCTGCTGCTTGGCCCACCGCCGTTCGGTGTCTGAGATGTGCAGCTGACGGCAGCGGGTCAAGAAGATCTGCATTTTCGGGAAGTTTTCTCGACACCAGCGACAAAACTCATAGGGGTTGAGGACTGAGGCTTCGGCGTCTAGCACAATCACATCGGGGAGGGTTAGCCCGGCGGTGGCGATTTGACTAAGGCAGTCGGCCAGATCACCGTTGACTGGCTCTAAAATAACGGCCAGCTTTTGAGACTTCAGTAGGGCCTGCCACATTAGCCCCTGTAGACGGTTAGACTGAACGATAAAAACCAGCTTCTGCGGTGCATCCACGGTGTCAACAATCCCCTAAATGTGTATCCGAGCAAAGGTGTATCCGAGCGAAGCTTTAGGTTGACCATCATGCCCAAGTCGTCTCGGGGGCTGCGACACTCAACTAACATTAAAGCGCCAGTGCCAAAGCTGATTTGTGTGTGACCTAAGCGGCTACGCTGTCAATTACGTCAGCCTAGGCTATCTCGCTAACTCATTGGCTTGCAGAGATGGACTATTGATGTGCTGCGTTTGGGCTTTGTGTCAACTGGGCTTTGTGTCAACTGGGCTTTGTGTCAACACTCTGAGAAAAGCTACCCTGGCGCAATTCTAGGTGGCGTAATCAGGAACATTTCTACAAATGTAATTCTGCTTTGTCTTCTAAAAAAGACAAGCGCGCTACATATTTAAAGAAACGCTCACTTTGGCTGCCCATAGCCTCAAATTTTAGCTGAGCCAGAGACGGGCTAGGCCATTTGGCTTAGCTGGTCAAGCATACTGCCGGCTGGCGGGCTGGGGTGGCTCGGGTAGATGGGTAGCGATCGCCGTCTCAGCCCCGGCACCAGGGCAATAGCTGACCACAAACGCCTCAAACTGGGCCACCAGAGCTGGGTCGCGCCAGCCCTTTTCAACCTCATGGCGCATGATCTGTAGCGATTCTTCAATCGAGAAGGCTGACTTGTAGGGGCGCTCGTGGGTGAGGGCATCGAAAATGTCGATTAGCTGAAAGACCTGGGCGAGGCGAGGGATCGCGGCAGCGGCTAGCCCGACGGGGTAGCCGCTGCCGTTCCAGCGCTCGCGGTGGTGGCGAATGATGGGCAGTACCCCCTACATGGTGCGTAGGGGACGGCAGATGTCTTCGCCAATGGCGACATGCTGCTCCATGATTGTGCGCTCTGCCACGGTGAAGGGGCCAGTTTTGAGCAGTACGGCATCGGGAATGCCGACTTTACCAATGTCATGCAGGTAGCCAGCCCAGGTGAGATCTTGAATATGGGTGGGGGACAACCCCAGGTATTCACCAAAGACACGCCCCAGGCTGATGAGGCGATCGCAGTGATCTCCGGTATTGGGATCGCGGCTTTCAATGGTGCGAGCGATAGAAAACAGCACCTTCTCGGCGTGGTCGAGGTCTTCGTTGAGGCGCTTTTGGTGAATCAGCGACTTGACCCTGGCCGAGAGTTCAACCTGGTCAAAGGGCTTGGTCAAAAAGTCATCGCCGCCGGCTTCAATACCCCGCAGCTTGGCCTCGCGATCGCCCAAGGCGGTGATAAACACCACGGGGATCAGTCGGGTGTCGTCATTTTCTTTGATGTCGTCATTTTCTTTGAGCTGACGACAGACCTCATAGCCGTCTAGACCCGGCAGCATCACATCCAGCAAAATCAGGTCGGGCTGGTGCTGATATACGCGGCTAAGGGCGCTTTGCCCGCAGTGGGCTTGCTCCACTTAGTAGCCCTCTACCGATAGCAGCGCGACGGCGGTCCGGCGGCTGGGGGCGTGGTCGTCAACCACTAGCACTCGGGGCGGTAGAGAATTTCGGTAAGACACAGCAACAACCTGAAAATGGCAATCACCGGGCAGTGGATCGAGCCTTCAGACTATCGAAGGGAGGGTTCTTTTTGGTGTAAGGGCCACCACCGCTTGTGTCGGGGCGACTTTGGTACTAGGGCTAGGGCTGCTGACGCAGCCTGGGGATAATATTAGCTGGCCGGGTTGGATTGCCCAGAGCCGTACTGGCGCTCGTAGGTTTCCCCAGACAGAACTCTACTTCTGGGCTTGGAGCAGGATCAAAGCCCTCGAAATTGGCTGGCATCCATTGCCAGTGGTTACCAATTGCAATTAGAGCAATAAGAGATTTTGACCCCCGGCTCTCGGGTTTAAAGCGAGAATGCAATTATTAAGAAACGTTTTGATTGCTAAACCCTGGGGGCAGGCCGATGGCCTAGGGGGGCAGCACCTACGTTAGCAGCACCTAAAGTTGGCAGGAGGTTCTCCATGGTTGTAGCGGTACCAGCGCAAAAACGCCTCACCATTCAGGTCGAAGGGGTGGCTGACGACACCACTACCATTCGCTCCCTCGACTGGGATCGCGATCGCTTCGACATTGAGTTTGGCCTGCAAAACGGCACCACCTATAACTCCTTCATCGTGCGGGGCGAAAAGGTGGCCCTGGTGGACACCTCCCACGCCAAGTTTCGCGAGCTGTATCTCAAGACCCTAACCGGCGAGATCGACCCCAAAACCATTGACTACCTGGTGATTAGCCACACCGAGCCTGACCACAGCGGCCTGGTGCGCGACGTGCTAGAACTAGCCCCCCAGGCGGTGGTGGTGGGGGCCAAGGTGGCGATCGCCTTTCTCGAAGACCTGGTGCACCGCCCCTTTGAGCGTCTAGTGGTGAAAAACGGCGACACCCTTGATCTGGGCAACGGCCACACCCTGGAGTTTGTCAGCGCCCCCAACCTGCACTGGCCCGACACCATCTTTACCTACGACCACAAAACCGGCGCGCTGTTTACCTGCGACGCCTTTGGCCTGCACTTTTGCAGCGACGCCCTCTACGACGAAGATTTGGAGGCGATTTCCCCCGACTTTCGCTTTTACTACGAGTGTCTGATGGCCCCCAATGCGCGATCGGTGCTAGGCGCGATGAAGCGCATGGATGCCTTGCCCCCGGTAAACCTGGTCGCCACTGGCCACGGCCCGCTGCTGCGCTACAACGTGGGCGAGCTCACCGGGCGCTACCGGCGCTGGAGCCAGGAAAAGAGTAAAGCCGAAGACCTGGTGGCGGTGTTCTACGTGTCTGACTACGGGTTTAGCGATCGCCTTTCCCAGTCTATTTCTCGCGGCATTACCAAAACCGGCGTCACGGTCGAAATGATGGACATGCGATCGGCCGACCCACAGGAGGTAACGGAGTTGGTAGGTCGGGCCAAGGGCTTGGTGATCGGCATGCCCCCTGCCTCTGGCGTTGGGGCGCAAGAAACCCAAACCACCCTGGGCACGGTGCTGGCAGCAGTACATGGCAAGCAAACCATTGGCCTGTACGAGTCCTACGGCGGCAACGATGAGCCGATCGATCCCCTGGCCAACAAGTTCCAAGACCTGGGGCTAATTTCGGCCTTTGCGCCCCTGCGGATTAAAGACACCCCCACCGGGGGGCTTTACCAGTCCTGCGAAGAGGCGGGCACTGACCTGGGCCAGGGCTTGGCCCAGGCGGGCAAGCTGAAGAAGCTCAAGTCCCTTGATGCCGACTTAGAAAAAGCCCTGGGCCGCATCAGCAGCGGGCTTTACATCATTACCGCAAAGAAAAGCGAACTCTCCAGCGCCATGCTGGCCTCCTGGGTAGCCCAGGCCAGCTTCCAGCCCCTGGGCTTTACGGTGGCGGTGGCCAAAGACCGCGCCATCGAGTCGCTGATGCAGGTGGGCGACACCTTTGTACTCAACATTCTCGAAGAGGGCAAGCACCTGGGCCTGATGAAGCACTTTCTCAAGCGGTTTGCCCCCGGTGCCGATCGCTTTGCCGGAGTGCGTACCCGCCCCGCCAGCAACGGCTCGCCCCTGCTGGCCGACGCCCTAGCCTACGTGGAGTGCGAAGTCACCAGCCGCATGGAGGTCAGCGACCACTGGATTGTCTACTGCACGGTGCAGGACGGCAAGGTATCTGACCCCGACGGACAGACCGCCATTCATCACCGCAAGGTTGGCACCTATTATTAGTCGGGTTGTCAGGCAGGAGCGTTGATCATCCTGCGAGTAGCAATACCTTTAAGATGGAATTTGAGTGGCATCCAGATAAAGCAGCCAGTAATTTCCAGAAACACGGCGTTGCTTTTCAGGAAGCCGCTACTGTATTTGGCGATGCCCTATCGCTTACCTTCCCTGACCTTGACCACTCGGTAGGAGAAGAACGCTGCATTACCATTGGAATACCACAGTTGGCACAGTTGCTCGTTGTCTCTCACACCGACCAGGGTGATCGCATTCGGATCCTCAGCGCTCGACGAGCTACACGCCAGGAGCAGAGATTTTATGAAGAAGACAGTTAATGATATGGAAGATGATCTGCGCCCTGAGTACGACTTTTCGGCCATGACAGGAGCTGTTAGGGGTAAATATGTCAAGCAATACCGTGCAGGCACAAACCTAGTGCTTTTAGAGCCTGATGTTGCCCAAGCGTTTCCAACGGATGCGTCGGTTAACGAAGCGCTGCGGTTGTTGCTTCAGATTGCTCAACGCCAGCAGCCGAGTAACTCAGTGGGAGCAGATTGAGGCAAAAAACTGGGGGCATAACCTGACCAGTGCTTTGGACATCAATGCCTTCTAAGATGAGAGACTCTGTGCTTTTTGAGGTTTGTCGTTGTCATCTTTTGCCGCGATCGCTGTCACCCCCGCCGGGCTCACCTCTCTCCTGCCCCTAGCCACCGGACTCCCAGCCGATCTGTGGGTTCCCCCTAGCCTCGTTGCCGACGCAGAAGCCTTGAATGTCAAGGTGCGGGTCTATGATCGCCCCCTCAAAGACACCCTTGCCGACCTGTGGGCCACCCACGACGGCCTGATCTTTGCCCTGGCCACCGGGGCCGTGGTGCGGCTGATTGCGCCGCTGCTGAGCGACAAGGTCAGCGACCCGGCGGTGGTGGTGGTGAGCGAAGCGGGCGACCAGGTAATCAGCCTGTGCGGCGGGCACCAGGGGGGCGGGAACGACCTGACCCGCCAGGTCGCCCACCTGCTGGGGGCGCATGCGGTGATCACCGGATCATCCGCAGCCCAAGGACTGCCGGGGGTGGATGTGCTGGGGCTGCCCTTTGGCTGGAGCAAAGGCAGCGGTAACTGGACGGGGGTTAGTGCCGCCATTGCCCACGGCAAGACCGTTGAAGTGCTTCAAGACAGCGGTTCTACCCTCTGGCAAGACCACCTACCCGAGCCGCATCCCTTTATTTTTGAACCGGCAACTTCCCCGGCGGCGCGGCTGTGGATTAGCCCGATTCAGCGGCAGTTTGACCCAGATAGCAACCTGGCCAAGGCCCAGTGGCACCCCAGGGTGCTGTGGGTGGGGGTCGGCTGCGAGCGGGGAACGCCCCAGGGGGTAATCGAGGCGGCGATCGCGCGGGTGTGCCGGGCGGGGCACTTTGCTGAAGGGGCGATCGCCGGACTGGCCAGCCTCGACCTCAAGGCCGATGAAGTGGGCTTGGTTGCCCTGTGCGCAGAACGCAGCTGGCCCCTGCGCTGCTTCACCGCTGAGGAGCTAAAAACCATCCCCGTACCCAACCCTTCCACGGTTGTGGAACAGGCGGTGCAGACCCCCAGCGTGGCGGAAGCGGCGGCTATTCTCGCCGCCCAGGGTGAGCTGCGGGTGGCTAAGCAGGTGGTGCGAGTCGAAGGGCAGCCGGGGGCGGTGACGGTGGCGATCGCCCAGGCCGAGCGCGAATACATTCCCCACCCCGGCCACCTGGCGCTGGTGGGCACTGGCCCTGGCGATTTAGCCCAGATCACCCCGGCGGCTAAGGCGGCAATTTCCCAGGCCGATGTGGTGATCGGCTACGGCCTCTATATCGACCAGATTCGCCCCCTGTGCCGACCGGGGCAAATTGTAGAACCCTGGCCCATCACCCAGGAGCGCCAGCGGGCCGATCGCGCCATTGACCTGGCCCGCTGGGGCCTGAGCGTAGCGGTGGTCTCGTCGGGCGACTGCGGCATCTACGGCATGGCGGGGCTGGTGCTAGAGCAGCTCCAGGGTACCGGGTGGGATGGCGAAACCCCTTCGGTGGAAGTATTGCCCGGCATTTCTGCCCTCCAGGCGGCGGCGGCGCGGGTGGGGGCACCGCTGATGCACGACTTCTGCGCCATCAGCCTCAGCGACCTGCTCACCCCCTGGGCGGTGATTCTCAAACGGCTGGAGGCCGCCGCCGCCGCCGATTTTGTAGTGGCACTCTACAACCCCAAGTCAAAGACCCGCACCGAGCAGATTGCCACGGCCCACGGCATTTTCATGGCCCACCGTTCGCCAGAGACCCCGGTGGCGGTGGTGAAGTCGGTCTATCGCCCCGACGAAACCATTCATCGCACCACTCTGGGGGCCATGCTCGAAGCCCCCATCGACATGCTGACGGTGGTGCTGATTGGCAACCAGAGCACCCAGCGCCACGGCCCGTGGCTGATCACCCCCCGAGGCTATAACGGCAACCTAGGGGGTAATATATCTGGGGGGTAATATATATCGAGAGGGGTGTTCGCCGTAGGTTGCTAATTTTTCTCGCCTTCATTCCTAGGGAGCATGCTGCCGATGCCCACCGATGCCCTGCCTGCCCCGACCTCAGACGTTCTGAGCACCCTGACCAGTGGCCTCAGCGCCTACGGTCGGCTCTACGGCTTGCCCATCTGCCCCGAGCAGGTGCGCGGCATTTTAGCCACCCTGCTGCGGCTCTATCAGCCCGATCGCCCGGCATTGGCCGTAGACCAGGTGGCCCAGCAGGTGCTCGATGGGTTGAGCCCTGAAGCTTTGAAGGCGGCCATTGTTGATCGCGCCAGCAGCGCTCTGGCCAAAGCGGCCCACCGCTGGCAGCAGCACCTAGAGCAGCAGATGGCAGGCACTATCACCGCCTATGGGCAGCGCTATGGGCCGATCCTCACCCCAGAGACCCTGCGCAGAGCGGCAACGGCGGTTGCGCCTCTGCTAGAGGGCGATCGCCCGACGACCGTCGCCGAGGTCATTGGCCTAGTCAGTCACCTGGTGCAAACCTTTGACCCTGAGGGGGCGATCGCCCCGGCCATCGACCCCGCCTACCTGGCGCTGGCCGAAAAGCTGGCCATCAGCCTCAGCCAAAAAACCCTAGAAGTCGCCGTTGGCGAAACCATCATCGCCTACGTCGCAAAGTATGCCCCCACGCTCACCAACATCGGCTCTGACCTGATTTCTACAGCCCTGAGCGCTGTGCTCAAGCACCAGACCGACTTCAGCTTCGACACCCAGCTCGCGGTGGTTGACGAACAACTGCTGATCGAGCAGGTTAGCTTTCAGCTCAACATTTTGCGGCAGTCGCCCGCTCCCTCAAAGGCCACGCTGGCGATCGCCGCCGAGGTCAACACCGCCGTTGGGCAATACCGCCGCGAACATAACCACCAGGAGGGCACCGTGGATGTCACCACTGGCCTGCTCAGCAACGACGGCCTCTCGGTCTCCAGTAGCTGGACGTCTACCCGCCCGCTGCTTGCCAGCCCCCCTGATGGCGGTGACTTGCGGTGACTTGCGCTGCCTTAGGTTGAAATCGGCTCAGCTCGCAGCGCCTCTAGCCCGCTCCACAACTCCTGCCGGTGGAGCAGCCCCACGTAGCCCGAGTAGAGACAGGCACCCCGAGCCGACACGAGAAACACGTGGTCAATGCCCAAGGGGCTGCGCCACAGGCGCAGGCCGGTACCATCGGCAAAGCTGTGCCAGGGGGTAGCGCGGGCAAAGTCGCGCCGGTGGGCATCGGTCATGCCCGGAATCTGGCGCAGCCGCTCTACCAGGGGGTTCAGCACCAGCGGTGCGCTCAGCTGCGCCCCCGCCCAAAAGGATTGAATCTGCTCAACCACCTGGGGATGGCAGCGCAGGGCAGCATGTTTTAGCCCCGGCAAGCAGACAAACTGGGCGTTGGGCACCCGCGTGCTTTCTACCGTGATGGTGCCGTCGCTGCCCCCATCGATATCTCCGGCGATGGATAGGGTGTTGATGACAGCGGCAATACGGGTGGCTAGGGGACGGCGATCGCGCCCCAGATCTGCCGCCACCCCCACCCCCACCTGTAGCGGGTCGAGAATGCGGCCCAGGTCGGCCCCGCCCACCGGAGACCCGACCAGCACGAGAAACTCTACCCGTTGCCACCACTCTGGGTGGCGAGCGAGCACCTCTAGCCAAATCAGCCCTCCCATGGAGTGACCCACAATGCGCAGCGGCAGGCTCGGCTGCCGGGCCAGGGTAGCCGTGGCCAGGGCATCTACCTGATCAATCAATGGTGCCATGCGCAGCCAGGTCATCGCGTAGTTGAGGCAGGGAGCAACGATCTGCGCATTCCCCCCCGCTAGCCGCTCGGTCAGGATCATCATTGACTGGTTGGTATCGGCCCAGCCGTGCTGAGCAAAGAAAATATAGGTCTCAGACATGGGGGTTTGAGATGGTGGTTTTGAGATAGGGATTTTGAGAGAGAGGGTGCAATAGATTTTGCGCCAAGGGTTTAGGCTAGTTCTTCGCGAGCTGCCAGGGCCGCACTCAGCAGCGAAGCCCCACTTAACAGTAGGCTAATGCCCATGTACATACCAATCAGCCACAGCGCCCGAAAGGGCCAGCCGTTGATCACAAAAATGCCTAAAGTCAGCGTGACGATGCCGTTAATTGCCACAAACCACGACAGGGAGCGCCCCGCCCGATAGCCAAACGCCATTGCGATGGTAAAAACACCTTCGACAATAAACAGCAGACCCAGGGCAAAGGCAAACACCGCCGCCGACTTGACCGGGTTGATCAAGATATACAGCCCGGCAATGGCGTAGAGGGCACCGACCCCCCGGCTGAGGCATGTGCCCCTCACCGGCCCCGCTTGAAACGACTGAATAACCTGCAAAATTCCGCTGATCAGCACTAACCACCCCGGCCCCGAGGTAAAAAAAGCCAGGGCAATATGGGGCACTAAAATTGCCACAATTCCCAACAGCATCAATCCCAGACTGAGGGCGATCACCCAGCCCGTTGCCGCTTTGATCTCGGTACCCAATGGCGGTTCCATAGTCATGACCTGTGCCTCAATGATTATGGTCTGTCGATATTTCAGCCACCTTATACCCTAATTTTGTCGGGCAGCGCTATCCCCAGGAGGGCATAGCTGAGCAACCCCTGACGTCTCCTACAGCTACCGCCCACCGCGCCCACTCACAGTTACGAACCCTATGACCTATTCTCAAAACCTGGTTACTGCTGCATGGCTAGCTCGCCACCTCGATGACCCCAGGGTGGTGGTGGTCGACTGCCGCTTTGCCCTGGGTGACCCCCACCAGGGGCAACAGCAGTATGCTGACGGCCACATTCTCGGTGCCCACTACCTCGATCTCAACCAGAATCTATCTGGCCCGGTGCAGGCCCACGGTGGCCGCCATCCCCTGCCTGAGCTAGGGATATTTAGCAAAACCCTCGCGGCCATGGGGGTGGTGTCTGGGGGGCCAAACCCTACTCTGGTGGTGGCCTACGACGACTCGCGCTTTGCCTTTGCCGCCCGCCTCTGGTGGCTGCTGCGCTACCTGGGCCACGACCATGTGGCCGTGCTAGACGGCAGTTGGGCGGGCTGGAGCCAGGGGGGCTACCCTACCAGTCAAGAAATTCCTGCCCCACGGTCGGGTAAGTTCACGGCTGCGCCCCGACAGGATTGGCTGGTGGACATTGATGGGGTGCGCCACCGCCAAGATGGGGTAGTGCTGATCGACTCGCGATCGCCCGAACGCTACCGGGGCGAAGTCGAACCCATCGACCCCGTCGCGGGCAGCATCCCCGGTGCGGTGAACTACTTTTGGCAAAATGTTTCGGCTGAAAACGGCCAGATGAAATCTCCTGCCGACCTGGCCCACCCCTGGGCCGAGCTAGATGCCGCCGATGATGCGATCGTCTACTGCGGCTCGGGGGTCACCGCCTGCGTCAACCTGCTGGCCCAAACTTTGGCCGGTCGGCCCATGGCCAAGCTCTATGCCGGGGGCTGGAGCGACTGGTGCTCTTACCTTTAGAAGTAAGGGTTTACAGTGCAAAGTGCAAGGCAAAAATCAGCCCTATGAATCGTACACCCTGCACCGTGAACCCCGATTTCGCTGCCTTAGTCCTGCTGAAGCGGCATCGCAGCTGTCGGATCCTTTTGATCAGTGGATGCCTCGACAGCGGTGCTGTTCTGAGCCTCTAGCTCAGCCACCGTAAGCACTTTGCCATTGACCAGGTGAGCGGTTTCGCCCGTTGCCTCAACTTCAGTAACTTCAGTGCGCTTCGAAAAGCCCCAGGCAAACACTGCGGCAATCACGGCCACCATCACCCATTCTGGCGGCACCAGAGTGGAGTCGATCACCCGCACCAGCAGCCGAATGCCCACAAAGGCCACCGTGACAAAGCCCGCGTCTTCTAAATGCTCAAACTCTTCAA
The DNA here is from genome assembly GCA_003241845.1 of Shackletoniella antarctica. Lineage (GTDB taxonomy): Bacteria > Cyanobacteriota > Cyanobacteriia > Phormidesmidales > Phormidesmidaceae > Nodosilinea > Nodosilinea antarctica. The sequence goes on along the minus strand of QBMN01000029.1, from coordinate 8,015 downwards.
GCCAGCGGATAAACAGCCCCGCCATAAACCGCAGGGTAACAATGCCGATGGTGCCGCCCAGCAAAATCACCACCACATCTTTAGAAAGGGCCAGGGCAGTGGTCACGCTGTCGAGCGAAAACGCTAAGTCGGTGAAAGCAATCACCGGAATCGCCTGTAGGACGGTAGCAAACCGAGGCCCGTGGTGCTCCGCGTCGTCGTCTGAGGCCGCGGTGAAATGCTTAAACACCAGCCACAGCAGGTAGGCCGCCCCCATGACCTCAAACTGCCAAAACTGAAGCACCCAGCCCGCCGTCAAAATCAGCCCTACCCGCAAAACAAACGCGATCAGTAGCCCATAGTTTAAGGCGCGGCGCTGCATGGCTTCGCTGTCTAGACCCTGGGCGATCGCCGCCAGGGCGATCGCATTATCTGCCGACAGCACCGCCTCCAGGGCAATCAGCACCGGCAGCAGCAGCAGGGTATCAACCCCAAAGTTGGCAGAAATATCCAGCAGTCGGTCTAGCATTAGCTCGGTTCAGCCACCTGCGGCAGCCATCGTAAGGGTCTAGGGTAAAAGCGTGTGGCCCAGCTCATCCGTGCAGGCTATGGACGCAGACAGTTTCAGAGGCCATCTCTGTCTGCACAGGCCCGTCTCGCACAGCGGCTGCGGCACAATGGTTTCAGTCTAACGTGCCCCGCTTCCCTAGAATAGTACGGTTACCATCCACGTGCAGGGGAGACTTTTGGCGTGCTGAGTTCGCTGCTGACCCAATTTCGCCATCGTTACCCCCAGGGCAATCTAACCTCAGATCTGCTGACTATTCACGATGGGCTGTACCTAGTGCGGGTCTGCGCTGGGGCCGAAGGAGTGACCCTGGCCTGCGGCCTGAGCGCCCATGCCACCCTAGAGCAAGCCGAAGATCTAGCCACGACCCGTGCTTTAGAACGGCTGGGGCTGACGACTTCAGAGTCGCCTAGGGTGGCTGCACCAGCGGCAATAGTTCAGGCTCAGCCCCCGGCAGCGGCTGCGCCCCTCGCCCTAGTTCCCAAGCAGCATGCCCCAGACCAGAGCCAGCTTGCGGCAGATGGGCCTCCAACCCTGAACGAGCCATCAAAGGCCACACCGCCAGGTCTAGAGTATGAGCCGAGCTGGCCAGACCCTGAACCACCACCAATAGCGCTGGCCACACCGCCCCCCAGCGCTCCCCCCGACTCCGCTCCGCCAGACAATCTGCCAAATCTGCCCGACCTGCCAGATGTGCCCGACGATTTCGACAACGACTTGATGAATTTCGGCGCGGGGCCAGTTGCCTCCGTTGACCTGTCAGATATCATCGCCCAGACCGATGTCGAGCTTCAGCGCCTGGGCTGGGATGTCAACCAAGGCCGCGAGTTTTTAGAGAAGACCTACGGCAAGCGATCGCGCCACGACCTCACCGACGATGAACTGCTGGAGTTTTTGCTCTACCTAGAAACCCAGTCGCCCCCCAGCGCCCCTTAGCCGTCGGGCATCAACGTAAAAGCCCCCAAATTCTCTAGAATCTGGGGGGCAAGGGCATTCAAAATGCAGCAATAGGCCCAGGCTACATCACCGTCAGCGGGCGAGCACCAACGGAGGTGCGGTCAATCACCTGGTCAATCAGGCCATACTCCACCGCCTCGTGGGGGCTCATAAAGAAGTCGCGTTCGGTGTCTTCGGTGATTTTTTCAATGGGCTTACCAGTGTTTTTAGCGATGGCATCGTTGAGCTGTCGCTTCAGGTAGAGAATTTCTTTAGCCTGAATTTCAATATCGGTGGCCTGGCCCTGGGCACCGCCCAGCGGCTGGTGAATCATGATGCGAGAGTTAGGCAGGCTCATGCGCTTGCCCTTTTCGCCCGCCGTCAGCAAAAATGCTCCCATGCTGGCCGCCAAGCCCACGCAAATGGTGCAGATCTGAGGCCGAATGTGGTTCATGGTGTCGTAGATGCCCAGCCCCGCCGACACCGATCCACCGGGGGAGTTGATGTACAAGTAAATGTCTTTGTCAGGGTCTTCGGCTTCGAGAAACAGCATTTGCGCCACAATCAGGTTGGCCGAGTCAGCGGTGACTTCTTGGCCAAGAAAGATAATGCGCTCCCGCAAAAGCCGAGAATAAATATCAAACGCGCGCTCGCCACGCCCGGATTGCTCAATAACGGTTGGGATCATCGTGATAAGCCACTTTGTACTGGTTTACCTGATTCTAGCGAGTTGTGTTCCCCAAGAGGGCAGCAGATTGGAGGGATAGCCGAATCTAAAGCGTCTTGCCAGGCAGAGACCGAGTTGCTTTGGGGCGGTGGCGCACCCCAGACAACGCATCCCAGACGTGCCTCGGTGGCAACATCCAGACTCTAGAGTGTTTCGGTTGCAGGGTCTTAGGAACGCGCAAGAAAATAACGTACCAATTGCCATCTTTTCCATTGGTGCATTGCTTCGCGAATGCACCCTACAGCGATCAACGCTTCTGGTAACTTATTTAGACGCACGTCCCTTAGCTGAGCAAATCATCACCGCTGGGCAGCAGCTATTTGACGCGCCTGGAGAAATGTATCTACAATGTAATTACCTTGCACGTATAGGTTTTACCCATGGGCACTGCCATCAGAACTCGCATCGTCAAGATCGGCAACTCCCAGGGCATTCGCATCCCCAAGCTGCTGCTGGAGCAAAGTGGCCTCAATGCTGAGGTAGAAGTAGAGGTCGAGGGCGATCGCCTCGTCATTCGCACCGCCCCCCGCCAGCGCGCCGGCTGGGATGACGCCTTTGCCGCCATGGCCAAGCACCAAGACGACACCCTACTCGACGACATCAGCCCTACCGATTGGGACACCGCTGAATGGGACTGGTAGCTAACCGCTTCGACGTTTTTCTCGTCAACCTTGACCCCGCCGTGGGTAGCGAGATCAAAAAGAGCCGCCCCTGTGTAGTCATCTCTCCCGATGAGATGAACCGCCACATTGCCACGGTCATCGTTGCCCCCATGACCACAAAAGGTAAACCCTACCCCACCCGCGTGGCCTGTCAGTTTCAGGGCAAAGCCGGGCAAATCGTTCTAGATCAAATTCGTACCGTAGACAAAACGCGACTGGTCAAACCCCTGGGGCAAATCAGCCCAGCTGAGCAAAGCCTGGTGCTAGAAACCCTGGCCGAAATGTTTGCCGAGTAGGCCGAGACGCGGCACCCGCCAGCGATGGGGTTAGACTCTGTTGCCGTCAGTGTATGCATAGACACGGTATTCATAGACACGATTCTTGCAAACAAGTTAAAGTGGTACTGAGTATGATTTACTATGCAGCACCATGGATGATCAAGCCAGGCTCCAAAAGCCAATTACTTGCCTAGAAGATGCCCTGGAGCGCTGCCAGGTGCTGGGCATGCGGCTGAGTCGGCAGCGGCGCTACATCTTAGAATTGCTCTGGCAAAACCACGAGCACCTCTCTGCTCGCGAAATTTATAACCGCCTCAGCCAGCAGGGCCGCGAGATTGGCCACACCTCGGTCTACCAAAACCTCGACGCCCTCTCAGAGCAGGGCATTATTGAGTGCGTCGAACGCGCCGACGGTCGCCTCTACGGCCACCTGAGCGACTCCCACAGCCACGTCAACTGTCTCGACACCGACGAAATTATTGACATTCAGGTGACCCTACCCCCGGATTTAATTGAGCAAATAGAAGGCCGCACCGGGGTCACCATCACCGACTACCGCATTGATTTCTTTGGCACCACCACAGCCGCCAAGTAGATCTAACTCGGGTAAAGTACACCACGAAGATTTCCCCTGCCCACCTTGATAAGAGGGGCAGGGGAGATCTTAGACAACAGAAACTGGGGGATCTAGAACTCAGCCAATGGGTGTCTCACTAAAGCGGGAACCGCCATTAGCAGGTTGAAGCGTCAACGGGTTTCAACCTGCTCAACTTTTTCTAGCCTTTCAACCCGGTCAAGTAGATCGTGCAGGCCGCTGACGCGGCTGAACTGGTTTAGACGGCGCTAACACCTGCATCATTGGGTCAATCAGCCAGGGGGCCAGCCGCTGAGTCCACACCGCTGCGTGGCTCTGCCAGCCCACTAAGATTTCAGAGTGTCCCCGGTTGAGGCCCCGCACCAGCGCCTCAGCTACCTGGTCTGGGGTCGAGGGCTGCACCCCGCGAAACCAGTCAAACCCTTTTACCATGTCGGTATCGGTCAGCGAGGGCAGCAGCGCTACTACTTTCACCCGGTGGGGGGCCAGTTCGCTCCGCAGGGCTTGGGTAAAGCCCACGATCGCAAATTTAGTCGCCGAGTAGGTGGCCATGGTCGGGGCCGCCACTTTGCCCATCAGGCTAGAGACATTGACAATGCAGCCCTCCTGGCGCACGGCCATGCGGCGGGCCACCAGGCGGGTGACGGTGTAGAGGCCAATCAGGTTGGTCGAAATTTCTGACTGCACCTGGGGCAGCTTGGCCTGCAAAAACGGAGCCTGGTGGGCCACCCCGGCGCAGTTGACCAGCAGATGCACGGGGCCGTGGTGCTGCCAGGCTCGGGCAATCACCACGTTGGCCTGAATCGGGTCGGTCAGGTCAACCGGCAGCACCACGGCCTCAGCCCCCAGCTGCCGCACCTCGTCGGCGACAATCTCCAGGCGCTCAGCGTTGCGGGCCACCAGCAAAATACGCTGCATGCCCTGGCGGGCCAGGGTGTGGGCAATGGCGCGACCAATGCCGCGAGAAGCCCCGGTCACCAGAGCGGTTTTACCGTAAAAATCCATAGAAAACCTCCTGCTGAGTCTGTAAAAACAGTCAGCGCGATCAAACGTGGGTTGAGCAATAGTTCGAAACCGAATGCGAGAATTGTTGCGTGTGCTCTCGCTGGCCCTAGGGGTGGGGGCTGGGCCAGTAGTGGAAAATCTGAAACTTTAGCGGGAGTTGCCCTGCAAAAGGGCTAGAGAAGAGAGGCTAGAGCGTCTACAGATTTTACCGAGGCGGGGACGAGGGCAAAGCGCCTCCCCCGATCTAAACGCTGAATCGATGTACCCGTGTCATGGTTTCAGCTCTCCTTAGCGAAGGACCATTCGATCCATTGACTCAGACCTTAGCACCGGGATCAGACACCGACAATGATCCTGAATGAAGTCGGTGAACTGTAACAGTGCTTATCAGCATTCTCAGAAAGGGGCTAGGCGACAACTCTGATTTTCTTCGGGCTGTCTTTTATAGCCCACGGAGAATTCCCTATGGGTAAAGAACCTAGGAATCCATAGGCTCCTATGAGAGCGATCAAAAGCGGGAACTTGAACCTGAGAAGAATGTTATGTAGTCTAAGTTACGTATCGCTCTGTTACGAGAAATAAACTAGAGGCCCGCTTCGGTGTCTCGCACCCACTGTCTCAAAGCCCGAATAGTCTGGTTGCGCCCATCTACTCGACTTTGCTCGACAAATTTAGCCAACTCACGCTGAAGTGGCCAGCCTGGGAAAGCTGGGCTTTCTTCAACCTCAACATATTCACCCTGCTGGAGTTGATAAATGCGAATCTTGCCGCCGACCCGTCGCCATAGCTCTGGCACCCCAAGCGCCGCATAGGTTTCTGGGTGGGTGCGGGAGGTGATGTCAACTTCTAGGGCCAAGTCTGGAGGCGGATCGACCGCCAGGTCTAGGCGCTTTTTGCCGCGAATAGCCGCTTCATTTTGGATGTAGAAGCATTGGTCTGGCTCAATACCTTTAAGCATGGCCTGTTTTTTGAAGGTTGTTGACCCGAGGGCACGCAGCTCGATGTCTAACTCTTCCATAAATGCTTTAAGCAGGTCGCTGAGAATTTCTTTGTCGTCTTCGTGCTCGGGTAGAGGGGCCATAATCTCCAGCAATCCGTGGTCGTAGGCAATGCGGGTGCTGCGGTGCTCGCCTAGCTCCTCGAGAATCGCCTCAAACTCAGCCCAGCTGACATCGTGGAGCAGCAGGCGCTGCCCCGGCGGGACATCGAGTTGACGCAGCTGAATGGCAACCATAGCGAGTTTGGGTAGGGCTTACTGAAGAAACAGGATCCGTAGCTCTAGCGTAACCCATGGGATCAGGGGCACCTGGAGTCCGTATGATGGTGTTCTCACGGTGGCCTAGGGGCAATTTGCCCCCGGCGAGGCTACAGGCATGCAGCTGTGCCCTAGCTAAAATCCGTCGTTATATGTAGATATGTAGACAACATATATATCGACAACTCAACCTGGTGGACTCTAACCCCATGACCGCCGCTATTGATGCAACCTTGCCCATGGGCGATATTTTGATTCTCTCCAACGGGCCGGGGGAGATTGCCACCTGGGTGCGGCCCGTGGTGCGAGAGCTGCGATCGCGCTTGCCCGCTGCCACCCGCATCTCTGTGGTGCTGTCGCCCTGTACCAATGCCTCGGGACGCGAGGCCGAGATGGCCCGCAACCTGCCGGAGGTTGATCGGGTTCAGGGGCCAGAATATTTTTTTTCCTTTTTGCTCATGGGCAAGACGGCTGAGGGGTGGGACTGGCGGCCCCAGGGCGTGGTGCTGTTTTTGGGCGGCGACCAGGTGTATCCGGTGGCGATCGCCAAGCGCCTGGGCTATCGCACGGTGATCTACGCCGAGTGGGATGCCCGCTGGCACCGCTGGGTGGATCGTTTTGGCTGCATGACCCCAGCGATTGTCGAGGCGGCCCCGGCCAAGTATCGCCACAAGTGCGAGGTGATCGGCGACCTGATGGCCGATGTGCAGACCGATGGGTTGGCCCAGGCGGCGGTGCGCGATCGCCTTCACCTGCTCCCCGACCACGACCTGATCGGCATTATGCCGGGGTCCAAGAAAAATAAGCTCAGCGTCGGCCTGCCCTTTGCCCTAGGGATTGCCGAGGCAATTCACCGGCTGCGCCCTCAGACTCAGTTTGTGATTCCGGTCGCGCCGATGCTGACGCTAGAGGCGCTGGCCCAGTTTGTCAACGCCGACCAAAACGCCGATATTCGCCTGATTGAGGGAGCTACCACAGCGGCGCTGGTGGGCGAAAACTCTGCCCTGCCCCGGCTGCGCACCCCCAGCGGGCTGGAGGTGCTGCTGTGGCCGACCCACCCCGCCTACGACGTGATGGCCCAAATGCGGTTTTGCCTGACCACCGTGGGAGCTAACACCGCCGAGCTGGGTTCTCTGGCTGTGCCCATGGTGGTGCTGCTGCCCACCCAAAAACTAGAGGCAATGAAAGCCTGGGATGGCATTCCCGGTTTGCTGGCCAACCTGCCGGTGGTGGGCGACAGCTTTGCCAAGGCGATCAACACCCTGATATTGCGGCAGGTATATAAGGAGGGCAGGCTGTTTGCCTGGCCGAATATTTGGGCCAAGCGCGAGGTGGTGCCTGAGCTGATCGGCCCGCTCCAACCCCAGGCGGTGGCAGAAACGGTGGTGGGCTATCTGGCCAACCCCGACGAGCTGGCCACTATGCGGCAAGAGCTGCGATCAGTGCGGGGGCAGGCCGGGGCCTCGGCCAAGCTGGCGGCAATGGTAGTCGAAGAGTTAAGGTCTGGGTACTAAAACCGGAGCACACCCATGGCAAAAGCAGCCCCATCCAACTCGATTCTCTGGGGGCCGGTGTGGGGGCTGGCCCTGATGCAGGGGGCGATCGCCCTGCTGTGGGTGATTTACAACCTCTATCTGGTGCAGCTGCTGACCCAGCTGGGGTTTCCCCAGGGGCTGGCGGTGGTTTTGCTGGTGGTCGAGAATCTGCTGGCGATGGCGATCGAGCCGCTGGTGGGCACTTTCTCTGACCAGATGCAGCACCGCATCGGCACCCGCCTGCCAATCATCAGCCTGGGGGTGGTGCTAACGGCGGGCCTGTTTGTGGTGATTCCCTCGGCGCTGGTGTGGGGGCAGGGGGCGCTGCGCTGGGGGCTGCCGCTGCTGCTGGTGGCCTGGGCCATGGCGATGGCACTGTTTCGCAGCCCGGCGCTGTCGCTGCTGGGGCGCTATGCCCTGGGCACCGAGCTGCCCCAGGCGGCAAGCATTCTCACCCTGGTGGGCGGAGTGGCGG
>QBMN01000028.1 GCA_003241845.1 Shackletoniella antarctica | reverse complement strand
GGCCTCGACCTGGGCCTCAAGGTCGCCCTAGTCGAAAAAAGCCTGATGGGGGGTGACTGCCTCAACGTCGGCTGCGTGCCCTCCAAATGCATCATCCGCTCATCGCGGGTGGTGGCCGACATGCGCGCGGCCGCTCCCTTTGGCATTCAGCCGCCAGAGGCGATCGAGGTTGACTTTGCCGCCGTGATGGATCGCATGCGCCAAATTCGCGCCGACATCAGCCACCACGACTCGGTGGAGCGCTTCAGCAAACTGGGCATCGACGTGTTTTTGGGCGAGGCCCGCTTTGTCGATGGCGCAACGGTGCAGGTGGGAGAGCATCGCCTACCCTTCAAAAAAGCCGTGATCGCCACCGGAGCCCGCGCCCATCGCCCCTCGGTGCCGGGGCTGGCCGAGGCCGGATTTCTCACCAACGAAACCGTGTTTTCCCTCACCGAGCGGCCCCGCCGGCTGGCGGTGATTGGCGGCGGCCCGATTGGTTGCGAGCTGGCCCAGGCCTTCCACCGGCTGGGCAGCGACGTCACCCTGCTGCACAACCACGGCCACCTGCTCAACCGCGAAGATGCCGATGCCGCCGAGATTGTGCAGCAGCAGTTGCTCAAAGAGCAGCTCAATTTGGTGCTGGATGGAAAGCTAGAGCGGGTCGAAACTACGGCTACGGGCAAGGTACTGCACTATAGCCAGCAGGGCTCGTCAGCCACCCAAACCGTCGAAGTCGATGAGATCTTGGTGGGGGCGGGGCGGGTGCCCAATGTCGATGGCCTGAACCTGGAGGCGGTGGGGGTCGAGTACGATCGCCGCCGGGGCGTGGTGGTCAACGACCATCTGCAAACCACCAACCCCAAAATCTTTGCCGCAGGCGACATCTGCATGGACTGGAAGTTTACCCACGCCGCCGATGCCGCCGCCCGGATTGTGATTAAGAACGCTCTGTTTGCTCCCTTTGGCCTGGGGCGCAGCAAGCTCAGCAGCCTGGTGATGCCCTGGGTCACCTACACCGACCCCGAAATTGCCCATGTGGGGCTGTATGCCCACGAGGCCAAGCAGCAGGGTATCGAGACCGACACCATTGAGATTCCCTTTTCGACGGTTGATCGCGCCCTGGCCGATGGCGAGAGCGAAGGGTTTTTGAAAATTCTCCACAAAAAAGGCTCCGACAAAATCTTGGGGGCCACCATCGTCGCCCGCCACGCCGGGGAGATGATTAGCGAGATCACCCTGGCGATGGTCACCGGGCAGGGGCTGAGCGCTATCAGCGGGGTGATTCACCCCTACCCTACCCAGGCGGAGGCCATTAAGAAGGCCGCCGATGCCTACCGCCGCACCCTGCTGACCCCCCGCACCAAGTCACTGCTAACGCTGCTGACTCGGTTCAGTTAGTCAGCAGCTTCAGCAGCGACTAAAATTAGCCCCTCGCGACCATCCCTGTGACCCCTATTCCGCTCGATACCGTTCTGGTCATCATCCCTATCCTCAATGAGGCGGCGGCGATCGTGTCGGTCATCGAGACCCTACAGGCCCTGGGGCTGAGGCGCATTGTTGTGGTAGATAATGGCAGCGACGATCGCGGCCCTGATCTGGCGGCTAAGGCCGGGGCTAAGGTGCTCTTTGAGCGGCGGCGCGGCTACGGCATGGCCTGCTGGCGCGGGCTACAGGCCATGCCAACAGACGTACAGTGGGTGCTGTTTTGCGATGGCGATGGCAGTGACGACCTGGGCACAATCCCCGCTTTTTTAAGCCTGGCCCAGCAGGGGGTGGATCTGGTGCTGGGCGATCGCACCGCCACGCCCGCCGGACGGGCCGCCCTCACCCCGGCTCAGCGGTTTGGCAATCGGTTGGCCACGACCCTGATCTGGCTGGGCTGGGGCCGCCGCTATCGCGATCTGGGGCCGCTGCGGCTGATTCGCCGTGCCGCCCTAGAGCAGATCCAGATGCGCGATCGCGGCTTTGGCTGGACGGTCGAAATGCAGGTGCGAGCGGTGGAGGGCGGCCTTACCCAGCGGGAGCTGCCCGTGGCCTACCGACCCCGGCAGGGGGGTAAATCTAAAATTTCTGGCACCCTGCGCGGCAGCTTTCAGGCCGGGGTGATTATTCTCGGCACCCTGGCCTGGCTCTATGGACGACGACTCCGGCGACGACAAGGCATACAGGCATGACAACTCTTTTAGACCTAACCCCGAGGCGATCGCCCTGGCGACTGGGGGCCAGTGGGCTGCTGCTGGTGCTGGGGGCGGCGCTGATGGCCCCCCACGGCGACCTGTTTTATCCAGAAACCCTGCATCGGTTTTGGGGCGCAGCGGCGGTGATGGGGGTCGGCTTTGCCCTGTCCTGGGGGCTGCGGGTTGTGCCTCTAGCCGCGTTTTGGGGCGTGGCGGTGGTGACTCGGCTGCTGCTGCTGCCCATGCATCCCGGCATCGACGTGTGGCGCTATCTCTGGGAAGGCTATATTCAAACCCTGGGCTTTAGCCCCTACCATTTCGCGCCCCTGGCCCCGGCCCTAGAACCCTTTCGCACCGATTGGTGGTCACAGATTGTCTTTCCCGATGTGACCGCCATCTATCCGCCCATCGCCCAGCTGGGGTTTCGCGGGCTAGCGGCGATCGCCCCCAACCTATACCTGTTTAAGCTGGCCTTTGCCCTGGCCGACCTCCTGGTCTGCGGGCTGCTGTGCCATCGCTTTGGCCCCGCCCGCACCACCCTCTACGCCTGGAACCCCCTCGTCATCTACGCCTTTGCCGGGGGAGCCCACTACGATAGCTGGTTTATTTTGCCTCTAGTTGCGGCCTGGTTGCTGGTCGAATCCCTTGATCAAACTCCGCCCCCCGACCTCTGGCCCTGGCTGGGCAGCGCTCTACTCCTGGGGGTGAGCATTGCGGTCAAGTGGGTGTCGCTACCGCTGCTGGCCTGGCTGGTGGTGCAGGGGTGGCGACAGTTTAAAGGGTGGCAGGCGATCGCCCTGGGTTTGGCGGGCCTGCTACCTGTGGTGCTGTCGGCCCTACCGTTTTGCGGGGCTACCCTCTGCCCGCTAGTCCCCACTAGCTCGGCCTTTGTGGCCTACGGACGCAGTGCCGAGCTGCTGCCGCATCTGGTGGCCCAGGTCTGGCCTGCCTCCCTGGAGACGAATTGGATCTACGGCCTCCCTCTGGGTCTGGTGGTGGTCGGGCTGTTGTGGCGCAGACTCTCATTGCAGCACTTTGCCACGGGCTACTGGTTTAGCCTGTTCATTCTCAGCCCGATTATGCACAGCTGGTATTTCACCTGGCTGGTGCCCTTTGCGGTGCCGAGCCAAAATTGGGGCGTCAGGCTGGGCAGTCTGTCGATCTTTGTCTATTTTGTTTTGCCCTCTCGTGTACCCGCCTGGCAGTTGACTCTGGCCGAACGGCTACTGCTGTGGTTGCCCTTTGTGCTGGGCTGGCTATGGACGGTTTACCACGAGGCTCAAAGGGGTAAAGCTGAGGCCGCTGAGTGATTGATTGATTGATTTTAAAGAGCACCAAAAGCGGTAAATTTATTAGGGTATGGATTTAGCAACTTGAGTTCTTTTCTTTATTTTAGGTGACTTAAAGGCATCAACATTTTTCTCCCCTGAAATCAGAAATTTCAGAAATGATTTTTCTTGAAATCTACAGGTTTGCGTAATTCCAAGCAGGGTCAGGTATGAAGTCGCACCAGACTCAAAGAAGAAGCCTGAAATTTTCCTCTGAATCGCAATATGCCGAAGAGCCCTTTCTGCTGTATTGTTATGCCACGGCACAGAATCATGCTCAAGAAAAGTAAATAAACCCTCCCGGTAGCGTTCAAATCGCTTTTGATACTTGATCGCCAATTCAGAATGATAAATTTTATCCTGAATATTGTTTTTGTAGAATCGATCTACACCCTTTCCAAATTTTCTAAGGTGCCTTCTCTTTAAGCCATATTTATCAACCGCCTCAAAAATAGGCAAAATAAGCTTCTTTATTTCCAGGACAAAAGCCTCATATTCAGTGTCAAATGGACTTTCCCAAAGATCGTCATTAATGTCTCGGAGCAGATGCACCCAGCATTTTTGCTGGGTGCAAGCCACAGAATCATAACCACCATAAAAATCTGAAACTAGTATACCATGATATTCACGTAAGGTTTCATGGACAATGTCTGCTTCTCTTGTTTTTGTTAGCTTGAAAATTACATGTTTCCCATCTGTAAAAGTCCAAACATATTGATTTACTCCTCGAATGTTTATTAACGTCTCATCAGCATGTATAAAAGGACTTTCTAAAATACGCTGAACCAGAATTTGTTCAGTATCATCATAATCTATGGCAAATTGTTTTACAAAGTAAATTATGGTTGTCACACCTATAGTTATATTAAATAGCTCATCCATTGTTTGAGCTATTAGTTCGTATGGCAAGCGAAGAACAAGCCTTTGGTAGATAGTCCAAGCTTGTAATCCGCGACCAAATATTTTATCGCGACCATTTTTATGAATGCCAGGTGGACTAAAATAATTTCCACACTTGGAGCAGCAACCTTTAAAGCCTGTTAATTTTGTAATGTATTTTTTGCATCCATTGGCTGTAAAAACAAGATCTATCTTGAAGCTATCTGCTATTTTTTTGGATGTCCAAAGAATTTGATCTTCACAACGAGGACATTTCTCTTCATGAGGTAGAAAAATCACCTTGTTGACTTTTGAGGCAAGAATATTTTTGTATTTGCTATACCCCTTTTTCTTTATTTTGCAGGCTTTTTTAATATTCTCTGCTTTATCTTTTCGAATTCTTATCTTCTTATCATTGTAATTAAAATGTGCAAATTTTAGAATGGTCTCAAATTGATTGTGAATTTCTTCACTAGTCTCTGTCGAGATTCTTTTTTGCTGATCAGCAAACTCAATATTAGATTGAGATTCAGCCTCAGTTTTAATTTTACAAAGCTCATCAGTTAATTTTTTTAGAGCTTCGCAGTCTTCCTGATTGTATATAATTAACCTTTTCCCGCATTCAGATTCAGCGTTATCTTCCCAGCGATATCGCCAAACAAGGCTCTGTAATCCAGAAGCCTCTGAGGATGTCCAAGAAAAACCTATGAAATCAGCTAACTTCTTTAAGCTGTTAGAAAATACAGGAAAATAAATTTTCCCGTAAATGTATGGATTAATATTTATCAAACGATCCTTGATATTTTCACAATCCCCTGAATATCTTTTTGATAATTCATTAACTGCCTTTAGTTCATAACTACCGTAATGAAAAATTGGAGAATCAGGATATTTCTCTATCTTTTTTGTTAATTGATTCCATGCATTTTCTTCATCGTCAATTGTATCTGCCCAAAAATGATGATATGAGCAATTCTCTTTCTCGCAGATCAATAGTCCCATTAGATAATAAAACCGTTGATCGGGAATTCCCTCAATGTCCAGAAATAGTTCTACGGGTTGCCGGGTTAACTCTGGCATCTCCTGGATATAGATCTTTTGCTCTCTAATTGCCAAAGCTTGCAACTCTAGGCTGTGTTTTATAGGTTCTGACTCCTTCCTCATTTTCCTCTTGCGACGAGGTTTGAACAGGTAGGAAAGTTGCTGAACCGTGAAAATGCCGCGCTTATTATATTTCTGGATTGCTTTTGCTGTCATTCGATCCAGCAAACTCAAATTATTTTCCTTCTCAGCCTGTTCTCGACAAATCTGCTGAAACTGGCAGGATGAGCAATGCTTGTTCAAAATTAAAGCCGGAGGCTCAGTTGGTGGGATACTGCACCAGTCTTGCAATACTTTTAACAGTGGCTTGATGCTCTTATAGCCGTTTTCCAGTTGAACTCGGTGAGCTTTCCCATCCATGCCCACAATTTGTCCTGAAACAGGTACCTGTTTCTGAATCTGCCCTAGTACCCACCCAACGAATAGTAATTCCGCTCTCTGCTCAGTGGGAATGCTGTAAGTACCCGTAACGATTGTTGGCTCGTAGCTGATCCGACGATTCGCCGAGCTAGTATCCGCTTTAGTTAAGATGGCACAGTCAGCTTCTAAATGCTCTGACCTCAGTGTTGCATTAACCAGCATCTCATACTTATTGAGAGCTTTTGGGTCATACGTCGTGGCTTCAGGATGGAATTGTAGGAACTTTTCCACATACTGGGATCGATTGTTTTCGCGGCGTTCTTCCAGAATCAGCGGGTAGTCATGGGGCTTCCCCTTGTCCTCAGAAAACAAAAGCAGGAAAGCTTTGCGAGGACACTGCGAGTAAGCAACGAAGATTTCAGACGTGATGATCGAAATGTCGCTCATGGTAATCTCTCACTCTCACCCTAGCTTGGCGGCATAACTCGTAATTAGAGGGAAACTTTCCACCTAATACCCCCATAAGGTAGATTATGTGGAAGTCTGTCAGCCTAACACCCCTCTAGGGGGTGATTAGGTAAAAAACCGGCAGCCTAATTGCCCTACAGGGGTAATTAGGTAGAAAAAAATCAGTATAACCAGCCCCTCAGCTCTAGCGGCGATCGCACCAATTATCTTTACCATTGCAACAACCAAGCCCCGCTTCAGGTCTGATGGTGCGATCATAAAACCCCTGGCCCCATCTTGACATTTCAATACATCCCCTCGTTCCTATGCTCTGCGTGGGAACGCCCACCGTGGCGCTCCTGCGCCCCAGACTCAGTAGCCTCCACACTGGAGCATGGCTGTGAAAAGTGGCGCACCTGATGTGAATCCGCGTCCTGTACTGGCTGGTTTTTTATATCTGCTTCAGGCTGCTCTCAGGCACGGGTTTTAAGACCGATGGCCTGCTGGTGGCGGCGTTTATGCACCCGCTGTCCTCGCTGCAAGCAGACGATCTGCGCTCGGCCCTGCACCAGGTGGTGAAGCTGGCCGAAAACTTTGGCACCAGCTATTCCAGCGAAGGGCTGTCCTTTGGCACCACCTAAGCCCCGGCTCCGGCTCCCAGTTTCAGACTGGAGGGCGAGAGCGAAATTTAAGCGGACATATACTGACAATGACCCTCTATGCCCAATTTGGGTTCACCAAAATGTTAGGACTGGGCCATGGCCTGTGGGTGCCCCTGCTGATCGTTGTGTTGCTGGCCATTCCCAGCGCCAGCGGCCTGGTTCAGAGCTATCTCATCCTGTGGTCGGGGTTGATAGCGGTATCGTTAGTCTTTGACGGCATCGATGTGTGGACATACTTCACGAGCTGACCCAATGACCCCAGAACACCAGCGCCTCCAGGCCGCCCAAAACCCCCAGACCCCCTGGCAAAAGTGGGGGCCATACCTGAGCGATCGCCAGTGGGGCACCGTGCGCGAAGACTATAGCGCCACCGGGGCAGCCTGGGACTATTTCTCGCACCAGCAATCTCACGGTCGCGCCTACCGCTGGGGCGAAGACGGCCTCGGCGGCATCTGCGATGACCAGCAACTGCTGTGCTTTGCCCTGGCCCTGTGGAACGGTAAAGATCCGGTGCTGAAAGAGCGGCTGTTTGGCCTGACGGGCAACCAGGGCAACCACGGCGAAGACGTGAAGGAATACTACTTTTACCTCGATAGTACTCCCACCCACAGCTACCTCAAGTTTCTCTACAAATATCCCCAGGCCGAGTACCCCTACGCCGATCTGGTGAGCGAAAACCAGCGCCGGGGACGGGAAGCGATGGAGTACGAGCTGCTCGATACCGGCGTTTTCGCCGACAACCGCTACTTTGATGTGTTCGTGGAGTACGCCAAAGCCAGTCCAGAGGATATTCTGATGCAGATTGAGGTGATCAACCGGGGGCCAGAGCCAGCTCCCCTACACCTGCTGCCTACCCTGTGGTTTCGCAACACCTGGGCCTGGGGCGATGGCAGCGACAAGCCCAGGCTGCGGCAGGGTACAGCCGATGGTTTCCCTGGCGTAGCTGTGGTTGAAGCCACCCACCCAGAGCTGGGTAACTACTGGTTTTATGCCGAGGGCAGCGGGGTGGCGGAGGCACCTCTGCCCCTCTATTTCACCGACAACGACACCAACGCCAAAGCGCTGTTTGGCGCAGACAACCTCTCGCCCTACGTCAAAGACGGCATCCACAACCGGGTGATCCACGGGCAGACAGCGGCGGTCAATGGAGAGGGCATCGGCACCAAAGTTTCGCCCCACTACCCGCTGGTGCTGGGGCCGGGGGAACGGCAGACCGTGCGGCTGCGGCTGACCCATGGCGACCCGCTAGAGCATCCCTTTGGCCCTGACTTTGATACCCATCTGCAAGCCCGGCGGCAAGAAGCGGATGACTTCTACGCCGCCCTTACTCCCTTCGCGCTCACCCCTGACCAGCGGACGATTCAGCGCCAGGCCCTGGCGGGCATGCTCTGGAGCAAGCAGGTCTACCGCTACCCGGTGAACGACTGGCTACAGGGCGACCCGACCCTGCCCCCGCCGCCCGGCCACCAGCAGGGCCGCAATGCCCAGTGGCGACATCTCGATGCCGCCGACATTATCTCCATGCCCGACACCTGGGAATACCCCTGGTTTGCCGCCTGGGATCTGGCCTTTCACTGCATTGCCCTGGCGATGGTAGACCCGACGTTTGCCAAGCACCAGCTCGACCTGCTGACGCGGGAGTGGTACATGCACCCCAACGGTCAGATCCCCGCCTACGAGTGGGCCTTTGGGGATATCAATCCGCCGGTGCACGCCTGGGCCACCTGGCGGGTCTACAAAATCGAGCAAAAGCAAACCGGGAAGGGAGACCGACCCTTTCTAGAGGGGGTGTTTCAAAAGCTGCTGCTCAACTTTACCTGGTGGGTCAACCGCAAAGATGGGGACGGCAACAACATCTTTGAAGGGGGCTTTTTGGGTCTCGACAACATTGGCGTGTTTGATCGCAGCGCCGAGCTGCCCACTGGCGGCCACCTCGACCAGTCTGACGGCACCAGCTGGATGGCCATGTACTGCCTGAATATGTTGCAGATGGCCCTAGAGCTAGCCTGCGAGAACCCGGTCTACGAAGACATGGCCACCAAGTTCTTCGAGCACTTTATCTACATTGCCGACGCCATGAACCACATCGGCGACAGCGACATCGGGCTCTGGGATGACGACGATGGTTTTTTCTACGATGTGCTGCGCCTGCCCCATGGCGAACGGGTGCGGATGAAGATTCGCTCTATGGTGGGGCTGATTCCGCTGTTTGCGGTGATGACCCTTGAGCCTGATTTGCTGGCGCGGTTGCCCAACTTTGCCCAGCGCCTGGAGTGGTTTATTCAAAATCGGCCCAGCCTAAAGCGCAACGTGGCCTGTATGGAAACCGAGGGGGTGGGTGCCCGGCGACTGCTGGCCCTCTGCTACGCCACCATGGGCCACAGTTCACCCCAGGATAAGCTGCGCCAGATTTTAGAAAAGCTGCTGGACGAGGCGGAGTTTCTCAGCCCCTACGGCATTCGCGCCCTGTCGAAGCACCATGCCGAGCAGCCCTATACCTTCACCGTCGATGGCCGAGAGTACCGGGTAGACTACGAACCGGCGGAGTCGGCCAGCGGTCTGTTTGGCGGCAATTCTAACTGGCGAGGGCCGATCTGGTTTCCGGTAAATTATTTGATGATTGAGTCGTTGCAGAAGTTTCACTATTATCTGGGCGACAGCTACCGGGTGGAGTGCCCCACGGGATCGGGCCAGTGGCTCAATCTGTGGCAGGTGGCCAGCGAGCTATCGCGGCGGCTGATGGCAATTTTTGAGCGCGATGGTCAAGGCGATCGCCCCGTCTACGGCGGCATCGAGGTGTTTCAGAACGACTCCCACTGGCGCGACTACGTCTTGTTCTACGAATATTTCCACGGTGACAACGGGGCTGGACTGGGGGCCAGCCACCAAACCGGCTGGACGGGGCTAGTGGCCAAGCTGATTCAGCAGCAGGCGGAGTACGCCACCAAGCTACCTCTGAAACCTCCTGATGCGGAGTAGACGACAGCTATCGAGTAGACAATTGCACTACCGAGAACTGCTCGATGCCGAAGGCCGCCTACGGCCAGAGTCTCAGCGGCTAGCCCTGCTGCAAGAGCGCGGTATTCCACGGGATGCGGCAATTTTAGCCTACTGCACGGGCGGGGTGCGATCGGCCTGGCTGACCGCCGTGCTGGTGGATATGGGCTTTGACGCCAAGAACTACCCCGGCTCCATGTGGGAATGGTCGGCGGGCGATCGCGATCGCGATCCCCTGGTGCTGCCAGCGAAGCAGAACCCTGGCTGATTCTGGCGATCGCAGTTGTGAGGTTTCAAGCTGTGTCCCCATTGCCTAACGAAAACGTTCAGCGGCGAGTGCAGCGAGCCCGCTGCAACGTCTCGTGGAGCCTCGTTCCGTGGTGTTGCTCTGATCGCCGCAGTGCGTGGAACCCGCTAATTACTGCCATGCGCAATTCGGGCAATTTCTATAGCAATGTCCTCGGGTGAAAGAACAAAGTCGATGCACCCGCTGGCAATCGCGCTTTCGGGCATATCGGGTTGTGAGGCCGTGTCGAGCTTCTGCGCAATGGTGACACCCCCCACCTCCTTGATGCCGCACAGTGCGGCTGCCCCATCGCCATCATAACCAGAGACAATTACAGCGATAAGTTTGCCGTCCCAGTGCTCTGTCAGGGAGCGGAGAAACACGGTAATCACGTCGGGCCAACCTCTAGGTTTAGATATTGGCTTTAGGTGAAACTCGCCATCAAGGACGTGCAAGTCACACTGCTCTGGAATAATGAACACATGGTTAGGCTCGATGAGTAGTTCGTCCGTGATCAGTGCAACCGGCATAACAGTGTACTGCGGCAGTATTGTGTGGAGCATGGTGGCTAAGGTTCTGACGTGATTGACGATCACGATCGCAACACCCATATCAGACGGCAGATTTTGTAGTAGCCGGATATAGGCATCGAGACCGCCAGCCGAACCGCCCACACAAACAATCGGGAAGTCTTTGTTGTTTGTTCTGGTCTTCATTGCGAATCACTCCATGATTAGTGAATGCGGGCATGAACGCGTGGCCTAACGCTTAATTAGAGGGAGCCATTCCACGCGCCAATTTTAGGATGACGTGCATCACCCGCTCAAAACCCCTTCTGGTCTTGGCTCTGTCACAAGACCTGCAAGCAGCTACAAGCCCTGGTGTTGCTGGGCATACTGTGTTCTCTGCTCTGTGGCAATGGTCGCAAAGGCTGGCAGCCCACTGTGACAACAATAGCTGAGCCAGGTTGATGCATTTCAGATTTGAACTTGCGAAACCAGGGGATTTCTGGCTTAGAGATTTCCTTTGGGCAGGTTTTCTTCAGTATGCAATTTTATATCTGCCTCGGTGGAAAGCGATTCAGATGCGATCGCACCGGGAGCAATCGGCTCCGCAAACTGGGCCTCTTGCAGGGTGAGCTTAATCGCCGCCAGCACCCGCGATGTGACCTGCAAAAATGAGCTTTTGCGCGAGTTGACCCAAAACTGGGCCTCTAGGTTCACCGTAGAGGGGGTGAGTTCGCGCACCAGCACAATCGGTTCGGGGTCTAGCTCTACCCCGTCGATCTGCTCCATCTGCTGCTGAATGCGGGCAAACAGGTCGGGCAGGTCGGCGCTGTGGTCGAGGCCGATGGTGACGCTGCTGAGCCGCACCGGGGAGGCGGTGTTGTTGGTGATGCTGCTCTGAAATACCTCCTGGTTGGGAATATAGACCAGGCGACCGTCGTAGGTTTGCACCGTGGTGGCCCGCAGCTGGATTTGGGTAACGGTGCCCTCGTAATTGTTGATTACCACCTGGTCGCCAATGCGAAAGGGCCGACTGGCCAGCAAAATCACCCCTGAGATGTAGTTGCCGAGCACGTCGCGCAGGCTAAAACCAATGGCGACGCTGGTGAGGCCCAGGGTGCCGATCAGGGCGGCAAAGTTTAGCCCCAGCACCCCCAGGGCAATCACCGATCCGAGAGTCCACACGCCGCCGTAGCAGAGGCGGCTGATCAGCACTTCGGTGGTGTGATCGCCCTCGGTTTTCTCGGCCCACACCAGCACGGCGTGGCGCACCACCGCCGCCAGCAGCCAGGTCAGCCCTAGCACCACTACGGCCCCCAGCAGGGCGGGCAGGTTGTCGAGGGTATCTCTCAACAACTGCTGGGAGGTGCCTCGAATGCGGTAAGTTACTGCCGCCACCAGGTTAGTTCGAGCGGTCGCCTGGTTGAGCAAGTCGGCCCAGCGCTGAGCCAGGGTAGCGATGTCGGTGTTGAAGTCGAGGGCATCTTGCTCGGTGACGGTCATGATCACCCGCTGGTTGGTCTGGAGGGTGGCCAGGTTGCGATCGCTATCCCGATTCACCGCGATCGGCTCTGGGTCGGTATCCTGGTTGAGCAGCGCCGCAATTCGCCGGTTAATTTGCCCCGCCCGATCAGTCGCGCTAGCATCGGGCAGCCCCCCCACCTGAAACACCGGCTGCCCCCGCACCAGCACGTCGGCAAAAAATGGCTCTGCGGCCTCGGTCGGCGGGGTTTGCCCCAGGGCCTGCCCGCCGTGGCCGGGTACCGCCAGGCCCCCTGGCCCCACCCATAGGGCGCTGGCCAGGGCAATGGCCAGCAGCCCCAGCCACCGCCCTGGCGACCGCCGCCTAAACTTGTTACCTATCCACACCTGGCACCAGGCCATAGTCGTCACCAAACTCGCAAACCGCCACACCTGGCCAGCCTTCATTCAACCCGATCTTGTGCCCTATGGAACATCGCAACGCAACGTCTTGCCCCCGTCTGCTAGTGACGGGTGCTAGTGGCTTCTTGGGCTGGCATCTATGTCGATTGGCCCAGGCCACCTGGCAAGTGACGGGCACCTTTCACCGCCATGTTCCCCAACAGCTGCCGGGGGTGACTCTGCATGCCATTGACCTTGGCGATCTAGATGCGATCGCCCCCTGGCTAGCCCAGCTCGCTCCCGCTGCCGTCATCCACACCGCCGCCCTATCGCAGCCCAACCGCTGCGAGCAAAATCCAGCGCAATCTTACCGGGTGAATGTCGAGGCCACGCGAGTACTGGCAGAGTGCTGCGCCCAGCACCAAATTCCTTTGGCGTTTACCTCCACCGACCAGGTGTTTGGCGGCCAATCGCCCCCCTACAGCGAAGCCAGCCTCCCCAGCCCGATCAACCTCTACGGCCACCACAAAGCCGAGGCCGAAGCCCTAGTGCAAACCCTGCACCCCACCGCCGCTAGCTGTCGTCTGCCCCTGCTCTACGGCCCCCCCAGCCCCACTGCCGACTGCTTTTTACAGGGCTTTTTGCGCACTCTAAAAGCAGGCCAGCCCCTAAACCTGTTTGCCGACGAGTTTCGCACCCCCGCCTACGTCGAAGATGTCGCCGCTGGCCTGCTGCTGGCCCTAGAGAAAGCCCCTGGCCTGTTGCACCTGGGTGGCCCCGACCGCCTCAGCCGCTACGACTTTGGCCTGCACATGGCCGAGGTATTTGGCCTTGACCCCAGTCTGCTCATTCCTGGCAAGCAGGCCGATGTGATCATGCCCGCCCGTCGCCCCGCCGATGTGTCGTCTAGTAGTCAGAAAGCATTTTCTCTGGGCTATCGCCCGCGCGGGGTGATCGCAGGGCTACAGGCCACCAAAACCTGGAGCAGTCTTAGCTAAGCTGCTGGGCAAACCGCTGGGCTACGGCACCGTTAGACTCTGTGGCCAGCTGTTTGTAGGCCTGCTCAACCAGGGCGATTTCAAGACCTGCTAGGGCGATCGACACCAGCGTCTGCTCGTACAACCCTTCTGGGGACAGACAAAACGCCATCACCCGCGCTCCCTGCACATCAATCCCTTCCCACCCCAGATCGACAAACAAACGCCCCTGGCGGCAAAAAATCCGAAAGTTCTCTGCGTCAGCCGCCGTCACCTGCGCAACGTAGTCATCCCAGGTGGCATTGCACCACTGGGGTAGCTCCTGGGGCGATCGCCGGGCTGAAATTTGGGTGACGCTGGCCACAGCTTGACGGCTCGGGTGAATGTTCTTTTAAGTGTAGTGGATTCGAGTTTAGCCAATTTTCGAGCTTTAGGTATGGGTTTGGCAAATGCTACGCTATAGGCTGCAATTTGCCCGTACCGCTACTGCGCCCCTATGTTAGAACCTTCGCTCCTGCGCGCCCTGGTCTGGACTGACTATCGCCTGGCCGTGCTGTTTATGGTGTTTTTGCCCCTGGTGCTGCTGATCTGGGCCTTTGTGCAAAAAAACGAAGCCATTCAGCGCCTGCTGACTATCTACTGGAAGGTGTCCAGCCTGCTGATGATCACCGTCTACCTGACGATTGGCGGCTTCAACATCAGCTTTTTGTCAGGGCTGATGGCGCGGGTGCTGATTCCGGTGTCGCTGTGGTTTTGGGTTGACCTCAACGAAGAAATTCGCGAGCAGCCCGGCTCGGCGCTGAAGCTGATCTTTAGCGCCTGGCGCTGGGCCATTACTCTCTACAACATCATTGGCGGCGCGATCTTGCTGGGCTTTGTGCCCTGTGCGTTCTCGGGTACGCGCTTTGGAGCCGCCGACTGCCAGGTGTGGCTAGAGCCGCCACTGCTCTACCGAGAATATTTCCACGCGGGCTATACCAACGGTTTCCTGGGTTTCTTTGGCATTTTGGGCCTGGTGATTTATGTGGCCTCGCTGGCCTGGTTTGTGTTTGTGCGCCTGGGTAAGCAGGGGCGACAGGCGATCAACTAGGGGCAGGCTGGGCGGTCAGCGGGTGTCTTTCAGCCGTAGTATAGATGGGTGAGTAGGTGGACTGATGAGTGCGGCAATGATCCCTGGGCTACGGCTAGAACAATACGCCCTGAGGCAGCCGCAGCTGGTGCTGCTGGTACGGGCTGTGATTGAGGGCGAAGCCGATGAGGTGCTGATTTACCGAGGCTTCTCTAGCTCGCTGATGCGCCCCACCGCCGCCGACCCCGAGGTGCCGGTGCTGCCCGAAAACGCCGAGATTGAGGCGATTGACGTGATGGTGGGGCCTTACAACCCGGCGGCACCGCAGTATCTACACCGAGGGCTGAGCTGGGGCGACCTGCTGGCGATCTTAGAAGAACTCGGGATCTAGTTCTCGTGCATACTGTGTTGGCCACGGGCTGTTAAGGTTGAGCTGCGGCTACTCTTGGTGGTAGTAGCTTGCTCGGGTCGTACTTTTGGCCTGAGGATAAAACACCGTAGACAATACGGATGAGCTTGTGCATCGCGGCCCCAATGATCGCCATCTTGGTTTTATCCGCCGCCGCCAACCGGTCGCGCCAGGGCTGAAGCTCTGGCGCACAGCGAAGGAACGCTAAGGCTGGGAAATACAACGCCTTACGCAGACGGGCATTGCCAATCTTGCAGAGGCGTGTTTTGCCTTGTACGGAGGTGCCAGAGGAATGCTCTTGAGGCGTCAACCCGGCATCGGCGTCAAGCTGACGGGCGGAACGAAAGGCTTTGATATCGCCAATTTCAGCCAACAGTCGAGCGGCGGTGTCCGGGCCAATGTCGACAATGGAGACCAGTAAGTCAGCTTGGGTCTTCAAGGGGTCATGGGCCTGGATAGGCTCGTGAAACCGCTTTTTTAGCGATTTCACCTGACCCTCTAAGAATGCGATGTGAGCATCGATATCAGGCTTGAGAGCCGCAGGGGTGATCTCCAAGCGGTTCTTTTCCTGGCTCAACCTGTGAGTGAGGGCATCAAGACGGCGGATATAGTCTTGCAGATCTTGGATCTCCGTCGCGGAGGGCTGCCAGGGACTCGGGGCCAGATCGCGGCAGAACTGGGCCATCAGCGTCGCATCAGGGCGGTCGGCTTTGGTACGCTTCAACTGGCTTTTGGCATAGCCATGAATGCGGACTGGGCTAACGATGCTGACGCGGTGGCCCTGCTGATGAAGCCAAATCGCAACCGGGTGGCCATAGATGCTGGTCGCTTCTAGACACCCGTGGACGACTGTCGCATCGCGGGCGATGAGCCACAGGATACGGGCTTTCAAGGGTTTGCCCCAGAGGGGGTGACGATTCAACAACCTAAGAAGAACCCCCGAAACGGATCGCTCACCGCTATCGATAGGTTGAACAATCACAGTATTTCAAGCCTTCGGGTCGAAGTGGAACATCACCTCGGTGGCATCAAACAATGCCAGATTCTGGTTCAACCGTTTCGGAATTGGGTCGATCATGATCTCGATATCTCGATGATGTGATGGAAACCGCTTGCGGCTTGCACAATTTTCGTCTAACACACCGGGCCAAGAACAAGAATCCTCGGCTCCAAGCCGCTTAGCCCCAAACCATAGAGGGAAATAGTGGCTTATGGCGATTTCTCTCCTATTTCCGATAAAGTCTACTGGCATATAGCCATCGATTCAGGGGTATTGGTCATGGGCTAACCATTCTGGCGATGGCTATAAATCGCCCTAGGATGGGGTGTCTAAACCTGCGATCAGCCAGTGTTGCGCCCACGAAGATGAGACGCCTGACTTAACATGGTAGGTGAGCCGAGATCGCTATTGGTTACAAAAGCACGCGTTTGATCTTGACTTAATGTGCGTTGAGGAGACCTATGCCAGCCGTTACCCATTCTCCCTATACCGAGGAACAGATTAAGGTCTGGCTGCGGGGACTGCTCACCCTGGCCTGGGCCGACGGCAATTTTGACGAAGACGAAAAAGCCGTGATTGCCGCCATCACTGAAGATGAGCTGGCTCCCAGCCTCGATTTTGACCACTTTGAACCCGTTACCCCCGACGAAGTGGCGCGGGTGCTGGGCGATGACCCAGCTATGGCCGAGAATTTTTTGCGCATGGCGGTGATGGTAGCCCTGGCCGATGGCGTGTACTCTGTCGAAGAAGATATTCAGCTTCAGGCCTTTTGCCGAGCGCTGAACCTGAAAGAAACCGTGCTGGCTTCGGTGCGATCAACCCTCTATAGCCTCAAGCCTGAAAATGACGCGATCGCCACTGGGTTGCGTCCTCCAGCCTCCAGCGGCAAGCTCGACCCCCTCAAACCCGCCCGCGAATGGCTCGACCAAATGGAGGTGCAAGACCCGCGTCTGGCCCGGTTTGTGTGCAAGCTCATCCCCTCTCAGTGCCCCTTTGAGCGCGATGTGGTGCTGTTTAACAAAAAGCTGGTGCACATTCCGCCCATGTGCAAAATCAACCCGCTCTACGAGCAGCTGGTGGGGCTGCGGTTTCGCGCCCTGTCGTACCTAGCCGACGACTGCGGCGAAGATGTGACGCCGCTGCTGTAAGTTCGGCGGCAGAGAAACCGGGTTTCTGACTGTTGATTGCGCAGTCTATTGGCTAGCCGCCAACAGAAACCCGGTCTCTGATCTCCCAACCTCTCACCTATAGCGACTCGGGTTCTTTGCCGGAGACTACGGGGGCGATCGCACTGAGCTTCAGCGTCGGGTGGTCGGCCTCGATCTGCTGGCAGTTCCACTCGTTCTTAAACAGCAGCACTGGGCGATCCCAGCTGTCTTTGACGGTGACGGTGTTGAATAGCCGCCCCACGGCCTCTAGGGCTTCCCAGCCGCCGTCAACCCAGCGGGCTACGGTGTAGGGCAATGGCTCAATGCGGGTTTCGACGCCGTACTCGTGTTGCAGTCGGTACTGCACCACCTCCAGCTGAAGCTGACCCACGGCGGCGAGAATTGGGTCACGCTTCGACTCGTCGGCGGAGAACATGATCTGCACCGCCCCTTCTTCCCGCAGTTCTGAGACGCCCTTTTGAAACTGCTTATATTTGGAGGGGTTGGGGTTTTTAAGGTAGGCAAAGATCTCCGGCGAAAAGCAGGGGATACCGTCGTACTCCAGGCGCTTGCCCTGGTAGATGGTGTCGCCAATGGCAAACACCCCCGGATTATTTAGGCCGATCACGTCACCGGGATAGGCTTCTTCGAGGGATTCGCGGCCCTGGCCAAAGAGCTTTTGGGGGTGCGATAGGCGCACGGCCTTGCCGCTGCGGGCGTGGCTGACCACCATATCTTTTTCAAACTTGCCCGAGCACACCCGCACAAAGGCGATGCGATCGCGGTGTTTTGGGTCCATATTGGCCTGGAGCTTAAACACAAATCCCGAGAAATCTTCATTGGTGGGGGAGATTTTGCCTAGGGTGCTGCTGCGGGCCGAGGGCTTGAGGGCGTAGTCGAGAAAGGCATCTAAAAACAGCTGCACGCCAAAGTTGGTCATGGCGCTGCCAAAAAATACCGGCGTCTGCTGCCCGGCGTGGACGGCCTCAAGGTCTAGCTCCGGCCCGACTTCTTCAATCACCTCTAGCTCTTCTTTGAACTGGTAGTAGAGGTCTTGGTCAAGCAGTTCTTCAATGTGAGGGTCGCCAATGTCTAGCACCGTGTCTTTGGCGGCCCGCTTGCCGTGAACGCTGCGCTCAAACAGGTGAATTTGCTGGTGGCGGCGGTCAAACACGCCCTTGAAGCGATCGCCCATGCCAATCGGCCAGTTGACCGCATAGGTTTGCAGCCCCAGGCGCTGCTCAATCTCATCCAGCAGCTCTAGGGGTTCGCGGGCGGGGCGATCCATCTTGTTAAAGAAAGTGAAGATCGGGAGGGCGCGCATGCGGCACACCTCAAACAGCTTGAGGGTCTGCGGCTCTAGGCCCTTGGCGGCGTCTTCAAGCATCACCGCGTTGTCGGCGGCGGCGAGGGTGCGGTAGGTGTCTTCGCTAAAGTCTTGGTGACCAGGGGTGTCGAGCAGGTTCATGGTGTAGCCGCTGTAGGCAAACTGCAACACCGTGGAGGTGATGGAAATGCCCCGCTGCTGCTCTAGCTCCATCCAGTCGGAGGTGGCGCTGCGCTGGGCACGCTTGGCCTTGACGGCGCCAGCCTCCTGAATGGCACCCCCATAGAGCAGCAGCTTTTCGGTGAGGGTCGTTTTACCCGCATCGGGGTGAGAAATAATGGCAAAATTGCGCCGCTGCTCCACCGCTTCGGCAATGTCGGCGGAGATTTCGGCGGCGGTTACAGCGGCGTCAGTCATGAATCAGGAATTCTTGCAGGATTAGTACGTCTCTTTATTGTAGGAGGTAGCTCCAGCGAAATGAAATTGGGCTGCCGGGCGCTGCTCCTGGCAAGATGTTCTACTCTACAGTATGGGGGAGTGCTAAAACCTGACCAACGTCTTACCTTCAACAATCAAGCAACCCATGGAAGTCACTCGTCTGTCAAGCAAAGGTCAGGTGATTATCCCCAAAGCGTTGCGGGTAGCCCACCACTGGGAAGCAGGGCAAGAATTGATTGCTGTAGATGTGGGCGACGGCATTTTACTGAAGCCGAAAAAGCCTTTTGAGCCCACAACCCTGGCTGAGGTGGCAGGCTGCCTAAAGTATGAAGGCCAACCCAAAAGTCTAGAAGACATGAATCGCGCTCTGCGCCAGGGCATTCTGGAGCAATGGCATGATCGCAGTTGATACCAACATTATTGTGCAGCTCCTTACTCAAGATGATGAACCGCAGTACAGGGCCAGCGTAGACCTCTTTCAAACATCCGAAATTTTCATTCCTGACCCGGTGATTCTAGAGGCTGAGCGGCTTTTGCGCTTTGCCTACGGCTTTAAAGCCCATGAGATTTGCACAGCCTTGAGAAAAATCTTTGGCTTGCCCAATGTCTATCTCGCCAATGAAAATTTGACCGCCTAGGTTTTGCAATGGTACGAAAGCGGCCTAAATGTTGCCGATGCCTTTCATCTGGCCGCTAGCCAGCATTGCTCTGCCCTGTATACCTTTGACAATGCGTTGATCAAAGGCGCCAAAACGCTGGCTGACCAGCGGGTTCAAAAACCATAGGGTGAGTTTTGGAAAACATATTTCCTAGGGTTTTAAATTGATGGTTTTCTATAGGTTAATCGGCTTGCAGGGTAGCTTCAATGGCTTGGCAAAATCACGATTCATCAGCCTCTCCTGCAAGTTTTAGCGTAGTTTTAATAATTGCTGGAGTTAGCCACATTCCTTTTGTTTGTAATTTCGCAACAATTGGACTTACAGCAGTCAGGTAGCCAGCTTGTTTAGCCTTGACTAAAATACCCAGGGTTCCTGTATAGCGAAGTTGAGAGAGTGCTGCGATACGCCGACCCAATTGGTCATCAAGGATGAGCAGTCCAGTTGGGTTTTGTAAGCCCAAAGCAATGACCTCAGCCTCA
The DNA here is from genome assembly GCA_003241845.1 of Shackletoniella antarctica. Taxonomy (GTDB): domain Bacteria; phylum Cyanobacteriota; class Cyanobacteriia; order Phormidesmidales; family Phormidesmidaceae; genus Nodosilinea; species Nodosilinea antarctica. The sequence continues at coordinate 13,391 of QBMN01000028.1, read as the reverse complement.
CCACGGCCAAGATCGACAATGTTCGGAACTGTCAAGTCTGACTCAATGGTCTGAATCTGTAGCCAATTCAGACCGCCCAATTCAGGAACATCAACACCTCGCTCTCTACCGACGGATAACTCTTGCTCTACAGCGGCAGGGGCAATAATCGTGCCATAGAGCTTGGGCAAGATTGCCAGTTGCTCAACCTGATGCAGATAGAGCAGAGGAGATGTATTTATAAAAGTCAGGCTCTCAGGCATTAGATACGTCTTGTGCCAACTCTTCTGGCGAAAGGGCAAAGGGCGATGCCTGATAGCGCCCAATAAGATTGAGAAATTCAACCCGTGAGACCTGGGCCAGTTGCGCCGCCCGACCTGAAGAAAGTTTACCTAGCTCAAAAAGCTTGACAGCCGCCAAAATCGACAGCTCTCGTGAAATTGTTTCTGGAGTCTCCTTTAGGCTAATCAAAACCTCGTCAGGAACCTCAATGTGTACACTACTCATCAGAAAAATCCTCTTTTCATGTTCCAATTGATTTCAAAATTTTGGCGGAGATTTATGCTAAAGAGAGCTGTCAGAAGTTCAATCTGTTCTGATAAAGGAAGAGACTGAGCAATTTGAATAGCTTAATCCAACACTCCGGACAGTTTTTGATAGGCAACGGTGGAATGCGGGGTTCAGCCCTCTTTCACAGTAGTCTAGCCAACGAGGAATCAAGAGTTTCAGCGATCGCCCATGCCAATCGGCCAGTTGACCGCATAGGTTTGCAGCCCCAGGCGCTGCTCAATCTCATCCAGCAGCTCTAGGGGTTCGCGGGCGGGGCGATCCATCTTGTTAAAGAAAGTCGGCGGCGGTAGAAACGGCGGCGTCGGTCATGAACTAGCGGTACTCGTGCGGGTGATACTTCTTTTAATTGTACGGGCTGGCCTCGGTTTTGATAGGCAGGGATGCTGAGCGGACAGCCTAAACCAGAGCAAACAGGCTGAGCACTAGGGGCAGCAGCTTGGTGCAGGCGTCGGCCAGCTTTGAGGCGTCGGTGAGGGTTTCGGTCATGCCTTTGAGGGTGGCGGAGGCACGTTTGACGATGCCCTGGGTCTTGGCGCTGGGGGAAGGGTCAGTAGCGGCGGTGGCGATGCGGGCCACGGCTTGCAAGGCTTCGGCTTTTTCGTCGTCGCTGAGTTCGCTTTCGGCTTCGACGGCGGTTTGGAGCTGGGTGAGAATGTCGCGCAGGTTGGGCTGGTCGGGGGCGGCGGGGGCAGGAATTTGGTTGATCTGGTTGGTGACCTGGCCGCTGATTTGCCCCAGGTTGAGGGTGCTGCCCGACAGGGTGACGTCGCCCCCGGCGTAGAAGCTGCCGTCACCAGTGTTGATGGGGTTGTTCATATTGTTAATTTGAAAGCTGGATAAAAATCGACTGAATCCGAGGGAAACGTCTTTAAGATCATCACCCCGACGCTTTTCGGCTTCGAGCTGGGCGACAGCGGTGGCGGCAGCTAAGCGGGCTTCGTATACCTCGTCCCAGGTGCGCTCGATGTCGGCTTTGCTTGTGCCCTCGGGCACTTGAATGGTAACCAATACATCGTCGCCCTTGCGCTCAAAGCCCTGAATAGAGTCGGCGGTAATGTCGGGGTGCGCCTCAATGATGCTCTGAAAGGCGGCTTTAAACGAGTCGGGGTTGACGCCGTTGCGAATGAGCAACTGCACAGTGTCGAGCATGTCTTTGAAGAATTTTTCGAAGTCGCCGGGCTGAAAGTCTTTGTCGGGGTTGTGGGGGCGGCGCTCTCGGTCGCCCCGCCCGTCGGGCTGCTCACTCAGAAACACGTATTGACAGTCAATGTTGTTGAGAAGGGTTGTGCTGTCGATGTTCCAAGCTTCGAGGCAGGCTCCGGTGAGCTGGGCGGCGTTGAAGTCAGTGCCGATACATTGAGCACCGGCTAGGTTAGCGCCCTGAAGCTCTGCCTCTGCCAGGGTGGCCCCATTTAGATTTGCGCCCTTTAAATCAACGCGACGGAGTTGTGCACCTTTTAAGTTGACCCCTCTCAAGTCTGCGCCAGCAAAGTTTTGATCGACGCCGTTCAACGTAGTGAGTAGTTTACGCCCTCTGCGATCTTGCAGGGCCGATGTGCCGACATCGTCGTGGTGATATTGCCAAAAATGGGTTGCGCCTAACCGCACAAAGTCTAAATCATTTGCCTGGTGCCAGCGTACATGGGTAAGCCGTGTACAACCTTGCCGTGGGTTGGCAAGACTGGTGTGTTTTAGCTTGGCACAGGCAAAGGTAGCTTCGGTCAGGTCTGCGCCACTAAAGGTGGTTCCGCCCAGGGTCGCTAGGGCAAGACCAATAATGCGGAGATTTTCAAATTTTGGATTACCTCTATGAATTTGCCGAATAATATAGATAGATGTCAATAAGCTGGCGACAGCGACAGCGCCAGAGCCAGCGCCAGCGCCAGCGACAGCGACAGCGCCAGCGCCAGCGACAGCGACAGCGACAGCGACAGCGCCAGCGACAGCGCCAGCGCCAGCGACAGCGCCAGCGCCAGCGACAGCGACAGCGACAGCGCCAGCGACAGCGCCAGCGACAGCGCCAGCGACAGCGCCAGCGACAGCGACAGCGCCAGCGACAGCGCCAGCGACAGCGACAGCGACAGCGACAGCGACAGCGACAGCGACAGCTACGCTTCCCAGTGCTCTAAGGGTGAAGCCTTGTCGGGCGATCGCAAACAACGATACGGCTATACCGACAACACCCGCAATGCCTGCAATACGTAAGCTCCGACTGCCGCCGGAAAAAAGGTAGTAGGCAATCCATTCAGAAAAATAGCCCTGCAAAAACCCTGCTAACGCTGCGATCAGCACAATCAGCAAAAACTGACCAAAAATCCACCGCTGCTGCAACCCGGCCCTGGCGTGGCTAAAGTTGACCCCCCGCAGCGTCGCATCCACAAACCGGGCGCTGCGAATATCGGCCCCGCTAAAGTCGGCCCCCGACAGGTCTACCCCGCGAAAGTCGCCGCGGCGCAGCACGGCACCACGAAAGTCGCGCTCTCCGGCGGCGTAGAGGCGGGTGACTTCGGTGGCGCTGAGGTGTTTGCCCTGGTACTTACCCTGGCTCAAGGGTTCAGATCTCGCGTGGGTTGCCCTCAATGTAAGCGCAACTGCTCCCAAAAGGCACTACCCACGCGGGTACGCTGCCTAGCGAGAGAGAGAAACCGGGTTTCTGGGCCAGGGCCAGGGCTTGAGGCATAGCCCAGCAGCAACTCAGATTCTGTCTTTATGGGTAGATGTTGAAGTAAGAAGGTAGACTCTATTACTATATCGTTAAGTAATGAATTCTGAGTTTGCCCATGCTTACAGAATGGTGGTATGGCCTCTTTGGCGGCATCCTCATCGGCCTCAGCTCCACCTTGCTACTCGCCCTCAACGGACGGATTGCGGGCATCAGCGGCATGGTCAATGGCGCTATTACCTTCGCCGCTGCCGAAATCTGGCGCTGGCTATTTCTACTCGGCCTGGTGGCGGGTGGTCTGGTTTATGAATATGCTCTCGCACCCCAGCCCACGCCAACCTACAATTTTGCCCCCGTCACCATGGTTGTCGCCGGTCTGCTGGTGGGTTTTGGCACTCGCATGGGCAACGGCTGCACCAGCGGCCACGGGGTCTGCGGGCTGGGGCGGCTGTCGGGGCGATCGCTCGTCGCCGTGATCACCTTTATGGCTGCCGGCATTGTCACCGTATTTATCACCCAGCACCTGTTGGGCTGAGGTTAAGCGCATTAGAGAGAACCAACTATGACGATGCAAAATGTATCTGGACAAAGCACTCTGGCTCAAAACCTAGTGGCCCTGGGCGCTGGGCTACTGTTTGGCCTGGGGCTAGCTGTTTCGCAAATGATTGACCCCCAGCGGGTGATCGGCTTTTTAGACCTAGCGGGCCAGTGGGACCCAACCCTGGCGTTTGTGATGGGCGGCGCGGTGCTGGTGACGCTGATTGCTTTTCGTTTTGTGCTGAAACGGCCTGGGCCATTGCTGGGCGGCAAATTTTGGGTGCCCACCCGCAACGACATCGATCGCCCTCTGGTGCTCGGGGCCGCCCTGTTTGGCATTGGCTGGGGATTGGGGGGCTACTGTCCGGGGCCGGCGATCGCATCCCTGGGGCTTGGTTCAGCAAACCCAATTCTCTTTGTCGTCGCCATGATCGCCGGGTCGCTGGCCTATGGAGTCATCAACCGTTCTGTATAGATCATGGACAACAAGCTCTCTCTCTTGTCAGGCTTGTCTGTATTGGTGCAGGGCTCTGCCGCTAACGCATAGCTTCTCTGCCTCTGCCCAAAGCTTCTCGCCATACTCCTCTCTAGAGGCACAGGGTTCAAGGAGGCGCATGATGGCATCCAATCTCTTTTGTGCGATCGGGCTTAGTTCTGAACTGTGCGAAGTTCTCTGACCGTGGGGGATGTCAAGAAAAACGGACACTCCTGCGCCCCAAGGGGGCCGTCATGTCCGAGACTGGCTGAAGTGATTATCATCAGCCGGAATCATTATGGAGCTTTACTACCGCCTACGTCCATCGCATCAAAGGCCAGCGGGTGTATGTGGGCGACGGGATTAAGGTGGCGAAAGAAGGTCGCAAAATGCCTGGGGTGAAAGGGCTTCACCAAGAATCAGAGGACGTCAGTAAGCCGAAGTGGATTCGAGGCCATTACTTCAATGCCTTGAGTATCCTGCGCGGGGCGGGTTCAGCTTATTTTGCCGTCCCGATTGTTCTGAAGGTTCACGATGGCCTCACCGCCGCGACCACTGAGGCTAGCGATGCTCAGCCGAGAACCACCTTGGTGACGAAGATGGCCGACCTGTGTACGGCCTACGCCCAAGCCGGTAGCGACATTGTCTTGGCTGCCTATTTTGCCTGTGAACCGGTGATGACGCGGTTCCGCCGTCATCAGGTGCATCTGATTAGCCGAGTGCGGTGCTCGACGGTCGCCCATGCCCCGTTTTCGGTCGTCCCGACGGTTAAAGGGCCCAGACGACCCCGGCGATGGGGCAGCAAGGTGAAACTCCAGACCTTATTCGCCCCGATTGAGCACTGCCAGCAGGCCAAGGTGTGGCTCTATGGTCAGTTCGTCACCGTCTATTACCAGTGCTTTGAGTTGCATTGGGATAGTCCCGAGACCACGGTGCGCTTTGTGCTCACCCAACTCGCCAATGGTCGACCATTCATTTTGGTCTCCACCGATGGGTCGTTGAGTGGCCCAGAGGTGATTGCGGCCTAGGGCTTACGCTTTAAGATTGCGCTCACCTTCCGCACCTTGATTCACCTGCTCGGGGGCTTTGCCTATCGCTTCTGGCTCAAAGCCATGCCCACCGCTCCGACCTGGCCTAAGAATCTCAATCTAGCGGACTACCCAGAGTCCGTTCAAGACCGAATTCTGGCTAAAGTGGACGCGTTAGAACGCTTTGTCAATCTCAATGCCATTGCTCTAGGGATCCTTCAGGTGTTGGCTTTAGAGTTACCGACACTAACCTGGTCGACCTGCCCCCGCTGGTTTCGTACTCTGCCTAAACATGGCTACCCGAGTGACCTAATGCGTCATACCGAGAGGCCATTAGGCGGGTCGACGAGTTCGGTATAATGGCTGTAATGCTCGATGGTGAAGGGATTTAAGCGAGCGACATTAATTTGGTCTGATGACAAATAAAGTGTCGCTATACACCTACAGGCCGGTCGCCCAATCCCACACCCGATCTACCAAATCCTCGGTGTCGGCATCAAACCACTGCACCGTGGCCCGGTTGCGAAACCAGGTGCGCTGGCGTTTGGCAAACTGGCGCGAGTGTTGCACAATCTCCGCCTGGGCCGCTGCCAGGGAAATATCCCCCTGCACGTGGCGCAGCATTTCGGCGTAGCCCAGGGTTTGCAGCAGCGGCAGATCGGGGCCGTACTTTTGGGCTAGGTGGGCCACTTCTGACCTAAAGCCGAGATCCACCATTGCCTGGGTGCGGTGGGCAATGCGGCGCTCTAGGGCCAGGGCGTCGCAGTCGAGGGCCAGGTACAGCACCGGATAGTCGGGGGCGGTTTCGCCCTGGAGCGCCGACATGGGCTGGCCCGCGACGTAGAACACCTCTAAGGCCCGCACGGTGCGCACAGGGTCGTTGGGGTGGATGCGCTGGGCCGCGATCGCATCAAGGCTTTTGAGCAGGGCGTAGCAGTGGGGCTGGCCCAGCGCCTCTAGCTGCCGGCGCAGGGCTAGCTGGGGGGCCACGGGGGGGATTCGCAACCCTTTGACGATCGCATCTATATAGAGTCCGGTACCGCCCACCAGCAGGGGGGATGTGCCCGCCCGGTGAAACTGCTGGATTAGCCCCTGGGCCTGGCGTTGATACTGGGCCAGGGTGAGGGTTTCGGTGGGGTCGCAGATATCAATTAAATAGTGGGGAATTTGCTGCCGATCAACGGGCGAAGGTTTTGCGGTGCCGATATCAAACTCTCGATATACCTGTCGGGAGTCGGCGCTGAGAATGACGCTCTGTTGGTTTTGAGCGAGGGTCAGGCGCTGGGCCAGGGCGATCGCCAGGGCCGACTTACCCGTGGCCGTAGCCCCGCCAATCACCCACAAAAACGGTACAATTGAACTATTGAATTGCCTGCCTTCGGGAAGTGATTCGAGTTGAGAAATTTTTGGCAGTTGCATCCCTGGTTCATTCTTGAGCTGAAGTCGCCTTAGAGCCGGCTGTGGCTGCTTTGTGCTATAATTTCTAGGTGTTTTGACCTGATAAGTGTTCAGGCGGCTCAGAGCGCATTTGTAGAGCCCATTTTTGGAGCGTGCAGTATGACAACCGATTACGGTGCTGACCAGATTCAGGTTCTAGAGGGGCTTGAGCCGGTTCGCAAACGTCCAGGCATGTACATTGGCAGCACTGGGCCTCGAGGTCTTCATCACTTAGTGTACGAGGTTGTCGACAACTCCGTAGACGAAGCCCTGGCGGGTCACTGCGATCGCATCGATATTTCCCTCAACGCCGACGGCTCGGTCAGTGTAACCGACAACGGGCGCGGCATTCCCACCGACACTCACCCCCGCACCGGCAAGTCGGCCCTCGAAACGGTGATGACCGTACTCCACGCCGGGGGCAAGTTTGGCGGCGGCGGCTACAAGGTGTCGGGCGGTCTCCACGGCGTCGGCATTTCGGTGGTCAACGCCCTGTCGGAGTGGGTCGAAGTCACCGTCTGGCGCGAAGGCAAGGTGCACAAGCAGCGCTTTGAGCGCGGCATCCCCATTGGCGAGCTGTCGGCGGAGCCAATTACCGAAGTGCGCAAGGGCACCTCGGTGTCATTTTTGCCCGACACCCAGATTTTTCACAACGGCACCGAGTTTGACTACGACACGCTCTGCGGCCGGCTCCGGGAGCTGGCCTACCTCAACGCGGGCATTCGGGTAATCTTTACCGACTACCGCCTAGATGTGATTAAATCCGACAAACCCAAGGTGTCGACCTACCACTACGAGGGCGGCATTATTGAGTACGTGCAGTACATCAACACCGACAAGCAGCCCATCCACGACGAGATTATCCACATCTCCTCCGAGCGCAACGGGGTGCAGGTGGAGGCGGCGCTGCAGTGGTGCATAGACGCCTACTCCGACAACCTGCTGGGCTTTGCCAACAACATTCGCACCATCGACGGCGGCACTCACCTAGAGGGGCTAAAGGCGGTACTCACCCGCACCCTCAACAACTTCAGCCGCAAGCGCAACAAGCGCAAAGATGTCGACACGAACCTGGCGGGGGAAAATATCCGCGAGGGGTTGACGGCGATTATTTCTGTGAAGGTACCCGACCCCGAGTTTGAGGGCCAAACCAAAACCAAGCTGGGCAACACCGAGGTGCGCGGCATTGTCGATTCACTGGTGGGTGAGGCGCTGACCGAGTACCTCGACTTTCACCCCAACGTGGCCGACGCCATTCTCGAAAAGGCGATTCAGTCGTTTAACGCCGCCGAGGCGGCCCGACGGGCGCGGGATCTGGTGCGCCGTAAGTCGGTACTGGAGTCGTCTACTCTGCCCGGCAAGCTGGCCGACTGCAGCAGCCGCGACCCCAGCGAATCTGAGATCTTCATCGTAGAAGGCGACTCGGCGGGCGGCAGCGCCAAACAGGGTCGCAATCGCCGCTTCCAGGCCATCCTCCCCCTGCGGGGCAAAATTCTCAACATTGAGAAAACCGAAGACTCGAAGATCTACAAAAACACCGAAATCCAGGCGCTAATCACCGCCCTGGGACTGGGCATTCGCGGCGAAGAGTTTGACTCATCGCAGCTGCGCTACCACCGCATCTGCCTGATGACCGACGCCGACGTGGATGGCGCTCACATTCGCACCCTGCTGCTAACCTTTTTCTACCGCTACCAGCGCGACCTGGTCGATCAGGGCTTTATCTACATCGCCTGCCCGCCGCTGTACAAGGTCGAGCGGGGCCGCAACCACTGGTATTGCTACAACGAGCGCGAGCGTCAACAGCTGATCACCAACGAGTTTCCGGCCAACGCCAACTACACGGTGCAGCGGTTTAAGGGTCTGGGCGAAATGATGCCCAAGCAGCTGTGGGAGACCACCATGGACCCCACCACCCGCACCATGAAGCGAGTCGAGATCGAAGACGCTGCCGAGGCCGATCGCATCTTTACGATCTTGATGGGCGATCGCGTCGCCCCCCGCCGCGAGTTCATCGAGACCTACGGCCCCCGCATGAAGCTCGAAGACCTCGATATTTAAAGAAGCAGTCCAAAGCAAGCAAAAACCCGGTTTCTTCTCTGCCCTAGGCGACCAGCTTGGAGCTTGGGAAAAAACCGGGTTTTTTGTCGTGACTGAGGCAGTCTCTACTTCAGCATTTCCAGGTTGCGAACGGCCCCTTTATCAGCGCTGGTGGCCAGCAACGCATAGGCCTTGAGGGCTGCCGTTACCCTGCGCTGGCGAGGCTGGGCGGGCTTCCAGGCGTCGTCGCCTAGAGCTGACTTGGCGGCGCGGCGGCTGGCCAAGGCTTCTGCCGAGATATCCACATTGATGGTGCGATTGGGGATGTCGATCACGATGCGATCGCCCTCCTCCACCAGGGCAATATTGCCCCCCGCCGCCGCCTCTGGCGAGGCGTGGCCGATGGAGAGGCCCGAGGTGCCGCCAGAAAACCGACCGTCGGTGAGCAGAGCGCAGACTTTGCCCAGCCCCTTAGATTTGAGGTAGCTGGTGGGGTAGAGCATTTCCTGCATGCCCGGCCCGCCCTTCGGCCCCTCGTAGCGAATGATCACCACGTCGCCCGCCTGCACCCGGTCGTTGAGAATAGCTGTGACGGCGGCATCTTGGCTTTCAAAGATGCGGGCAGGCCCTTCAAACACCCGCAGAGTAGAGGTAGGGACGCTAGTGGTGTAGCGCAACTGCTCCGCCTCGAACATACTTTCGTCGACGCCTGCGGTTTTGACGACGCAGCCATCGACGGCCAGGTTGCCGTAGAGCACTGCCAGGCCACCGTCGTGCGAATAGGCATGCTCCACACTGCGGATGCAACCCGACTGCCGGTCCAGATCGAGCGCAGGCCAGCGCGTGTCTTGGCTGAAGGCAACCTGGGTGGGAATGCCCGCCGGGCCAGCCCTAAAGAAGGTGTGAACGGCTGCGTCGTCGGTGCGGCAGACATCCCAGCGATCGAGCGATGCTTTCATGGTGGGGCTGTGCACCGTGGGTAACTCGGTGTGCAGCAGCCCGGCCCGATCTAGCTCGCCGAGAATGGCGGGAATGCCCCCCGCCCGGTGGACATCTTCGACGTGGTAGTCGGGGATGTTGGGGGCCACTTTGCAGAGCTGGGGCACCTGGCGCGACAGGCGATCAATGTCGGTGAGGGTGAAGTCGACCTCGGCCTCTTGGGCCGCCGCCAGCAGGTGCAGAATCGTGTTGGTGGAGCCGCCCATGGCGATATCCAGCATCATGGCATTCTCAAAGGCTTTGAAGCTGGCGATGGAGCGGGGCAGCACCGACTCGTCGCCCTGCTCGTAGTAGCGGCGGGTGATCTCGACAATGGTGCGGGCGGCGGTGAGAAAGAGGTCTTTACGATCAAAGTGGGTGGCCAGGGTGGTGCCGTTGCCCGGCAGCGATAGGCCGATCGCCTCGGTGAGGCAGTTCATCGAGTTGGCGGTGAACATGCCCGAACAAGAGCCGCAGGTGGGGCAGGCAGAGCGCTCGTACTCTTCTACATCCTCGTCACTCATGGTGTCGCTGACGGCGGCCACCATGGCATCCACCAGGTCGAGCTTGTGCTCTGAGAGCTTGGTCTTGCCCGCCTCCATCGGGCCGCCCGAGACAAACACGGCGGGAATATTCAGCCGCAGGGCCGCCATCAGCATGCCGGGGGTGATCTTGTCGCAGTTGGAGATACACACCAGGGCGTCGGCGCAGTGGGCGTTGGCCATATACTCCACCGAGTCGGCGATGATCTCGCGGGAGGGCAGGCTGTAGAGCATGCCGTCGTGGCCCATGGCAATGCCGTCATCGACAGCGATGGTGTTAAATTCTTTGGCGACGCCGCCTGCGGCCTCGATCTCGCGGCACACCAGCTGACCCATATCTTTCAGGTGAACGTGGCCGGGCACAAACTGAGTGAAGGAGTTAGCCACCGCAATGATCGGCTTCTCAAAGTCTTCGCTCTGCATGCCAGTGGCGCGCCAGAGGGCGCGGGCACCGGCCATATTGCGTCCATGGGTGGAGGTTTTGGAACGGTAGGTGGGCATAGCGCTGCTGGGGTGTAAGGAATACGTAGTAACTACAATAGCGGACTACTGGGGTCACTCTGTAGGCGAACGTAGCCATAGATACGATGGGTAAATATCTATGAAAAACACTCGCTACCGATGGCTTTAAAGAGTTGGTATCCGCAGAGCACCCGTAGGGTGGGTTAGGCGGCCAATCACCTGTGCAACCATTTTGTAACCTTGTGCCCCGCCGTAACCCACCGCTAACCTATAGCTTGAAGAAACCGGGTTTCTGCTACGGGTTAGCAGAGTCTATTTCTCACAGCACAGAAACCCGGTTTCTAGGCGGGGTGATTTTTGGCGATGGGTGAGCGGTGCATTGCGACCTGTGGCGGACGTTGTGGGCTTTTGCAAAATGGTGCATTGCTGCGCGAATACCCCCTACCTATGGCTCGTTTACCGCGTGAATTGAAGGCTGGTTTTTGCTACCACGTTACGATTCGCTGCAACAACCGCGAGTTTAAGCTGATTCGCGATGAATGCCGAGAGGTGTTGTTGTATGCGATTGACAAATGCCAGGAGAAATATGGCTTTAAGCTCTATGCCCTGTGCATCATGAGCAACCATGTGCACTATCTGCTGGAGCCGCAGCAGCCGGAGGATTTGCCCAAGATCATGCACTGGCTGAACTGGTATACGGCGATGTGTTTCAACCGAATGCTGAACCGGACGGGGCACTTTTGGGAAAAGCGGTACCACAGCACTGGGTTTCCCAATACCGACTATCGGCGGGTGCTGAATACGCTGCGTTACATTCACGCCAACCCGAAGGCGGCGGCGATGCAGGAGGGTTTTTTCTATGACTACAGCAACTACGGCAGCTACGACCGATTGACCACTGACGGGTTAACCCAGTGGCATCCGGCGTTTTTGGCGCTGGGGGCGACGCTAGATTTATGTGCGGCGGCGTACCGAAAGTTTTGCAAGCGCTATAAGCCTAAGCCCAAATCCGAGAAGCGGAATCACTGGGGCAGTAAGCTTTTAGCCCAAATTAAGGCTCGGAGCAAGCTGAAGAAAAAGACACCGGGGCAAAAAAGCCTGTGGGATGAGTGGAATGCACCCGCAGAGGAAATTCGCCAAGTGGCGGAGAAGTTTGTGCTGGCGAACTGCTTGAACCCAGACATTGTGCGACTGCGGTTTGAGCCGCCCTGAGGAAAGACCCCAGAGTTTTTGAAAAACTCTGGGGTCTGGTGGGTGCCCCGTGGTGCCAGGTAACGGATCGCTGAAAGGTAGGTAAATCGTGTAGAAAGCAGCCGTTTACAAACTTTAAAAAACCCTTAGAACTGTCTCGTGCTACAGTTCACAAGTCTCTGCGCGAGAGAAGAGAACCTCCACTCCCCCCAACCCAAACCACAAGGTAATTCTCCCGCTGGAGAAAATGAGGGGTTGCACTGAAGTTCGTCAGCTGACACATAACGACTTGCCGTTGGGTCTTGCCACCCCACTCTAACGCAAAAGTCATCCCACTCTTTGCCGCTGGTCATGGGGCTACCGCACTCCTGCCAAATTCTCTTTTGCACGCTAAAGCCAAATTTGCCGTTGCTATATTTGACCCAAAGTTGGTCAAGGGTACGCAAGTCTTCGCAGGGAAACTCTTCTAAATCTTTGCGATTAAACCACTGCCCCTCTTCTTTGCCCACGCTGGGATTGGTAATCATCAGCCGATGGGTTTCTTGGTCGGCATCGCGCCACTGCCCAGCGTTTAGTAGTTCCTCCAGTGTTTGATATCTCGAGTCTTGGGTAACAGTTTCTAGATTCTCCAGCAAGGCTTTGAGGTCGTCATCTACTTTTTCGGGGCGGGGGTACTCTTTCACACAGAGGGCAGCGAGTTGGGCGGCTTCGCTGCCAAGTTCGCTGCCCTTGCGGATGATGTCGTTCAGGTCTTGGGGGTCGAGTTGGGCGGTGTAGAGCAGGACGGTTTCGCGCCAGAGGGCCGCGTTCCAATTTTGTAGCACCAGCTGCTGGTGGTGCTGAAGAGTGACGTCATCCTCGGCTTTGGCCAGTTCCCTAGCGGCAAAAAAGCCTTGGAAGCTGGCGTGGGGGAACTCGTATTCCTTGGGTTCTCGTTCCACCAGCAGTTCACTCACATCCACCATTTGCTTCAGCCAATCGGCGGGGTCTACCTGGGCTTTTTGCAGTAGGGGGTGGGGTCGCAGCAACCCCAGCAGAGCATCGTGTTCGATCACCAGCCGTTCTTCGTTGGGGGTCGTTTGCGAGGGGGTGGTCACCATGTGCAGGGCAACGGCTTGCAGCAGGGTCATACTTTTTCCGTAGGGCAGCAGCATTTGAATGAGTCGGGCTTCGGGGCGAGTATCGAGTTGCAGGCTGCAAATACGCTGGTATAACCCTAGTCGTTGGCTGGGCAGGGCTTTGGTAGGGGCATAGCGGTGCAAAGTGACCAGCAGATTGAGCAATAGCGGATTTTTGGCCATCTCGCCCAGGTCTTGGGGGCGGGTTTGGATCTGGGCGATCAGGTTTTCGGCGTGTTCTTGGGCGACTTCTCTGGCATGGCGAGGAGCACGATAGCAGCGCTCTTGGCAAAGATACCACCGCTGAATAAAGCGGGCCTGCTGGTCGGCGTTGAAGGGGTTGATGTAGATGGGGAGGGTGGGGCGTTTGGC
>QBMN01000287.1 GCA_003241845.1 Shackletoniella antarctica | reverse complement strand
AGGAGGTCTCCAGGAAAGAAAATACCACCAGGTAGGGGCGCAGAGCCTGCGTCCTTAGGAGGCAGCTCTAGCGGAGAACGGTAAACTAGGGTAGCAAGTATTTATACTGCATGATCTATACTGCACGCTGCATTCACCCAAGCATCGCAGGCCGCCGCAGGAGCGCAACCCCCGGCCCGTGAGGACGATGCCCGCCCCTCTTGGGGTACGGTTTTCATCGCCAGGCCGCCAAAAAGGGTGAAGTATACTTACTTTAGGGTCAAAATTATCCCTTCAAACTAGAGGGCTGATCTACGCTATTCCCCAGGTCGCAGCCTCCCACAGCAGTTGTTTACCCACCATACTAAGGACGGACATGAGCGAGAACATTAAAGAGCGCATTGAGCAAGAAATCGAAGGTGCTCGGGCCACCTGTGATACCGCTGGCGGCACCTCTCAAGAGTGCGCCGCCGCCTGGGATGCCGTAGAAGAGCTTCAGGCTGAAGCCTCTCACCAGCGCGACAAGGGCACCGACAAAACCTCCCTAGAAACCTACTGCGACAGCAATCCTGAGGCCGACGAGTGTCGGGTTTACGACAACTAAACTCTGGCAGATAGCCCTGCTCCAAGTTCGGCAGTGGAGTTTTGCCCGTGGGTAAACTCCACTGCCGAACTGGGCTTGGCACAGCTGCTCATAACACCCTTAAGAGACGTCCTGGCCCGCCGGGGCGTTTCTGGCGTTAAGGTCTCCCGCATCTAGGCCCCACGGCCATGTCAAATCTTCTCCTGCTCGCCCCTCTGCACTTCCTATGGCTCTAACCGTCTACGGCACTCCCACCTGCGGTACCTGCAAGAAAGCCCTCCAGTGGCTCGACAGCCGCTCCATTACCTACGAGTTTGTCAACACCAAAGAAAATTCTCCCAGCGCCGCTGCGATCGCAGCCTGGGTAGACACCCTGGGCAACAAAGCTATGCGCAACACCTCCGGGCATTCCTACCGTGCCCTGGGCGACGACAAGCAAACCTGGGGCGACGCCGACTGGGTCAACGCCTTTAGCCAAGATGCCATGCTGCTCAAGCGCCCCTTATTTGTCAAAGATGGCCGGGCGGTGCTGGTGGGGTTTTAGGGCACCGGAGGCGGTGTTGGCAGAGGTGCTGGGTGGGTGAGTGGGCGGGTAAGACTGCCAGGCAGGGTTAAGAAACGAACGTGGCGAAGAAGCAGGCGCGGCGAAGCCATAGGCGCAGCTAAAAAAGGTTCCGATTCTCTAAGAATCGGAACCTGGAAGAGGCTACAGAGCCTCAAGCAGTATGGCTAGCGAAACTAGTCGATGGCGCGCTTGACCTGATCTTTGCCGTCTTCTACGCCGTGGCGCGCATCGGCTTCAACCTGCTTGGCCTTACCTTTGGCCTGGGCTTCACGGTCACCGGTAAGATTACCAGCGCCTTCTTGAATCTTGCCCTCAACGTCTTTGGCGGTGGCCTTAGCTCTATCTTCAATAGACATGTAATCGTCTCCAAATGAGGTATTCATACACTGTAGAGCGGGGCTGTTAGAGCACCCTCTACAGAGGGGTAGAGAGGGATCTACGTCAAAATGTAGGCATTCTGGCAGGCATTGCTAGGATTGAAGCCTGAATGTTTGCCGGGTTGAACAGTGCAGGTTTGCGCCCGCGGAGTATCCTGAAGCATCATGGGAGCTGGTCTCCTCAAAAACTTTGAACTCAGGGCTAAAACTGGGACTTGATCTATGGGGTATTGGGAATTTTTGCTGCAAAAGGAAGGCGACCAGAGCTGGCTGCCCCTCGACACCTCCCAGGTAGAAATTTTGGAGGGCCGCTACCGGGTGATGGCCCATAGCAGCCAGGTCAATACCCCCGTGCGCATTCAAATCAGTCAGGTGTTGCGCGATGGTCAAGAACCGGCCCTTACGGGCGATCGCACTCCCCCAAAACGCCGCACCCTGCGCCGCCAGGGCGAAATTAACGAAAACGGCCTTATGGTGGTGATGCCGTTTACCCGCCTGGGAGAAGGCACCTGGGAGATTCTCTGCGCCAGTGAGGACGGTGTTGTCGGGGACTCTACTAGCGAAGATTCTACCAGCGAAGATTTTGCTAGCGCAGCGATCAATGTAGCCCTAGGGGCTAACCCACCCTGGAGCTATGCAGTAGAGCTGCGGGTGGTGGCCCAAGACTCTGCCGATGACGGCGACTGGTTTGCCGACGGCGATATTGAAGCCAGATCCGCAGATCGTTCTGCGGCGGCGGGTATTGACCTCAACCAACCGGCTGAGGTCAATCTTCAGGCCGCCGCCGCCGCTATGGATGAGTTTCAGGCCCAGATGGCCGCCGGGCTGATCACCAGCAACGCTCCCTATGGTCTAGCGCTGCCTCACACAGCCCTTCTGGGCAGCGAGGGGGAGAGCCTCGGGATAACCGTCACGGTGACCGGCGATCTGGTAGACGCCCGGCCCCTAGCGCTGGTGGTGCGCTTGTCTGACCCACAGACCACTGCGGCGGTGGCCACCGCCGCAGTGCCCTTGATCGTCGCCACCC
>QBMN01000286.1 GCA_003241845.1 Shackletoniella antarctica | reverse complement strand
TTCTGCCTTCTGCCTTCTGCCTTCTGCCTTCTGCCTTCTGCCTTCTGCCTTCTGCCTTCTGCCCTCTGCCTTCTGCCTTCTGCCTGTGTGATGGAAACATTTTTTGTTAGCTACACCTCCCACGATCGCACCTGGGCCGAGTGGATTGCCTGGACGCTAGAAGAGGCGGGCCATTCGGTCATCATTCAGGAATGGGACTTTCGCCCCGGCGGCAACTTTGTGCTCGACATGCAGCGGGCTATACAAAAGAGCGATCGCACCATTGCTGTCTTATCTCCTCACTTTTTGCAGGCAAAATACACCCAGTCAGAATGGGCCTCAGCCTTTGCTCAAGATCCGCAGTCTATCGAGCGCAAGCTGATCCCGATCCGGGTTGCAGACTGCAAACCAGATGGGCTGCTCAAGACCATCGCCTATGTTGACCTGGTTGGTTGCTCACAGATAGACGCGACAGAGAAACTGCGGCAAATGCTGCACGATCGGGCCAAGCCCTGCCAGGCTCCTGCCTTTCCAGGAGTGGGTAACATACACCAAGACGCGTCTATCGCCCCTGATTTTCCGGGCGATCGCAACCTAGACACCCCTGCGCCAGCCACCAGTTTGAGCCTAGGGGTCTACGGCTGGGATGGCCCCCAGACAGACCCACCCCCGATAGTTGAGCGAGATTGGCGGCGCTACTGCGATCGCGACAGCCGCACCGTTCCTACCCCAGACCAGTGGGAGTCTGAGCTATTTGCAGATCTCAAGCAGGCCAAACAGAAACTGGCAGAGACCTCCACCTGCCGAGCCATCGAGCTATCGGGCAACCGTCCCCTGACCATGACTCTGGCGATCGGGGCTACCTTCCCGGCGGTGGCGGGCTACCAGCTGCGGCTTCAGCAAATGACCGACAATCAACCCGCCCTTTGGCACCTCGCTCAACCCTCTGAAGCCCGTCTACGGGTTTGCCGACAACAGGGAACAGAAGGGGACAACCTGATCTTTGCCATCAATATCTGCATCGCTACGGGTGAAAACCACATTAATTCAGCCTGGGAAGAGATCCAGGAGTTTTATGCCGACCACACAGACCAGTTCACTGGCCTAGTTTATGTTGAACCTGAGGCGGGGGCAGGGCCAAATGCGATTCAGTCTGGGGGCGATGCCTTAGCGTTGGCTCTCCACGCCAAAGCGTTAATTCGGCAATATCGTCGCCAGTACAAAGCCCAACAGCTACACCTGATTTTGGCTTGCCCGGCTGGTTTTGCGCTCAGCCTGGGCCAGCAACTCAATGCAGTTGGCAAAATCATGGCCTACGAGCGCACAGAAAACGGTAGCTACCAAGTCTCGGTACGCCTGCGGACTGGCTAATGGTTGCGTGCCCGCCCCATTCCTCTACCTGCCCGCATTCTCTCTGGGTTCAACCGTACCATTACGGGAAAAACCGGTAGTTTTTCTGACCCATTCCCCTTGGCACAGGTGGGCACAGTGAGGGAAGCCAATGCGCTTTCCTGGAATTCTAACCATGTCGCTACTTTATCTCACCCAGCAGGGCACCCGACTGCAAAAAGAGCACGATCGCTTTGTGCTATCGCTGCCCGATCGCACCGATGTCGCCATTCCTATGGCCGAGGTCGAGCAGGTGATGGTGTTTGGCAATATTTCGCTCACCACCCCCACCATGGCTGCCTGCCTCAGTCGCCACATTCCGGTGGTGTTTTTGTCGCAGAGCGGCACCTATCGCGGCCACCTGTGGAGCGCCGAGTATGACGACTACCGAGCCGAGGCCGCCCAGTTTGAGCGACTGCACGACACCGACTTTCAGTGGGCTGTGGCCCGCGAAATGGTTTGGGGAAAAGCCTGGAACTCAAAACAGCTCTTGCTCAAGCTCAACCGCCGCCGCCCCAGCGAGGTGGTCGAAACCGCCATCCGCCGGATTGATCGCGACCTAGATGCCGTGGATGCCCTGGTGGCGACCCCCACCCGGCTCGACCAGCTGCGCGGCCACGAAGGAGCCATAGCGGCCCACTACTTTCCGGCCCTGGGTGAGTTAATCACCAACCCTGACTTTAGCTTCACCACCCGCGTGCGCCGCCCGCCCACCGACCCGGTGAATGCGCTGCTGAGCTTTGGCTACACGCTGCTGTTTAACAACGTGCTCAGCCTGCTGCACCTGGAGGGGCTAAACCCCTACCTGGGCAACCTGCACCGCAGCGATCGCCACGAGGCCCACCTGGCCTTTGACCTAATGGAAGAGTTTCGCTCCACCATTGTCGATACTCTGGTGCTGACGCTGCTCAACCAGCGGGTGTTTGCCCTCGACGACTTTTTGCCCCCCAAGGCCAACGGGGCCGTCTACCTCACCGACACCGCCCGCCGCCGCTACCTACAAGCCTTTGAAGACCGCATTATGACCACCACCAAGCACCCCGATGCTCGCGAGTCTGTGCCCTACCGCAGGGTCATTCAGTTGCAAATTCGGCGGTACAAGTGCTGCTTGCTCACCGATGCCCCCTACGAAGCCTGTCGGCGAGTAACGTGATGACAAGGATGAAGGCAGATGGCAGATGGGGTTACCTTCCTTCTGCCTAACATGTGCCTCCCCCACGCCCCCACTCCCCCACTC
>QBMN01000285.1 GCA_003241845.1 Shackletoniella antarctica | reverse complement strand
GGGGTAGTGGCTGGGGTGTTGTTGGCCTTGCGGGGTTGGGTAAAAACTCACCCACTGAAACAGGCGGCAAATTTCCAAAGGTGTCGGGTTGCCCGTTTTCTCTAACAATTGAGATTGAACTAGGCGATCCTATTGAGCCTCTTTGCTCACGATTTCCGGTGCAATTAGATAGTTGATTGTTGGCAACATTACAGACATAGTTAGTAGTTTGTTCAGAAAAGCCTAATACTATAAATGTATTGTTATGATTAACTACAATTCGTAACCTATAGGTTTCGCGCTGTACCTCATTAAGAATAGTAAAAAATACAGATCCAGTGTTTTGTAGTCTAACTTGGGTAACTGGCCCCATTACATTTGCTGCGCCTGAGGCCGTGATCACCTCTCCCGTTCGCGGGTTTGTGTATGAATGGCTAGCGCTTACGGTGTACATAACAGCCCCTTGCCCTCCAGTAAAGGGGGGTGGAATATAGGGCACAATTGCGGGACCAGAGCCGATCGCATCAGGCGGCAATTGGTTGGGATAGACGAATGGGGGCAAATAATCAGCCCCGCTAGGCTCAAACGGCTTAGGGCTTCTGGCGAACGGGTTGCCCGGTAACTCCCTGAAGGGGATACGTGGAAAGATTCTGTCTACAGGAAATCGCGGCCTACTCGCAACCTCCCCAGGGGTCTGACCTCTGGGCAGGTTGCCCCCTCTACCTGGTAGCGTTGCCCTACCTGGTAGCGCGGGGCTACCTGGTAGAGGGGGGGTGCGGATCGGACTACCTAACGCCCCGCCTCGGCTTGGTATTCCCTTGAAGGGCACGATGTTGTTAGAGCCGGGGGTACGGATCGGACTCCCTAGCGCCCCAGTCCTGATGGGAACACCACCACCCATCCCACCACCGCGCCCAGGGCTTGCCCCCAAGCTGGCCGGGGTGCCGTCAAAAGATGCGCCGATAGAAATATCTTGCGAGAAAACAGACATCTATTAGCTCTTAAAACTGGTTGGAATTGTCGCGTTTGCTAACACCTCTGTCTGAGTCCACAATTTGAGAGCGCTAGTAGCCCAGTCGGCATTTAAGGGCAGTGATATTCTGAATATTAATCGTTCTGTTTCGTTTTCGGCCAGTCCTTGCTGAAGGGTAACTATTGGGGTCAATCCTGTAGTGGCGGTTTCAGGATAAGAGTCGTTTTTATGTAGTTTATAAGCTACCAGAAGCGCCCAGCAGCATAATTTCTCTAACGTGTTGACCGATGCGGGTAGGTCGGTAGTTTTGTCGAAAACAGTCATAATTTACCTCTTTGTACTGCCCTCAGTCTGACCTAATGGCAGTACAGATGAATCGGGGCTATCTGCGCCAACTAGGCCACAATCTAGGCCAGATGCCAGCGATAGAGCCTCTAACGCCTGATATACTTGGCCTGTGGGATTCTGCCTAGGGGACTCATAAGCCCTTGGTCGCGTGTTCAAATCACGCCTGAGCCATTTTGACCAGACGGCACTGGTTCGTTAAAGTAGGAGAGCTTAAAAGCCTCTGTAATTGAGCAATTCATCCATCGAAATAGAGCGAGTCGTGAAGTTCATCGCCCTCGCCGGGGTGGTCGTCGCACCTAACCCCCAATAAGGGCGCACCCAGTTATGGATCAGGCGTTGAACCTCCAAATGTCGCTGCTACCCATCCTTCGCCTTGGCATAGAGGTTTTGGCGTCTGCGGTAGGCGCTACACCGTCGCCTGAGAGCGACATTTTGCCCTACCCCTCGGGACGTCTGACGCCTACATTATGATTCGCATACACCTCAGCAGTCGGGCTAATAGTCACGCCCGTTTTTCACGACCTGTTGGCTCTGGCAGTGAGGGCAATCCATGGTTCTGAAGTAATTGCACTACAACCATTTTATCCGTTCTGCTGCGACCATAATACTAATGCCCAGCCCTAGCCACAGCAGGGCGGCGCGGCGGGTGAGGGCCAGGGCGGCAAGAATGCGATCGCCCCCAATTTCCACCACCGCATCCCCCAGCAGCGGCTTTTCTTTCATCTGGCCTCTATATATATTGATGCCCCCTAGCTGCACCCCCAGGGCCGCCGCGTAGGCGCATTCGCTCCAGCCCGCATTAGGGCTGGGGTCGGCGGGGGCATCGCGGCGGCAAATGGCCCACACCCGACCGGGCTGGCCCGACAGCAGCGCAATGGTGAGCACCGTCAAACGGCAGGGTAGCCAGGTCAGCACGTCTTCAACGCGAGCGCTAAACCAGCCCAGGTGAGTGTAGGGCGCATCCCGATATCCCACCATAGAATCCAACGTGCTGGCGGCCTTATAGGCCAGGGCCAGGGGCACGCTGCCCCAGGGTAAAAACGCCCCCACGAGGGCATAGAAGAGCGGGGCCATCACCCCGTCGGTGGCGTTCTCGCTGACGGTTTCCAGCACCGCCCGCAAAATCTCCGGTTCGTTCAGGTGCTCGGTGTCGCGGCCTACGTAGAGGGCAAGCCGCTGTCGCGCCGTGGGGATATCTCCAGCGGCCAGCGGCTTTAGCACATCCTCTGCCGCTCGGCGCAGGCTGCGACCGGCAAAGCAGCTGGCCAACAGCACCACCTCAACCGCTATCCCGATCATGGGGTGAACCATTC
>QBMN01000284.1 GCA_003241845.1 Shackletoniella antarctica | reverse complement strand
CACCCACCCAAACCAAACCGCCACCGCCATGGCCCCAAGCGAGAGCGGTGGCGCGGGCCTGCTGCTGCTAATCGGCATCATTGGCTCAGGCGTTTATGCCTGGTACACAAAGGTCAAGCCCGACTGGTCAGACGACTATCACCCCATGGCCGATGTGCCCCCGCTTCCTACCGTCTACTTCGAGCCATCGATGGCAGACCAGCCCATACCGGGGCATGCACAGGGCGACATGGCGGCACCCCCTCCCTATGGGGTTGCAACCACCGTCGCCGATGACCGTCGCCCGTCACAGGCCCCCATCGCCATGGGTTTCAGCGCCCCGTGGGATGAAGCCGAAAATGTGGGCGTCGATACATTTGCAGACGGCGACGACGAAGCCGAGGCCGTCATCGATGACAATTTGACCGTTTTCGATGACGGCTCACCCTACAGCCTCGACAAGCTGCGCGGGGTGTCAATGAAACAGTTCAAAGAGCAGCTCGCCAGCCAGGGCCTTACCCCAGAATCGGGCTGCTTTAAGTCTGTCGAGCTGCTGCAATATCCCGGCGCGAGCCTGTTTGTAGAGCGTCGCCTCCGTGCCTTTTGGCAAGAGTTTGGCTCTACCCGCATTCCCCACGCCGTTTATTTCGTTTTTGGCATTCAGTCTGGCGGCAGTCGCTCTGTCGAGTTCAAGCAACAATATGCCGAAGCAAAACTTTGGGTCACCAACTGGTTTAAGGAGACTTTACCCAATGAGTAACGCCGTGAGAATTCCAAACCCGCCCCAGCAAAGAGCGGGCCATGGTCGAATAAACTTCATCAAATTTGTGGCCATTGTCGCCGCCGTGGCCCTCACCATTTTTGATGCCAAAGTCTCTTGGGATGGCTTCAAGCTGATGAGCCTGCCCGAGTTCGTTCCCCTAGTATTGGCCCTGCTGATTTTTGTAGTGCAGCTCTGCTCTGGTGCCGTGCAACAGCTCGGCATGAACCCCTTCTATGGCGTCGGCGGCTCACCCCTGATGGATTTCATCTGGCGGTGGGTGCTTATTGGTGTCTACGTCATCGATGTCGGCAGCAATGCGATCGCCTTTGGGGTGCCCACCTACCTAACGCCCCTGCGGGCCATGCGATCGCCCGTCGATAGCCTCACCATGGCCGTGGTGCTGCTGCTGCTCTCAGCCCTGCTCACCTTTGGCGACGAAATCCTGTTGCGCCTGGTCGACCGCCTTGACCTGGGCAGCAAGGCCAACGCCGCCGCCGCCCGCAAGGTGGCTATCGACCAAGACGCCTACAACCGCTATCTCAAGGGTTATAAGGCCCGCGCCCTAGCCCAGGCCGACGCTGCCGGTGAGCATGCCGCCATCGACTTCGACTGGATGAAAGAGGCCAACGAATGAACTACCTGCGCCTGGTGGCCACCTCCCCAGCTCGCGCCTGGGCCTGGGGTCAGCGCTACCCCTACGCTGCGATCGGCTACGGGCTGGTCTTGCTGCTCGGGGCCTGGGTCAGCCGCCCACTACTCGTCATCATCGCCGCCGCCGCCATCATCAGTGGCATAGCGGCTATCTTCAACCCACAACATCAGGAATGAACCATGGGACTCTATAACAGCGATATTGCCTCGGTCGACGCCTCTACCGTTACCTTTGATATTGGCCAGCCGTGGACGGTCTCACGGGCAACCTGGGCAGCTATCCCAGGCTCCAGCCCTCCCCGAGTCGGAGACTATTGGGGGATTGAGGTCAGCAGCGTGGCCGCTCTGATTAGAGGTGAGCGGCCCTCTAGGGTGATAAGGACAAACGACTACCTAGACGGTGTGAACGATGCCCTTGGGGCCTACGGAGTTTCCCAATAGAATTTGAACACCACACCACACCCCTGGCCACCGCTAGGGGTGTTTTTTAATGCCGATCGCGCTCAATATCCCAGAGGGCTTTCTCTACACACCAATACCCATCCCTGTTCGGATTTGCTAAGGCTACGCCTCTCACCAGTCGTTCCGAAGCTTCCCTGTCGCCTGTCCATCTGTCCAGCTTGACCAGTCCTCTTGTGGGAATGTCTAGCGGGGGCCTAGCTGGCTCATTTGGTAGGGGAATTACAAAGGCAGGGTTAAGCCGAGACTTGACAGAGGGCGGCGGTGGCGGTGGCTGCTGTGGGTTTGGAGTCATCATCGCTTTATCGCCTATCTCTCAAAATGTCGTCGATCACCTTCTCCGCACACCAGTCCATCGACTTGCTCATATTGGCCTGGCGGGTAGAGTGCAGCAGCCGCACCGATACTTCGGAGTTATGGGTGTAGGTCGTTATTTTGCTCACCGCCTGGCCGATCTCTCGCTGTGCCGCCGGGCTGGCCTTGGTCGTCGCCCTGGGGGCCGGTCGATGGGCCACCCTTACCCGTTTAGCCTTGCTCTGGCTCTGGGTGCCCAGGCTAAAGAACGGCACCTTCACCGCCCCAGAGCTGTAGAGCTGGTTATAGCGAATCCACCAGGCGATAAAGCCAATCACCACCAGCGCCAACAGTACATCCATAGACCGGCCCATCACTCTACAGAGAGTCTTCCCCGGTCGCCTGGTCAATTTCGTACAAAACTAACCACTACGCTATCTGGCCTAGTCAAACACCAGCACCGCCACCAGGGTGGCCACCGCCAGCACCACCAGACGCATCGCCACCCCTAGCGCAGAGCTGGGCGATATCACCCAGTTCATAGCCAGATAGGCCGCGTCGGCATAGGTGCGCGGCGGCGG
>QBMN01000283.1 GCA_003241845.1 Shackletoniella antarctica | reverse complement strand
GTGGATGGGTAGGTGAGGGGGTGGGTAGCCCACCGGGGAATATGGCTGCAAGCAGTCGCCTCAGATGGGAATGTGGAGGATGAAGCGGCTGCCCTGGTTGGTTTGCGACTCGACGGTGACGCTGCCGCCCATGGCTTCGACGAGCGATCGCACCAGAGTTAGCCCTAAGCCGGTGCCGCCGCTGAGGCGCGATCGGGCCTCGTCTAGCCGGTAAAACGGGTCAAAGATATCGCCCTGGCACTGGGCGGGTATGCCCGGCCCGTGGTCTTGCACCTGCACTGTGGCCCAGCTGCCCTGGCTCGACAGAGACACCCGCACTGGCTGGTGCGAACTGCCGTAGCGGAGGGCGTTGTCAATCAGTTCTACCAGAATGGTGAGGAGCTTTTGGCGATCAACCTGGGCCACCACCGAGTCGGGGGCTACCACTGCGATCTGCGCCTGGGGCGCATCGGCCTGGCTTTGAGTGGCTGTGGCCACGGCCTCGCGAATGATGTCGCTGAGATCGGTTAGCTCTAAATATAGCTTCCCCTGTCCGTTGCTCAATCGGGCCAGGTCAAGAATTTCGCTGAGCAAACGGGTGGTGCGATCGGCCTCAGCAGCGGCAATCTCTAGCCCCTCGCGCTGGGCGGCGGTGAGGTTTTGCCCGCGCCGCAGGGTGCTCTCCAGATAGCCCTGCACCAGCGACAGCGGCGTGCGCAGCTCGTGGGAGACATCGTTGACCAGGCGCTTTTGCTGCCCCCAGGCCTTGGCCAGGCGGGCCAGCATCAGGTTGTAGGTGCGCACCAGCTCTTGCAGCTCGGTGGGGGCCGCCTCGATGCTGAGCGGCTGGTCAAGGGTGTCGGCGGTGACCTGGCCCGCCAGGCGGTTGAGCTGGCGAATGGGGCTGAGGGCGCGACGAATATAGAGGGCAAAGGCGGCGGCCAGCAGGCTAATCAGCCCCAGGCTGGTGAGCAACAGCATGCGCACTACCCGCTGCAAACCCTGGTAGTCGGCGGTGATGTCGTTGGCGATGTAGAGGGTGGCGGCGGGCAACCCGGCCAGCTCCAGCGGCTCGGCGCAGACCACCAGCTGCCAGTTGGCCATGGGCATAATCTCAGTGCCCATAGGGATGGGGGTGTTAACCAGGGCTTCGCTGACTCCGGCGGTCTGCCACGACCCCATGGTGAGGGTTTCTGACTCGGCCAGGCGATCGCCCCCGGCCCCATCGACCCAAATGGCCAAATCGCCCGTGGCGCGGTAATCAATGACCTTGATAAGCGCCTCCTGGGGGGGCATGGTGGCGCTGTAGTAGCGCACGTCTTCTTGCAGGCGATCGGCCACCAGGGCGGTGCGCTGGCGGTGGCTGTCGAGCACAATGCGCTGCATGCGCCAGCTCATCCAGGCGGTGACGGTACCGACACCCACCAGCGAGGTGAGCACGACCCCGGCGGTGAGGCGGGTTTGCAGCGACCCTGGGTCAATTTTCCGCCCGCGCAGCAGGTGACGAAGGGGAGTGAGCGGTTGGAGCCAAGAATACGCCATAGAAATGCGTTTACAGGATTAGCGAGGAGCAACGCACCCCCGGCTTGATCTCGACTCTAGCAGCCGATTCTGAGAACAGGCTGATACGCCGCTTCGGCAGGTCTTACGGCATTCTCAGGGCAGTCTCAGCCAGCGGCGATTGAATAGAACCAGTGGACGAATTTGTCGGTTCGTAGTTTAGTTACCCCAACCCCTTCATCGCCGTTAAAATTATGATGTATGAGAGACCCAACCCGCGCCCAGTGCCGACCAAAATGCTTCGCTTTATGGCTTGGTTAGCTATTGCTCTGCTGGGTGCCCCGATCGCTCCAGCAGCGGCTCAAACCCTGGCCCAGGGCAGTGGGGGTGACCTATCGTTCTTTGGGGCGCTGCAAGCCCAGCTGGTAAATGCCCTGGCCTGGATTGACGGCTTGGGCGCGATCGCCCCTCTGGCCTTCATCCTGCTCTACATCGTGATCACCGTGGCCTTTGTGCCCGCTTCGGTGGTCACTCTCGGTGCAGGCGTTGTCTTTGGGGTGGCGAAAGGCTCGGCCCTGGTGTTTGTGGGGGCCATGCTGGGGGCGACGGCGGCATTTTTGGTAGGCCGCTACGTGGCCCGGGGCTGGGTGGCCAGCAAAATCGCCAATAACCCGAGATTTCAGGTCATTGACGATGCGATCGCCCGAGACGGCCGCAAGATCATCTTTCTGCTGCGCCTGTCGCCGGTGTTTCCCTTTAACCTGCTCAACTATTCTCTCGGGCTGAGCCAAATTTCGCTCAAAGACTACGTGATTGGCTCGGTGGGCATGCTGCCCGGCACCATCATGTATGTCTATCTGGGGTCGCTGGTGGGCAACCTGGCCACCCTGGGGGCCGACAGCAGCCAGCCCCCCGAGGCCGCCACGGTGCAGTGGATGATTCGCATTGTGGGGCTGATCGCCACGGTGGCCGTGACCCTCTATGTCACCCGCATCGCCCGCAAGGCGCTGAATGAAGCGCTGCCGCCCAGCTCTGAGGCGATCGCCCCTGACAACAGTTAAGGAGGTCTCCAGGAAAGAAAATACCACCAGCTAGGGACGCAGAGCCTGCACTCCCAGGAGGCCGCAAAATTCTTGGGTATTTTCGTTGCCAGAATCGCCCTCAGGAGTCTCCGGCCACAACCACCAGGGAGTCAACTCCCTGGCTCATAGCAAAAGTCTGCTAAAGCAGACTGGGGAACTCGGCTCCCAA
>QBMN01000282.1 GCA_003241845.1 Shackletoniella antarctica | reverse complement strand
AGAGGAAGCCGTTCTGTGAATACCGTTCTCCAAGCCCGCCCCCGCAACTTCGTCTCTACCCCCACCCTAGAGCGAACTACCCTCAGAGCCCTGCGCTACCTGCAATCGGGATATTCCATCCATCTCAAAGGCCCCGCTGGCACCGGCAAAACCACCCTGGCCCTGCACCTGGCCGACCTGCTGGCCCGCCCGATCATGCTGCTGTTTGGCGATGACGAGTTCAAAACCTCAGACCTGATCGGCAACCAGTCGGGCTACACCCGCAAAAAGGTCGTCGACAACTACATCCACAGCGTCATCAAAGTGGAAGACGAGCTGCGCCACAACTGGATTGACTCGCGCCTCACCCTGGCCTGCCGCGAAGGCTTCACCATGGTCTACGACGAGTTCAACCGCTCGCGCCCCGAGGTCAACAACGTGCTGCTGTCGGCCCTTGAAGAAAAGCTGCTGGTGCTGCCCCCCAGCAACAACCGGGCCGAATACATCCGCGTCAGCCCCCACTTTCGCGCCATTCTCACCTCTAACCCCGAAGAATACTGCGGCGTCCACGGCACCCAAGACGCCCTCCAAGACCGCCTGATCACCATCAACATGCCCGAGCCAGACGAGCTGGCCCAGCAGCAGATCGTGGTGCAAAAGGTCGGTATCGACGGCTCTGCGGCCCTGCAAATTGTCCAATTGGTCAAGTCCTTCCAGTCCACCGTGGCTCCAGACATGGTCTCTAGCCTGCGCCCCAGCCTGATGATCGCCACCATCTGCCACGACCACGGCATTTTGCCCCTGGCCGAAAACGCCGAATTCCGCGATGTGTGCAGCGACATTCTGCTGGCCCGATCTAAGGAGCCAGCCCCCGACGCCACCCGCCACCTGTGGAACCTGTTCAACCGCTTCGTGGTCGCCCAGGCCGAGCTGGTCAATGATCTAAGCCTCAAGCCCGAGTCTCAGCCTGCGGCCCGGCTCCACGGCGAAGAAGAAGATGAGACCGTTGCGGCTGCCCCCTTAGAGGAGGAGATTGTAGGAGATGAGATTGCCGAGGCGATCGCCCCTACCCCTAGCGAGCCTCTCAGCAGCGAGGAGCTAGTAGAGGCGGTAGCCGGAGAAGAGGCGGTAGCGATAGAAGATCGGGAGTCAGCCGCTGAGGCGCTCATTGAAGCTGAGGCGCTCATTGAAGCGGTCGCTTTGGAAGTCGCAGCTGAGGCGGCTGCTCCGGTCTCGGCCCCGGCTCCGGCCATCCCTGCGGTTGAAGCCAACCTTAGCGAAGACATTGAAACCCGCATTTTCGATTATTTAGATGCAACAGGTACCGCATCTCTCGTTAACATCGAGACAGTGCTGGGTTTAAACCGTTTTCAGGTCGTTAACGCCCTCAAGTCAATGCTCGATCACAACCTGATCGAAAAACAAGAAATCGACGGGCAGTCCCAGGGTTACCAGCTGAGTTCTAACTGAAGGTAATCTGCCGTGACCACCTCCACCCCCACGACCCGCCCCCAACCCGGTCGCAGCATGGCCACCGCCACCCAGGGGTCTTCTCTAGTAGATGTGATCGAGCGGGTGCTCGACAAAGGCATCGTGATTGCCGGCGATATCTCGGTTTCTGTCGGCTCCACCGAGCTGCTGAGCATTCGCATTCGCCTGATCATCTGCTCGGTGGATAAGGCCCGCGAAATCGGCATCAACTGGTGGGAAAGCGACCCCTATCTGAGCAGCCGCAGCAACGAGCTGCTCGAAGCCAACCAGCAGCTTCAGGCCCGTTTAGAAAGCCTAGAAGCCGAACTCAAGGCCCTGCGGCCCGCCGAATCAACCAACTAGACTGCAATTCCGTTTGTAGCTCTCTGGCCCCCGGTTTCTGCGGAATCTGGGGGTTTCTCATTCAACCAGCCCTTCAACCTTAACGAGATCACTCCCATGCTGACGCTTCGCACCCTGCGCCAAATTGCCACCAGTCGCACAATTCCTAGCTTTCGCTCAGCGCCAGGCCGCCACCAGGGCGCTAGCCTGGTTGACCAGGGCCGCATGGGCCACCACCAAAGTCGTGCCCAGGCCGCAGAAACCCGCCGCCAGTGGCTTCAGCAGCAGTGGCAAAATCGGCCCTAGCGGCTGTCTAGAAGGCAAAATCGCCTTCCACCAGATGCACTAGACTAAGGCTATGACCAGCGAAAACGTCGAGCCAGATCTCTTACCCAGCCTGGCGCTACAGGCCCCCGCTAAAACCGATGCGGGCCTAGCGCCCCTTTTGCTTACCGTGATCGAGCTGGTGCGCCAGCTGATGGAAGCCCAGGTGATTCGCCGCATGGAGTCGGGCGATCTCAACGACGACGACCTAGAACGAGCCGCCGACAGCCTGCGCAAGCTAGAGGAGCAGGTGGTTTCGATGTGCGAAATCTTTGACGTAGACCCCGCCGACCTCAACATCGACCTGGGAGAAATCGGCACCCTGCTGCCGAAAGAAGGCAACTACTATCCCGGCCAAAAAAATCAAAGCCCCACGATTCTCGAACTGCTCGATCGCCTGCTCGATACCGGCGTTGTTGTCGAAGGCGACGTAGACCTGGGCATGGCCCAGCTCAACCTCATCCACGCTAAGCTCCGCCTAGTCCTCACCTCCAAACCCATCTAACCCACCCATCCACTCAAAATCCAAAATGCCCTATGCAACATCAGGGCAGACACGTGGGTCTGCCCCTACTCATCCACCCATCTACCCATCCAAAATTCCCTATGCAACATTAGGGCAGACACGTGGGTCTGCCCCTACCC
>QBMN01000281.1 GCA_003241845.1 Shackletoniella antarctica | reverse complement strand
CGCCCAAACAGTCAAAGCCGGGGCCGATGTTAGCGGTGGTGGGAATTATGGGGTGGTGGGTATCTAGGGAAGGGTAAGTTGGGATGGGAAACGGGGTGGTGCGGCGGCATGAGGATTTGGAGGTTTATCAGGTTGCTTTTGAAGCAGCAATGCAGATTTTTGAGCTGTCTAGAAAATTTCCTGTAAAAGAGCGGTATTCACTGACCGAACCTACGATCGCATTCTCGGCATGCTGATCAACCTCACCCGAAATTCAAAATCCTGGACAATCCCCAATCCCTCCAAACGCTAACCCCACCAGACCCCTGGGGAGACACATGGGGAGACACATGGGGAGACACATGGGTCTCCCCCTACGGCGCGCACCATCCCGCCATCTCACCCCACCCTAGGCATAAAATAAAATAGTAAACAACACAGGGCTCGCTGGTACCATGTCTGGATTACCCATGGTTTTAAGTCTAGATCGGGTGAACCTAACCGATGACCAGTTTTATCGTCTGTGTGAGGCGAACCCAACCACACCGTTAGAACGTTCAGCGTCGGGGGCTTTGGTGATTATGTCACCTGTGGGCGGAGAAAGTGGGGAGCGCGAGGCCGATTTAATTGCCGATTTAGCGCTGTGGAATCGACAGACTAAGCTGGGCAAAGTGTTTAGTTCATCGACAATGTTTAAGCTGCCGGGCGGCGGCGATCGCTCCCCCGATGTCGCCTGGGTTGAGTTATCGCGATGGCAGGCGTTGACGCCTGAAGAACGCACTGGCTTTCCTCCAATTTGTCCAGACTTTGTGATTGAGCTGCGCTCTAAAACCGATACTCTGCCTCCTCTACAAGACAAAATGCAGGAGTATCTGGCCAGTGGGCTGCGGTTGGGCTGGTTGATTAACCCGCAAGGGCAAATGGTTGAAATTTACCGGCCTAACTCAGCTATGGAAAAGGTGCCATTCCCGGCCTATTTGTTAGGGGAAGCGGTATTACCAGGGTTCGCATTAAGGTGGCCTCTGGCTTAGCCCATATTGAATATCGTCGTTTTGCATTATCAACTACCAAAAGTAACCCGATACCACCGTCGTCTGTCGCGCCTTTGGATCGTACTCCAAAATATATTCGCGAGAAATTGCCTCTGCCTTCCTCAATCGTTCTACCTCCTGCTGGCGGATTTCGGTGTCGGTGGAGAGCAAAATGACCTGGTGGCTGGCTTGGGGAAAGTAGCGATCGACCAGGTGGTTGCGGTGTTCGGAGTCGAGCCTGCCCAGCGGGGTATCGATCGCCACAGGGAGCTGCCGACCGGAGGCCAAGCCCCAGAGGAAGGAAATTGCCAAAAGCTGCTTTTCACCGGCTGAGAGGCGTTGAATGGGTAAGGGTGCGCCTTCGATGTCGTAGAGGTCGAGGCGAAAGGTGGTGGGGTCGATCATCACCTGGCTCACCAGACTGGTTTTGTGCAGCAGCAGTTTGAAGTATTGGGTTACCTGGGTTTCAAGGGCGGCCAGCTTTTTCTCGGTCAATTTTTCTCGAAAGGCGGCTAGGGTGACCTGCACCCTGGGGGCGGTTTCTAGCAGGATATTGGCTTGGCTGTCGGCGATCGCATCCTTACCATAGCTGCTGAGTGCTTTTTGCCAGGTTTGCCGCTGCCGCTCTAGCTCGCCGTAGCGACGACGATGGATTTCTAAGGCCATCTGGCATTCTTTCAGATCGGTTTGGGCGGTGTTGCGGGCCGACTTGAGGGTTTCGTAATCTTCAGCGGAGGCGGCTTTGGCCAGTTTGCCCTCTAGGGCGTCAATGTCGTCGTTGAGCTGTTGCAGGGCGCTGAGGTGGGTGTGGGCCAGCTGTTGCTCGTTGGCCAACTGGTGCTGAAGAATGTGGGTGAGCTGAGTCAGGCTGTCGTCTGAGGCTTCCAGCCAGGTATGGCCGGTGGCGGTGGTGCTCAGGCTTTGGCTCTCTTGCTGCATAAACGCCCGAATTTGCTGGTGCTGGGTGGGCTTGAGCTTGAGCTGGCCAAGCAGGTCAAGCAGGCGCTGGTCGTGGTTGACTAAGGCTTCGCGGGCGATCGCAGCTTTTTGCTGGTCTTGCTCTTGTTGCCCCTGGGCCGCCCCTGCCGTGAGCAAACCCTGAACCATGGCCAGGGGCAGCACCGAGGCTGCTAGGTCGTGGAGCGCCTGGGTTTGAATTTTGATCTCGGTGCGCCAGGTTTTGACCTGCTGCTGGAGTGGCTCGGCCTGTTCGGTGATGTGTCCGCCCCCGGCGAAAAAGCGGTTTTCGGCTTCTTGCCGGGCTGTCTCGGCGGCGTTTAGGTCGGCCTCGCGCTGTTCAATGGCATCGGCTTGGGCCGCTAAATCGCGATCGGCCTGGGTGAGCTGGTGCCGCAGGGTTTCTACCTGCTGCTGGGCGGCGGCGTCCCCCAGTTCGGCCTGTTTGCGGCTGACGAGTACTGCCAGGTCGTTGGCCAGGCGATCGGCCAGTTCTAGGCCCAAAACGGCGCGAATGGCGCTGACGACGCTGGGGGGCGGGGTATCTTGTTCGGCCAGGGCTTTGACCTGTTCGCCGTCGAACAAAAATAGGTTAGATAGCCCCAGGGGGAGCCAGTCTTCGACCTGTTCATCCCAGTTTTGGGTGAGGTATTCGTTGGGCCAGCCGTCTAGCTCGACGGTAAGAGTATCTTTGCGGCCCCGCTGCCAGGTGCGCCGCACCCGCACCTGACCCAGCTTTTCGATGCCGCTGATGTAGATCACGCGCTCAAAGGTGAGTTCGACGGCGGCGCTGTCTGTGGGGGCGGCGTGGGTGTTGACGCACTGGGCCAGAAAGTCGGCATAGGCCAAACTGCGAC
>QBMN01000280.1 GCA_003241845.1 Shackletoniella antarctica | reverse complement strand
GTGCAGCAGCTCAATGATGACGTCGACGGTGGGGGCGGGGTTGCGGTAGGTGGTCATTGGCGAGGATTTTACGATGAGTTTTCATAAACCCTGATTGAAACCAAAATAACTCTATGGGTAGCTTTCTCGCCCCCGTAGGCCGTGCTAGAGTCAACTGGAATTTCACTGAGCGAGCGCGAACTATGCCCTTTCCCAGAGCCAGTGGCATTTTGCTGCACCCCACCTCGCTGCCGGGTCGTTTTGGCATTGGCGATCTGGGTTCTGAGGCTTACCAATTTGTAGATTTTTTGGCGGAGACTCGCCAGCAGCTTTGGCAGGTGCTGCCGCTGGGGCCAACGGGGCACGGCAACTCGCCCTACCTATGCTACTCGTCAATGGCGGGCAACCCGCTGCTGATCAGTTTAGAAACGCTGTGCGATCGCTCCCTGCTCTACCCCGACGAGCTGCACGATCTAGAACACCTGCCCGACTATCAGGTGGTGTTTGACGAGGTGCTGCCGATCAAAATGCGGCTGCTAGAGCGGGCCGCCAGCCGGTTTCACGAGACGGCTTCAGAAGCCGACAAAGCGGCGCTGGCCCAGTTTTGTGAAGAGAGCCACTTTTGGGTCGATGAGTTTGCCTTTTTTATGGCGCTCAAAAATGCCCACGGCGGTGCTGGCTGGACCGAGTGGCCCACCCCCCTGGCCCGGCGCGAGCCAGAGGCCATGGCCCAGTGGCGCGAGAAGCTCTCGAGCGATATTTTTTGCCAAAAATTCTTGCAGTTTGAGTTTCGCCGCCAGTGGCAGGCGCTGCGACAGTACGCCAACGATCGCAAAATTCAGATCATCGGCGACATTCCCATCTACGTTGCCCACGACAGCGTCGATGTGTGGGCCTTTCCCCACAACTTTATGCTCGACCACGAGACCCTAGCCCCCGCCCTAATGGCCGGGGTGCCGCCCGACTACTTCAGCGAAACCGGGCAGCTGTGGGGCAACCCCACCTACAACTGGGAAGAGCTACAGGCCCGCGGCTTTAACTGGTGGATTCAGCGAATCACCGCGCTGCTGGGCTACGTCGATATCATTCGGGTCGATCACTTTCGGGGGTTGCAGGCCTACTGGGCCGTGCCCGCTGGCGAAACCACCGCCATGAATGGCGAATGGATTGAGGCCCCAGGGGCCGAATTGTTTGAAACCGTGCGCCAAAAGCTGGGCACTCTGCCGATCATGGCCGAAGACCTGGGGGTAATTACGCCAGAGGTTGAGGCCCTGCGAGATCAGTTTGAGTTTCCGGGGATGAAGATTCTGCATTTTGCCTTTGGCGGCGGCAGCGACAACCCCTACTTGCCCTGCAACTATGTGTCAAATAGCGTGGTCTACACCGGCACCCACGACAACGACACTACCCTGGGCTGGTTTGAGCAAATCGGTGATCACGAGCGCGATCGCCTGATGCGGTACGTCGGCTGCCTTAGCCCCGAGGGCACCCACTGGACGCTGATTCGCCTGGCGCTGATATCGGTGGCCAACCAGGCGATTGTGCCCCTGCAAGATGTGCTGGGCTACGGCAGCGACTGCCGCATGAATACCCCCGGCCAGCCCGATGGCAACTGGGCCTGGCGCTACCAGGCCGACGTGCTGACCGGCGAAGTGCGCGATCGCCTGCGGCGGCTGACGGAGCTGTCTAACCGAGCGCCCTAGCCATCGGTTGAAAATATCGGCTGAAAACATCGGCTAAAAGTATGGGCGCTTACCCGCCCCATACTTTTAGCCCACTCACCCCTACCGGCTCAGCGTCAGTACCGGCATCCCCCGCATCAAAATATCGGTGACTGAAATCACCCCTAACAGTAGGCCGTCTTGCACCACCGGGGCACGCTGCGCGCCGGTATCTGACAGCATCTGGGACGCTGCTTGAACGGTGAGGTCGGGGTCTAGGGAAATGCAGGGCTGCCGCATGATATCTTGCACCAGTACCTGCTCAGGGTTGTGGCCACGGGCGACTACGGTGTAGACAATATCGCGCTCGGTGATCATGCCAAAGGGCATATCTTGGGAGCGATGCTCGACCAGTAGCGCCCGAATCTGCCGCTGCTGCATCAGCTCGATGGCGTCGGCTACGGTGGCCCCGCTAGCAATGGTGGTGACATTGCGGGTCATAATGTCGGCGACGGTCAGCATAAAAATCTCCAGGAAATCATCGGTTTGGCGACCGGATCAGGGGTTAGCCTTTTGCTCCAGACTTCCCTATGGTGACCGCTGGCCCAGGGGTCACGGGTGGGTTTTGTACCTTTTCTTTATATTTGCCGGGTATTTGCTGGCTTTTTAGGGTCTCAAGCGGGGCTAGAGCCTCAAAACGTTACAGGTCTCTGCGGTCAAGACCGGGGCAATCTCCAGAAACAGCCCAGAATCACAATCCAGACTCACAGCCGCTCTATCGGGGCAGGGTGCGCCTGCGCCGTAGCTGCCGCTGCAACCGTCGCTGTAGGTAGGTCACGACCCCGCCAGTAATGGGCACCAGGGGCATCAGCGCCAGCCAAAGGGCCGAGGGGGGTGGCGCTGGCTGGGCCACCATCAGGGGGGTAAAGGTCAATCGCTCTGGCATCAGCAGGGGCGGCGGCAGAGTTAGAGTGCTGTTTCTTTGCAGGGTGGACAGGGCCAGCCAGGTTTGCTCTCCGGCGATGCCGTCAATCTCAAGCCCCTGCTGCTGTTGCAGCGATCGCACCGCCTCGGCGGTGTCAGCCCCATAGAGACCATCCACGATTCCAGCGTAGAACCCTGCCAGCTCCAGCTCGAGCTGGAGCTGGCGCACCTCAGACCCCCGATCGCCGGGTGCCGTCGGGGCTGCGGGCGCTGGCTGGGCCTGCCCAGGCACGCCCATGAACGGCCCCGCCC
>QBMN01000027.1 GCA_003241845.1 Shackletoniella antarctica | reverse complement strand
CCCCTGCACCCCGCCCACAACATCCACAGCGCTCAAGTCGTCATGAATACGGCTGCCATGAATACGGCGAATTTTAGGCATTTCTAGCTAAAAAAAATGCCAGTCTAGGCACAGAACCTCAACTTGCGCTAAATTCTTTTGGTTACCCCCAGTTCCTCTGGGCGAGTGCTATTTGGCCCCTACAATTTGGCCCCTACAATTTGGCCTCTACAATTTGCCCCCTGTAAAATCGGTGGCCGATCTCTAGCTAGAGGTAGACACTAGGTCTCGCGCCATAACGTTCTGCCAGCTGATGGTGAGGTCGTCTTCGCTGCGGTGGGCTTCCCAGGGGCCGCTGTCAAACCCAGCAATACTCCACTGCCCGGTGATGCGATCGCCGTCCTCTGAGACTGTACCGATGTAGTCAATGGAGGGCACGCTCTGGGCAATATATCGCTTCACAAACCGCACCTGACGACCCGTCACCGTACCGCTGAGCTGTGCCTCCCCCAGATAGCCATCGTCAAGCACGCTGCCGCTGAGGGTGTTGCCCCCCTGCACCAGCGTCGTCTCAAAGCGGGTTGGCGTCTCCCGCTGCCAGTAGGTGCCCAGCCACATGCCGCTCAGGTCTGTCATAGGCACAAGTCTGCCATAGGCATCCCTGCTCCGTACAGCCTTGCCCGTACAATTCCCCACATAACAGCCTTGCCCGTACAATTGAGACAGAGAGCAGTGCAAGGAGCCTGGCCCCATCTACACCCGTCCCTTGGCACGACTAATCGAAGAATTTCAGCGGCTGCCGGGGGTTGGCCCCAAGTCGGCCCAGCGTCTAGCGCTGCACATTCTCAAGCGCCCCCAGAGCGAGGTGCAGGCCCTAGCCCAAGCGCTGCTCGATGCCAAGAGCCAGGTGGGCCAGTGCTCAGTGTGCTTTCACCTGTCGGCAGACCCGGTGTGCGAGATCTGTCGAGCCCCCAGCCGCGACCCACACACCCTCTGCGTCGTAGCCGACTCACGGGACGTAATCGCCATTGAGAAAACCCGCGAGTATCGGGGCCGCTACCACGTGCTGGGGGGGCTGATCTCGCCCATGGACGGCGTTGGCCCTGAGCAGCTCAACATTGGCCCCCTGGTGCACCGGGTCAGCCAGGAGAGCACCCAGGAGGTGATCATGGCCATTAGCCCCAGTATTGAGGGTGACACGACCACCCTCTACGTCGGGCAGTTGCTCAAGCCCTTCACGCGGGTCACTCGCATCGCCTTTGGTTTGCCCATGGGGGGCGATTTAGAATACGCCGACGAGGTCACCCTGGCCCGTGCCCTAGAAGGGCGGCGCGATCTGACTTGAAACCAATACCCGATCGGCCTAGGCTACCGGGCGAACTTGACCAGGATACCGCTCCTGGGAGCAAGCTACAGCCCCTGGGAAAAGCTATGGATCCCTGGCTGGCCTCGGCACAGATCTAACCTTAGCCAAGGCTTATCCAATTTTGAACCTGTTTTGGCTGACCTAGGCCGTAGGTTAGATTAGGGGTAAATAGCCCTCTACCAGGGGGCTACTGCTCTGGGAACCACTGACCTTTTCTCACCGTCAGGAGCCGATGGGAGTTTTTCTCTACTTTTTGCGCCACGGCCAAACCGCCTATAGCCTCACGGGTGGCTACTGTGGCATGCCCGAAAACGACCCTGGTCTGACCCCCGAGGGGGTGGCCATGGCCCAGGAATTTGCCGATACCTATGCCCACTTGCCCTGGAGCGCTGCCTACGTCAGCCCCCTGCGGCGGGCGGTAGAAACCGCCCGGCCCCTGTGCGAGTCTCTGGGGCTAGAGATGCAGCTGCGCGACGGCCTGCGCGAAGTCATGTATGGCCGCTGGGAGGGTATGCACCCCACGGCGGTCGACCGAGAGCACCACGACGAGTATGTGGCCTGGCTCACCGACCCGGCTTGGTATGCCCCGGTGGGGGGCGAGCGGGCGGTGGATATTGCCCGCCGCTCAGCCCAGGTACTCGATGAAATTGAGCGCGCCTACCCCAGCGGCCATATTTTGATCGTCTCCCACAAGGCCACCATTCGGATTTTGCTCTGTACCCTGCTGGGCATTGATGTGGGTCGCTACCGCGATCGCATGGATATGCCCGTGGCCGCCGTCAGCGTGGTCGAGCTGAGCCAGCGGGGGCCGCTGTTTCACACCATTGGCGATCGCTCTCACCTGAGCGACCAGCTGCGATCGCTACCCTGCACCTGAGGCCCGCACCCTATGCCCCTGAGGCTCTACCTGCTCCGCAACGCCGAAACCGATTATTGCCGCACCGGCCGCTACTGTAGCCGGGATGGGGTGGCGCTAACGGCCTCGGGACGGCAAATGGCCGACTATTTTGCCAAGGCCTACCACCACCTCGACTGGAAGGCCATTTTTTGCAGCCCCCTCAACCATGCTGCCGCCACCGTCGCCCCCCTCTGCCAAATTACCGGACTACCAGTGCAGCAGCGGCATAACCTGCGGGAACTTGCCTTTGGCCAATGGGAGGGCATGGCCCCAGCGGAGGTCAACCTCGCCTTCCATGACGACTACATTCGCTGGCTGGCCGACCCCGCCTGGAACACCCCCACCGATGGCGAAAAGGCTATGCAGGTAGCCCGCCGCAGCTCCGACATACTGGCCGAAATCGAAGACACCTACCCCGACGGCAACGTGCTGGTGGTCTCCCACAAGGCCACCCTGCGGATCATGCTCTGCACCCTGCTGGGCATCGATGTTGGTCGGTATCGCGATCGCCTGGCCATGCCCGTCACCGCCCTCTCCCTAGTTGAGATGCTGGAGTACGGCCCCTTTGTGCGTCATCTCAACGACTGTACCCATCTACCCCCCCACCTGCGCCGCCCCTGGGCCGGCAACGGCTCCGACAGCTAGGCAATGGAGCATGAACAGACTTATGCACGCCCTGGGGGCTATGCCTTGAGACAGATGGCGCAGGCCATAAAACGCGCTCAGGTAAAATTTAGTGCCCCATTGACTTGTCCCCACGGCTGGGTCTACCTGATTCTTTAATTGCCGTTAGATCTGATTTCATTCCTATGATATTTACCCGGTTTATTCCCGCCTTGGCTCCCCTGGCGATTCTATTGGCCCTCGGCAGCTGCGCCGCCTCAGTCTCCAGTCCCCCCAGCAGCGGTGACCCACCCGAAGCAGCCCAAGTTGAAGCCGTAGCCGATACCGAGGAGCCGGTCATAGTCGATAGCGTTGAACCAGTCACCGTGGTAGACGGCCTCGAGCACCCCTGGGGCATGGCTTGGCTACCTGACGGCGATCTGCTAGTGACCGAGCGACCGGGTCGTCTGCGCCGAATCAGCGATGGAGTATTAGACCCCACCCCCATCGCTGGAGTCCCTGATTTGCTCGCCTTTAGCCAGGGGGGGCTGCTAGATATCACTCTGCATCCCCAATTCGAAGAAAATAGCTTAGTCTACTTAGCCTATGCCGACGGCACCCAGCAGGCCAACCGCACCCAGGTCGCCCGCGCCCGGCTAGAAGGCAATCGCCTGACCGACTGGACTATAGTTTTCACCAACAATCGCGAAAAGTCTGGTGGCCAGCACTTTGGCTCGCGGCTATTATGGCTCCCCGATGGCACTCTGCTGGTGGCTATTGGCGACGGAGGCAATCCTCCCCTCGAGCTTGACGGCGATCTAATTCGCAATCAAGCCCAAAATCGTCGTACCCTTTTGGGCTCTGTAGTTCGCCTAACCGATGCAGGCAATGCCCCAAACGACAACCCCTTTGTCGGCGACTCTGAGGCAAATCCCTTGCTCTGGAGCTACGGCCACCGAAATATTCAGGGTCTTGCCCTTGATTCCGAAACCGGTCAGGTATGGTCTACCGAGCATGGTTCTAGAGGCGGCGACGAACTCAATCAGCTAGAACCCGGTGAAAACTACGGCTGGCCAGTCGTGACCTACAGCGATGAGTATTCAGGCGGCCCTGTTTCCACAGAGCAATCTCGTCCCGGCATGGTCGATCCAATCACCTATTGGACTCCATCCATAGCCCCCTCAGGGCTGGCAGTTTACCGGGGCGATCGCTATCCTCAGTGGCAGGGGCAGCTTTTTGCCGGTGGGCTAGTCTCCCAGGATGTCAAACGCATTGAGGTCGATGCCAGCGGCAATGTGGTGAACCAGACCCCCATCCCCATTGGCCAGCGGGTGCGCGATGTGCGCCAGGGGCCAGACGGTTTTCTCTACGTGCTCACCGACGCTGCCAACGGGCGTCTAGTGCGCCTAGAGCCAGCTTCTTAAAGTCCACAACAACAGTCCATGACAACCCATAGCAACAAGGGCACCCGGTTAAGCCGGGTGCCCTTGTTGCTGGCGCATACTTTGTTTACATGCTGATGGACTCGCTCCTAAAGCCCAAATCCTGAAACGACCAATTCTAAAAAGTCCAGCGCCAGAAACCTCTATGCCTCAACCTGGGCCATTGCACCCAAGACAGTTCATCTTAGGCGGCGTAGTCAAACACCGCGTCTAGGTATAAGCGGTTGATGCGGCGATCGCTGACGCCATTCTGCATCAAAAAGAGCGATAGCGCTGCACAAAAGACCCGGTGCTGACTCCAGGACGGATGGGTCTCCACGTAGCCTCGCATCGCCTCAAACAACTCCTCCGGCACCTCTACACTCAGGCTAATTCTCGACGCCATTGCTGCCATTGACTGCTCACTCATTGCCACTTCCCCAATCTGAAAATTAGACACCAAAACACCGCCCCCTCTAGCCTTTCGAGCAGGCTGGATCCCTTGCTGAAAGGGAATCCTAGGACTGCTGATCGGGTTTGAACAGAAGCGCTGTGTAAGCTGGTCGCACCATTGTCACTACAGTGCCGAGGGATGTCAATCTTGCCAAGGTTGCCCCAATCCGCTAGTCCAAACTAACCTCAAACGAGGCATCAGGGGTTTCAGCGATCCCCACGTTTTCAATCTGTAGCCGCCGTCACGCAGCAGATCGGGTGTACCTGTGAATAACGACAATCCCCAGAGATGGAACAAATCCTTATGTCACCGCTAAATCTTGGGGAAAACCCCTGAAATTCTGGGGAAAACCCTGGGGAAAACCTTATGAAAAAGAAAAGAAAATATAAAATCCAGCCAGGCTGCAATTTTTCAGTAGTTTCTCTGGCGGCGCTCCTGTCTGGCTGAGCCGTCGCCATCTGCCACCCAGGTAAAGGGGCATTCACAGCACTAAACATCGCAAATACGACCGTGATTTTAAGGAGATTTACGATCCTGATTCAGGATCCAAACATCATTTAAAACCTAAGATCAGCAGCGCCCCGCTAGTCTAGCAACGACTCTTCATCAAGCTGGGGATCAAAGGAGTCTTGAGTATCAAGGCCTTGGCGCAGTGCGTCTAAATCTTGCTTTTGACTACGGCGAGAAGGGCGGCGGTACTTTTTGGTCTGCAGCCGAGGTTCGTGGTGGCGCTGCCCTTTCTCCCCTACCCTGACCTTGAGGGCAGCATCGGGGTCTCGCTGCTGGAGCACCCCTTCCTGATACTCAATGGCTTCCCCCAGCAGGGTGAGGTAAAACGGGTAGCGCAGCCAGTCTGGGCCTACGGCGCAGCCAGGGTCGCCCCGGTGCAGACAGTCGTTAAACCGACAGGTGCCCAGGGTCAGTCGCTGGCGAATTTCTGGAAAGCATCGGCCCAGAACCAGCGGCGCTAGGGCCAGATCAGGCTGGTTAAAACCAGGCGTATCGGCTAAAAAACCGCCCCCTGGCAGCTCAAACAACTCCACATGGCGAGTCGTGTGGCGGCCTCGCCCCAGTTTGCCCGACACAGCCCCCGTCCTCAGCCTCGCCTGGGGAATGAGCCGATTGATCAGGCTGGATTTGCCCACCCCCGATGGCCCAGAGATCACCGTGGTGCGATCGCGCAGCTGCGCTTTCAGCCCAGCCAGCGACTCTTCGCCCTCAACG
This sequence comes from Shackletoniella antarctica, assembly GCA_003241845.1. Taxonomy (GTDB): domain Bacteria; phylum Cyanobacteriota; class Cyanobacteriia; order Phormidesmidales; family Phormidesmidaceae; genus Nodosilinea; species Nodosilinea antarctica. The sequence continues at coordinate 27,825 of QBMN01000027.1, read as the reverse complement.
CTCATTAAGGTGGCCGAGTAGCCCCACTGGTGCAGCTGGTCTTGCCAGTAGCGCCAAGTCTCGGCACTCACTAGGTCTTGCTTATTCAGGCACAGCGTCACAGGCACCCCAGTCGCCTCAGCCTTCACTAAAAATCGCCCCATCTGCTGGGGGTCAAGGTCAGGCTCGGCCAGGGCAAACACCAGCAGTATCTGGTCGGCATTGGCCACGGGTGGCCGGTCAAGGAGGGTTTGGCGGGGGCCTAGGGCGGCGATCGCCGCTCGCCCGTCGGCCCAGTCAATTGCCTCTAGCTGCACTCGGTCACCCACCATCACCAGCTGCCCAGTCTTCTTCAGCCGCGCCCGGCGAGTACACAGCAAAACCTGCTGCGGCGCACCTGGGTCATCGGCATCCAGCCGCACCCGGTAGTAGTTGGCCTGAATGGCCACTACTACACCCCAAGGGCCAGAGCCCTCCTCCTCAGACACCCCTGCCCCAAAATCGTCGGGTGGCATCACCTAGGCAGGACGACGAACGTGCAGCGTAAAGTAGTCGCTACAGGCTTCTAGATGCTCGATAACGTAGCCCTCCATGATCAGGCTGTCAGGCACCTGTTCCACCGGCTCCCCGGCATCGAGCCACACCTCGAGTAGGGCACCAGGAGCCATCTTCTCTAGGCGTAGCTTGGTGCGGACAAAGTTTATCGGGCAGGGAGTGCCGCGCAAATCGAGGCGATCGCTGGGCGGAGTAGACGTAACACTAGTCATCCGCGAAATAGCCCCCCTAAAAAGCCCTCAATGCCGCCTCGATTCACCTTTTCGCCGCGAATTTCCGCCAGCTTTTCAACCAGCTCGCGCTCTTCGGGCTTCATGCGGGTGGGGATATCGACCTGCACAGTAATCAGGTGGTCACCCCGGCTAACGGGGTTGCCCAGCTTGGGTACACCGCGACTGTCTAGGGTGAGCACAGTACCGGGCTGGGTGCCCGCCGGCACATCCAGTTCCTCCGGCCCATCCACGGTGTCGATAGGGAGCTTGCAGCCCAAAATCGCCTGGAGATAGCTGATTTTCAAATCAGAGAGAATATTGATGCCGTCGCGCTTAAAGGCTGCATCTTCAGCCACAAACAAGTAAACGTACAGGTCGCCCGCTGGGCCGCCCCTCAGACCGGCATCGCCCTCGCTGGACACCCGCAGCCGGGTGCCGTTATCGACCCCCGCTGGCACGGTAATTTTGAGCTTCTTGGTCTCTTGAGTCTGACCACTGCCGCCACAGACCTCGCAGCGGTCTTCAATTACTTCGCCAGTGCCGCTACAGGTTGGGCAAGCCGACACCTGAGTAAAACTGCCAAAGGGAGTGCGCGTAGCTCGTCGCACCTGACCCGTGCCGCCACAGGTACCGCAGGTGGTCGGGCGAGTGCCAACTTTAGCACCACTGCCGGTGCAGGTACCACAGGTTTCGAGGTGGCTGATTTTAATTTCTTTTTCGCCACCAAATACCGCCTCTTTGAAATCAAGACGCAGATCGAGGCGAAGGTCGTCACCTCGGGTGGGTCCTCGCCTACGAGTGCCCTGACCCGCCCCCCCGGAAAAGCCACTGAAGAAACTCTCAAAAATATCGGCAAAGCCGCCCGCGTCGCCAAAGTCTTGGTAGCCACCGGCCCCAGCCCCTAGGCCAGCCTCCCCAAACCGGTCATAGCGGGCACGGGCCTCAGGCTCAGACAGCGCCTCATAGGCACGATTGATTTCTTTGAAAGCATCCTCTGCCCCAGGATCTTTGTTGACATCCGGGTGGTACTTGCGAGCTAGGCGGCGATAGGCCCGCTTGATCTCGTCTTGATCAGCGTTGCGCGAAATACCAAGCAGGTCATAGAAATCACGGGCCATAGGGGGCTACCTAGACTACTCCAGCAACAATCAAACATTAAACCATTCTAAAAGGAGTGCCCACTTTGACCAGGGGTGATACCCGCCCTTCTAATGCTAGGACTGATGGGTCTAGACCTCGTGCGCCTATGCATCGTGTGTCTAGGCCTAGTCAATCGCTTCATAGTCAGCGGTAACGGTGGCATCTAGCTCCATATCGTCGGCATCATCGTAGTCGGCGTCAGCATCATCGCCATCAACGCTAGCGAAGGCCGATGTCGGGATATCTAGATCCACGTCGGCCCCAAGGTCAGCCTCGCGGTAGAAGTTAGCCCCTACCTCAAAGATAGCCGTTTGTAGCGCATCAATGCAGCCCTGGAAGGTGACCACATCAATGCTCGGGGTATGGGTGGCTGCCCTCAGTTCATTGGCCTTTCCTTCTAGATCAGCTCGGGCACCTTCATCGAGCAGGCTGCCGTGGTCACGTAGGGTGGCCTCATAGCTATAAAACAGGTTGTCGGCCCGGTTCGTCAGCTCCGCCAGCTGTCGCCTACGATCATCTTCACCCGCATAGGTCTCAGCTTCAATGCGCATGCGGTCGACCTCATCATTACTGAGGCCACCCGTGTTGGTAATGCAGATGCTCTGAGCGCGGCCCGTGCCCTTGTCGAGCGCCGCCACCTTGAGAATGCCGTCGGCATCGATTTCAAAGGACACCTCAATCTGCGGCACTCCCCGAGGAGTCGGAGGAATACCGGTCAGCTCAAACTTGCCCAGGCTCTTGTTGTCGCGGGCCATGGCCCGTTCACCCTGGAGCACGTGAATTTCCACCGACGTTTGGCCATCGTTGGCGGTGGAAAACACCTGGGACTTGCTGGTGGGGATGGTAGTGTTTCGCTCAATAATTTTGGTAAACACCTCTCCTAGGGTTTCAATGCCCAAGGACAGGGGGGTAACGTCGAGCAGCAGCAGATCTTTGACCTCGCCCCCCAGCACCCCAGCCTGAATGGATGCCCCCAGGGCGACAGCCTCGTCGGGGTTAACGGAGCGATCGGGCGCTTTACCGTTGAAGTAGGCGCTAATCGCCTGCTGCACCGCCGGGATGCGGGTAGACCCGCCCACCAGCAAAATGCGATCAATGGCTTCGGGGCTAAGATCAGCGTCTTTGAGAGCCTGTTTTACCGGCTCTAGGGTAGCCTGCACCAGCTCTGAGGCAAACTGCTCAAACTGCGCCCGGGTCAAAGCCATTTCCAGGTGCTTAGGGCCTGACTCATCGGCGGTAATAAAGGGCAGGTTGATGGAGGTTGAGGGCATGCTCGACAGCTCAATTTTGGCCTTTTCAGCCGCTTCTCGAATGCGCTGCAGCGCCATGCGATCGGCGGTCAGGTCGATGCCCTCCTGCTCCCGAAAGGCGGCGGTCATCCACTCGACAATGCAGTTGTCAAAGTCATCGCCACCCAGGTGGTTGTTGCCAGCGGTGGCTTTTACCTCAAAAACACCGTCTCCCAGCTGCAAAATGGAGACATCGAAGGTGCCGCCGCCCAGGTCAAACACCAGCACCATCTGGTCTTGATCTTGCTTGTCTAGACCGTAGGAGAGTGCCGCAGCCGTAGGCTCGTTGATAATGCGCAACACCTCTAAACCCGCGATAGTGCCCGCATCTTTGGTCGCCTGGCGCTGGGCATCGGTGAAGTAGGCAGGCACGGTAATCACCGCCTGGGTAACTTCTGTGCCCAGGTAGGCCTCGGCATCCTGCTTAAGCTTTTGAAGAATCATGGCGGAGACTTCTTGAGGCGTAAATGCCTTACCGCGGATTTGCACATCTACGGTATTGTCGCGGCCGCTGACGCAGACGTAGGGCACCCGGCTACGCTCGGCCTCGGTATCTTCCCAGCGGCGGCCAATGAACCGTTTGATGCTGTAGACCGTGTTTTCGGCATTGGTGACCGCCTGCCGTTTGGCTAACTGCCCCACCAGACGCTCACCGTTTTTGCCAAAGCCAACAATGCTGGGCACCGTGCGACCCCCCTCAGTGCTAGAAATAACAGCTGGTTTACCGCCCTCAAGCACGGCGACACAGCTGTTAGTTGTTCCTAAGTCAATGCCGATTACTTTACCCATAGTCCGCGGTGCTCAACTTAATCGTTCGCCGTACCCTTCTGAAATCAGCTCAGGCCTAAACCCGAGCTAACTGTGACTAGGTTGCCCGCTTGCTCTCAGGAAGTTATCGTTTGCCCTAGCAATTTATGAAATGTGCCAATTTAGGCTCCTGGGGCAGCAGGAAGGTTTGTTCAAAGTAAGCACCCCTGGCAGATTAAATACTGGCTTACTCAGCCGCCCCTTCCCCACTATCAGCGTCACTGGGAGCATCTTCTGGCGGAGCAGCCACCTTCACCATAGCGTGACGCAACACCCGATCACCCAGTTGATAGCCCCGTACAAACTCTTCGATCACACTTCCTTCTGGGTGGTCAGCCGTGGGTTCGCGCATTACTGCTTCGTGCAGCAGCGGGTCAAACTCTTGACCTTCAGCGCGCATGGCCGAAACCCCGAGCCGCTTAAGGCCTTCAACTAGCTGCTTATAGACGCTCTGATAACTTTTATGAATGGTCATCTCGGCTTCGGTTTGGGGCTTGATCTGCGATCGCGCCCGCTCAAAGTTATCGACTACTGGCAACAGCTCAATTACGGTGTCGCCCTTGATCTGAACTGCCAGGTCGTTTTTTTCTTTACTGGTGCGCTTGCGATAGTTTTCAAAATCAGCGGCAATGCGCATCGACTGGTTGGCCCGATCCTCAAGCTGGGCCTTTAACCCTGCCACCTGGCGCTCCAGATCAGCCAGGGCTGCCGCATCGACGGTCGGGAGGCTAGCATCTTCATCTTCAGCCACCTCAACAGTGGCCGCAGCGGCTTCGACTACCTCATCAAAGTCAATGTCAACGGCGTCCTCTTGAAGGATCTCTTCAATTTCCTCCGGCTCAGAGGAAGGATCATGTTCGGTTTGATGAATATCGTCAACCATGCTTATACGTAACCCGACGGGTAAATGCAACAATCTAGCCCTGGCCAGCCCTATTCCAGCGGAAACTTGCGCCACCGTAGAGACCTGCTCTCGGCATTGGCTCCAATTCTATCGTGGATTGCCTGTTTCACCGCTGCCAGTTGAGACCACCTATCTACTGGCCATCCCTTGGCTACCTACTATTCGTAAAAGTTGAGCGTGCCAGAGGTGCTTTTAGTCTGTAGCGATAGCTTAACAAGCGGCGGTGCCGCCGTGGTGCAGATAAATTAGATGAGGGTATTATCGAGACTACGGGGTTAGCATGCGGGGGGCTTGCGATCGCGCCAATGGCGAGCTTAGTCCCTCGGTTCAGGGCATACTGCCCTTGTTAGGTTGGGTTTGGATCTGTTTTATCAGTCCTGTTTTATCGGTACTCTGGCATCAGCGCTATGACTAATTCCTCCTCCCGACGAGCTCTGGTACTCCAGCGGAGCTTCTCACCCTTTGGCAACCAGCTCATTCAATCGGGCTACGTCGACTCTGAGCAAATGCAAAAGGCCCTGGCGGAGAGCCGCAAAAGCGGGCAGTCCCTAACCGACGTACTCGAGTCTTTGACCGGGCAGCAGCTCTCCCCCGAGCTGCTGCGCCAGTACAAAAAACAGCAGCTCTTTGAGCTTAAAATTCTCTACGGCGTTGAGTCCCTCGACCCAGAGCTCAACGACATTTCTCCAGCTCAGATCGGCCACCTGATCGACACCCTGGTGCCCGTCGACATCTGCCGTCGCCATCGCCTAGTGCCCCTATCGAAGCATGGCGAGGAAAACCCCTCGGCGCTGGTCGCCATGGTTGACCCCGAAAACCTAGAGGCCCAAGACGATCTAAACCGCATTCTGCGGCCCCAAAACCTAGCCCTCAAGCGCATGGTGATCACCGTTGAAGATTTTCAACGGCTGATGTCCTCCTACTTAGACGAGGCAGTAGCTAAGCAGAAGAAAGAAGAGCTAGACGCCGCCGTTGATGTCAGCACCAGCCTAGAAGAATTAGACTTCGGCGAAGGCAGCCTAGAAAACGTCATCGACGAAGAGGCCGACCTGGGCATGGCTCTCAAAGATGCCGGGGCCGCCCCGGTCATCGCCCTGGTCAACAAGATTCTGGCCAAGGCGCTTCAAGAAGGCGTCTCAGATATTCACATTGAGCCTCAGGAAGAATACCTCAGGGTACGGTTCCGCAAAGACGGCGTACTCACCGAGGCATTTCCCAAGATGCCCAAGAAAATCATCCCCGCCGTTACGGCTCGCTTTAAAATTATCTCTGAGTTAGATATCGCCGAACGCCGGATGCCCCAGGATGGCCGCATTCGACGGGTATTTCAGGGCCGTAAGATAGACTTTAGGGTCAGCACAATTCCCAGCCGCTGCGGTGAAAAAGTCGTGCTGAGAATCTTGGATAATGCCTCCACCCAGCTCGGCCTTGACAAACTGATTACCGACCCTGGTTCCCTCAAGATCGTTCAAGACATGGCCTCACGGCCTTTTGGCCTGATCTTGGTAACTGGCCCCACTGGCTCAGGTAAAACCACTACCCTCTACTCGGTGCTGTCGGAGCGCAATGACCCCGGCATCAACATCAGCACCGCCGAAGACCCGATTGAATACACCCTGCCCGGTCTGACCCAGGTACAGGTGATTCGCGAAAAGGGCATGAACTTTGCCTCTATTTTGCGGGCCTTTTTGCGCCAAGACCCCGACGTTATTCTGGTGGGTGAAACCCGCGACCCGGAGACGGCCAAAACCGCCATTGAGGCCGCTCTCACGGGCCACCTGGTACTCACCACCCTGCACACCAACGATGCCGCTGGTGCGATCGCCCGTCTCGATGAAATGGGCGTCGAGTCATTCATGGTATCTAGCGCCCTGATTGGCGTCCTGGCCCAGCGCCTCGTCCGGCGGGTGTGCTCCGAATGCCGCATTGCCTATCATCCCTCCGTCGAAGAACTGGCCCACTTTGGTCTCAGCGCTTCTTCGGAGTCTGACATCACCTTCTACAAGGCCAACACCCTTACGGTAGAAGAACTGGCAGCCGCTAAAGGTAACAACACCCTCTGCCCCAAATGTCAGGGTGGTGGCTACAAAGGCCGGGTTGGGGTGTACGAAATCTTGCGCGTTACCGAACGCCTCCAAAAGCTAATTTCTGAGGGGGCACCCACCGAGCTCATTAAAGAAGCTGCTGTAGAGGACGGCATGCAGACCCTGCTCTCCTACAGTCTCGACCTAGTGCGCGACGGGCATACTACCTTAGATGAGGTAGAGCGTGTGACCTTTACTGATACTGGTCTAGAGGCTGAACTCAAATCTAAACGTAAGGCATCCCTCACCTGCTCCTGCTGTGGAGCCGAGCTACAGCAGGATTGGCTTGACTGCCCCTACTGTCTCACCGCCAGGTTCCACGATTGACGAGCCTTTTCCCGTTGTCCTTTTCTCTTGTGATGCTTGCTCTTCTATAAGATTGACAGCATTTTGCCCGCAGGTGGGCACGTTGTTAGCAGCCATAGGTAGTTTGGCACCCGTGGCTTTCTAGGTTGGTTCCAGGCTTTTACCCCCGACATTTCTCCAGTTTCTCCATCCCCATGAGGTAGTTTTATGGAATTGATGATCGAAGACTTGATGGAAGAGGTGATTGAGCGGGGCGGCTCCGACCTGCACCTGTCAGCAGGGCTGCCGCCCTACATCCGCATCAGCGGCAAACTCACCCCCACTGAGCACGAGCCTATGACCTCTGAGTCATGCCAGCGGCTCATCTTTAGTATGCTCAACAATACCCAGCGCAAGCAGCTAGAGCAAACCTGGGAACTCGACTGCTCCTATGGGGTGAAAGGTCTGGCCCGGTTTCGGGTCAATGTTTATAAAGACCGGGGTACCTACGCCGCCTGTTTGCGGGCATTGAGTTCCAAAATTCCCTCCATGGACACCCTGGGCCTACCCAACATTGTCCGAGAGCTGTCAGAAAAGCCTCGGGGGCTAATTTTGGTGACTGGGCCAACGGGGTCAGGGAAATCGACCACCCTGGCCTCGATGATCAACAACATCAACCTGACTCGGCCCGAGCACATTCTCACCGTCGAAGACCCGATTGAGTTTGTCTATGAACCGATCAAAAGCCTGATTCACCAGCGCCAGATTGGCGAAGACACCAAGAGCTTTGCCAACGCCCTACGTGCCGCCCTGCGGGAAGACCCAGACGTCATTCTGGTGGGGGAGATGCGTGACTTAGAAACCATTTCCCTGGCCATTTCGGCGGCAGAAACGGGTCACCTAGTGTTTGGCACCCTGCACACTAGCTCGGCATCCCAAACCGTTGACCGGATGATCGATGTTTTTCCTCCCACACAACAGCAGCAGATCCGGGTGCAGCTCTCAGGTTCGCTAGTGGCGGTCTTGAGTCAAACTCTGGTGCCCAAGGCCAACCCCAAACCCGGTGAATTTGGCCGCATTATGGCCCAAGAAATCATGGTGATCACCCCGGCGATCGCCAACATGATTCGGGAAGGCAAAACTCCTCAGATCTATGGCGCTATTCAGACCGGCGGCAAACTGGCCATGCAAACCCTGGAAAAGGTACTATCCGACCTGTACAAAGCCGGTACCATTTCCTTTGAGGCGGCTATGTCTAAAACCTCTCGCCCCGACGAGCTTCAGCGGCTGATCGGGCCAGGGCAGGCTCCCGCTGCTGCCCGCCAAGGGGCCGCAGCAGGACGCCACTAAAGATCTGGAGGTGCCATATAGGTTAGTGTCCTCAGGGAAAATTCATTTGCAAACAGTCTCTCGGGTAGATCTAGCGGGTTCGACAACCTGAACCCGTCGCTATAATTTCAGTACCTTTAAGCTATTGAGCCATTGAGCTATGCCTACCTACGTTGCCATTGGTCGCGATACAAGCGGAACCCAGCGCAAAGAACGAGTTTCCGCAGAGAACCCTGGCGAGGCCCGCAGCCTGCTGAAGAATCAGGGTCTCTTTGTGATGGATTTGAGGGAGGAGTCGGGGTTTAACATCGACTTCGAAAGCATCAAAACGTCCATGACCAAGGTGACGGTCAAGGATAAGGCGATCTTTTCTCGGCAGTTTGCGGCCCTGGTTAACGCTGGGGTAGCCCTGGTGCGGGGGCTTGGGGTTTTGGCCGACGACTGCTCAAACCCCAAGCTCAAAAAGGCCCTGATGGCGATTAATGCTGACGTGCAGCAGGGCACTAACCTGTCAGACGCCATGCGCAAGCACCCGGCCTGTTTTGACAACCTCTACGTGGCCCTGATTCAGGCGGGGGAGGTGGGCGGGGTGCTAGACGAGGTGCTCAACCGTCTAGCAAAGCTATTGGAAGACCTGGCTCGTTTGCAAAATCAAATCAAGTCGGCCATGGCCTATCCGGTAACGGTAGGATCCTTAGCTGTAATCATCTTTGTTGGTATGACGGTATTTCTGCTGCCGATCTTTGCCGACATGTTTGATGATTTGGGCGCTGAACTACCGGTATTCACCCAGGTGATGATGCTGATCAGTCGAGTCTTACGCCAGCCGTTGAACTGGGTATTTATGTTTGCGGCGATTTCGGCAGCAGGTTTTGCCTACCGACGCTACTATGCCACCCTCAACGGTCGCCGAGTGATTGACCGACTGTCTCTCAAAATGCCACTGTTCGGCGATTTGATTCAAAAAACCGCTACGGCTCGTTTTTGCCGAACCTTTGGTTCTCTGTCAAAATCTGGGGTGCCCATTTTGACCTCGCTGGAAATTGTGCGGGATACGGCGGGGAATCAGGTTATTGCTGAGGCTGTAGATGAGGCCCGGAAAGAGGTACAGACCGGCGGCATGATCAGCATTGCACTGCAAAAGCACGCCGTGTTTCCAACGATGGCAATTCAGATGATCAGCATTGGGGAAGAAACAGGGGAGCTAGACGCGATGCTAATGAAGGTGGCCGACTTCTATGAAGATGAGGTAGAACAGGCCGTGAAGGCGCTCACCAGCGTGATGGAGCCGATCATGATTATGGTACTGGGGGGCATGGTTGGAGCGATTCTAGTGTCGATGTATCTACCGATGTTTAAGATTATGGATTCGATCGGTTAGGGATTGATGGCTCTGGGGCTTTTGTTTCCCTGTGAAACTCTTAGTTTGTGGCCAAGGCAAGTCTACCTTGGCCATTGTTTCTTATAAAATCCACAAGTTTTAAGAGAGTAATCCACCACTGAGACGCTTAATTGCCCGGCTGGCAACCTGCGCATAGCTAACTTCTCCACAGAAGATGTTGACCAGGGTGAGGGTGCTAGAGGGGCGCTTAACGCCGACCCGGTAGGTTAGAGCGGGAGCTTGGTAAACCAGGCGAGCGATGCGCCTAGCCCACCGCATTTCTTCACCCCATTCTTCCTTCATAATTTGGGTGTAGGCTGCAAGGGCGCGATCGCAACTCGGCCCATCAGTCGCTTGGATTGCTTGGGAAATTGCTTGGGCAGCCTTTAGCCCGCTAAAGATCGAGGGTCGAATCCCCTCAGCCGTGAATGGATCAACGACGCAGGCTGCTTCTCCAGCTAACACAGCTCGGTGGGTGTGGAGCTCTTGATCACCATCCCAGAGCAAAATTGGATGGCCGAAGTGCTGAGCTGCTTCCGTATCGAGATCGAAAGTGGCTATGTAGTCTGTGACTGGGGTACGCAGGTCATACTTTTGTTTAGGGCCAGTGCGAAACACGCCGCCGCCGATAGAGTAGCCATCGGCCTTGGGAAAGTTCCAAAGATAACCCTGTTTGAGTAGCCCCAGGTCAGAATATACTATCGGTTCTTCGGGCACTTCTAAGCGAGGCTCGGCTTCCAGAGCCGCACCTAGTTTGTATTTACGCTGGCTAAAACCCAGCCACTTGGCCATCATCCCCCGGGCTCCATCGGCTGCAATCAGAAAGCGCCCCTGCACAGGGCCTTGACTGGTATTGACGTCCCAATGATCTCCCTGGTTTTTTATACCTTTGGCTTTGGTGCCATCCCGTAGGGTCGCTCCCTGCCTCTGGGCCTGCTGCACGATGAAGTGGTCGAACTCATCGCGGCGCACCATCCACAGAGCTTTGTCGGCGGGCAGCTCGGCTTCGACAGGATCGGCCAGGTTGAAGGTATAACGCACCTTGCGCACCTTAACGGAGATCGCCGGAGAAAAGTCAAAGTCAAACCACTGGGCCACCTGGGGCGATACGCCGCCGCCGCAGGGCTTGTAGCGGGGCAGTTTGGCGGCGTCAAGCAGCAGCACCTGGTGGCCCGCTTTGCTGAGGTGGTAGGCGGCGGTGGCTCCGGCGGGGCCGGCTCCGACAATAATGCAGTCGTACATAGTATTTTACTTTAGGCCAGCCAGCAGGCTAGGGGAAACATCAGGTATTGCAGAAAAAATAGCTTCCAGATGAACTGGTAAAACCGGGGGTAGGCGAGGTTTTTCTGCGGTGTCATGGCCTGTCCGGGGCGGGGCATGCGGCGGTTCATCCACCACAGCAGGGCTAGGGCCAGCAGGTGTGACCCGGCCAGAAACAGCCGATTGACCCCCGCCAGCCAGGGGGCTACCAGCGCCATGCCCAGGTAGCAGGCGGTGAGAATGCCCAGGGCCAGATTGAACACGGTGCGCTGGCCCAGCTTGAGCGAAAGGGTGCTGATGCCGTAGCGGCGATCGCCCTCAATGTCAGGAATATCTTTGAAGAGAGCGATCGCAATACTAAACAGCAAGATAAACGCCGTCAGCGCCCAGACCCGCCCTGGAATCGTGAGGGGCAGACCGAGGCGATCGCTCACATGCAGAAACAACCCCAGATTCACAATCGCCCCCCGCACCGCCAAAATGCACACTGAGGCCCAAAACGGAAACCGCTTGAGGCGCACCGGCGGCAGCGAGTAAGCTGTGCCAATCACAAGACTCAGACCCACGGTCGCCAGTAGCCAAGGGCCCGCGATTAGAGCCAGACCCAAGGCCCCCAGACCGGCCAATCCCACAATCCAGCGGCCATCGGTAACCGAAAATTCTCCGGCAGCCAGGGGCAGGTGGGGCTTGTTAATGCGATCAATAGCAATATCTTCAAGCTGGTTTAGCCCCACGATGTAGAGGTTGCCCAGCAGGCAGGCGACTAGGGCCGTGCCTATCACCCCCAGCAGTGGGCCTGACGCGGGGATGTTTCCCCACCCCAGATCGGCCAACACAATGGCGGCGATGCCGATAACGCTAAGGCTGGTGCCGATAACCGTGTGCGGTCGCCAAAACTTCCATAGGGCGTAAAGCCAGGGCCGGGGAGCTTGGCTAAACCGAAGGCGATTTTCGAGGGGCATCGAAGCGTTGGTCGGGGCAGCGTTGGGCATAGGTTAACGATTGTTTGCCAGGGCTGTTCTAGCTTATCGGGTGATCTACCCGCAATGCAGCTAAATTTCTGAGCTATCGCTCAAACTGCCCCGCATTGAGTCAATATCGAGCCAGGTGATGATCACCCCTGCCACGGGCACCGCCAGAAACAGGCCCAGCACCCCCGCTACCGTAGCCCCCACAATCAGCGCAAAGAACATTACTACGGGGTTAATATCTAGCGAGTCTTTCATAATGTAGGGCAGCAGCAAATTTTCTTCGACCTGCTGCATGGCGACACACACCACCAGTACCTTGAGAGCCAGCCCTACGCTGTTGGAGAGCAGCAGTAGTGAAACTAGTCCAATGCCCAAGGTCGCGCCAACGCCAGGGATCAGGTCGAACAGACCGACCGTCAGGGCTAAAAACGCGGGATAGGGTACCCGCAGGATAGACAGCACCACGAAGGTAGAGACGCCGATGATAATACCGAGCAACATCCGCCCCCAAAAGAAACCAAGCAAGTTTTTTTGAATGACCGTGTTAAACCGCTCTTTGTGATAGATCGGCAACGCATTGAGCAGCCACCACCAGATCCTGGCTCCGTCCAGCATCATAAACAGCGTGACGACTGCAATCAAAATTACCAATACCAGGTTTGCCAGGGTTGACTGAATTAGTCCCAGCCCCGTCGTCAAAAGCGTCGCAGCCTGATTTTGGAGTTGCGGTTCTAAACCCTGGAGGTCAACGGGCAAATTCCAGGTCTCTAAGAGGCGTTCGACGCTGCCCAGCCAGGGCACAACCGAATTAGAAAAGTCTTGCAGGCTGAGGGCTAGCTGCTGCCCCTGGTTCACCACCGTAATACCCAGGGTGAGGCAAAGACCACTGACTAGCCCTAGGCAGGTTAGAAAAACCGTTGTAGCGGCTACCCCGCGCGGCATCCACTGGCTGAGCCAGGTGGCTGGATAGTTGAGCAAAAACGCTAAGACCATCGCGGTAACAAACACCACCACCAATACATCAAAGTAGGCCAACAGTCGAACTGTCGCCCAGCCGCTGGCAAACAACAGCAGGAAGCGCACCAGACTATGAGTACTCAAGGTCTCCCAGAGGGTTCCTGCACCTTTGCCTTCGGCCTGAAGCACTGTTTCTGATTTAGGCTCCTCAGTTTTCATGGGTGGGGGTAGCCTGCACCAGCACAAAGGGTTGCACAATGAGCGAATGAAACCGCTTTTTGGCGGCTTGATCCCATGCTTCAAGCTGTAGGGGTGAGGGTTTAGTAATCAGCTCCTCGGCAATCCAGCGGTTGACGGCGATGGCATCGTCGGTGGCGATCGCCACCCCCACCTCGACCAAATCTAGCTGTGGGTCAACCACCACCACTGCCCCTCGATTGGCGTGGGGGCTGATCCAGGCCCAGTCGGCGGGGGCAAGCATTGCTGAGAGTTCTTGCTTTAGGTCTTGGCTCATGGGCTTGAAGGGGCGATCGCAGACTTTCTACAGGCTACCAGATGGAGCGCTGAAGGGATGGAGGGCATCGCTCAACGACCTAGGTCGTGCAGGCGGTGAATTTCGGTGGCGCATTGGGCGGTGATGGCCTCTAGCCCCTCGCGGGCGGCGGTAGGGGGCGGGGCGATGGGGGCACCAATGCGAATGGTGAGGGGCACGGAGCGGGGAACCGAAGAACCCTTTGTGAACACGCGGTGGCTGCCCCAGAGGCTGACGGGCAGCAGGGGCACCTGGGCCTTAGCGGCGATCAGCGCTGCGCCAATTTTGGGGTCGGGAATGCGGCCATCGCGGGTGCGAGTGCCCTGCAAAAAAATGCCCACCGCCCAACCCTGATCGAGCTGTTTGAGCGCTTCACGAATAGCGCTGCGATCGGCACTGCCTCGCTTTACCGGGTAGGCCCCGTAGAGGCGAATGGCCTGACTGAGCACCGGCACCTTAAACAGCTCTTCTTTAGCCATAAAAGACACCGGGCGGCGCACGGCAGCGGAGAGCAGCGGTGGATCAAAGTCGCTGGCGTGGTTGGCCACTACCACTAGCCCCCCGATTTTTGGTACCTGGCCAGCGCCATAGACCCGGCCCCGAAAATATAGGCTCAGCATGGGGCTGACCACCGACCATTTGAACAGGTGGTACCACAGCAGGTTGATAGGGGGTTCGCGATCGCGGCGCATCAGAGCAATTTTGGATTAGGGATTTTGGGTTTTGGATTCATAGGAAGGTCTTGGAACCAGAGTTTCCCTCAGCTCGTAAAGCCGTCTACTTGCGCCAAGTTGCCCACGTTCGCTAGAGCCAGATCGCGGCAGGTGCGCTTGGTTAGCCCAGTGAGCACGTTCCCCGGCCCGACTTCTACTACCGTATCAATGCCCAGCTCCGGCAGCGCTAGGGTGATCTCGCGCCAGCGCACAGAGCCCGTCATCTGCTGCACCAGACGCTGCTTTAAGACAGGGCCATCGGTGGCGGTGGCGGGGTCTACATTAGAGAGCACCGGCACCTGGGCGGTGGCAAAGGCGATCGGCTCCAGGACTTGTTCGAAGGTGGCGGCGGCATCGGCCATCAGCGGCGAGTGAAAGGCCCCGCTAACGTTGAGCTTCACCGCTCGCTTGGCCTTCACACCTTCCATCACGGCGGCGACGGCTGCCGGCGTGCCCGAAATCACCGCCTGGCCGGGGTTGTTGTCGTTGGCCAGCACCACCCCGGGGGTAGCTGCAATTTTGGCCGCTAGCTCGTCAGCATCAAACCCCAGCATGGCCGCCATCATGCCGTCAGACGCTTGGGCCATCAGCTCGGCCCGGCGCTGCACCAGAGCTAGCCCAGCGGCAAAACTAAAGACTCCAGCCGTGTAGAGTGCTACATACTCACCCAGGCTGTGGCCTGCGAGCACGGCGGGCTGGTGGCCCTTGGCTTTGAGCAAATCGGCCAGAATGCTCTCTACCACGTACAGACAGGGCTGGGTGTAGAGGGTGCTTGAGACCTTATCGTCGGCGTCTTGCACCACATCTAGCACCGACCAGCCCAGCACCGACTCGGCCTCGGTAAAGCGCTCTTGGGCAAACGGAACGGTGGCCAGATCTGCGCCCATGCCGATCGCCTGAGAACCCTGCCCAGGAAATACCCACGCTGCCTTTGCCATGCCATTACCTGACTAACTCTGCCAAGCAATACTGTCTCACAAAATGATTGCCTGAAACAGGGTAGACCGGGCTTGGCCTAGCCCAGGGCAAAGTCGGTGAACTGGCGCTTGAAAGGCGAGTGAAACCCCAGCACAATGTCAAAAATCATCAGTCTAAACTCGCCTAGCCCCACTCAATGATGGCCGCGCCCCAGGTAAGCCCAGCCCCAAATCCAGCGGTAGCAATTACATCCCCCGGCTGCACCTTGCCCGCCCGCACCGCTTCATCGAGGGCGATGGGTATAGAGGCCGCAGAGGTGTTGCCGTGGCGGGCCATGTTGCTGACCACCCGCTCGGAGGGCACACCGAGTCGAGCGGCTACGGCGTCGAGAATACGCTGGTTGGCCTGGTGCAGCACCAGCCAGTCAATATCAGCAGTGGTGAGATTGGCGCGAAAGAGGGCTTTTTCGATCACCTCGGGCACACGGTTGACGGCGAACTTATAGACCTCGCGCCCATTCATGGTGATGGGGGCGAAGCTGCCCTTCTGCACAGTGATGCCGTCTACTAACGGCGCTGACTCGGGCTGGTAGGCGAGGTTGAGGGAGTGGTTGAGGGAGCCATCGCTACACAGCTCAAAGCCGAGCAGGCGATCGCGCTCCGCCGCCCGCAGCACCACGGCCCCGGCCCCGTCGCCAAAGAGCACACAGGTAGTGCGATCGCTCCAATCAGTCCACCGCGAGAGCACATCGCCACCGATTACCACCACGGTCTTAAACACCCCGGTGCGGATGTATTGCGCCGCCGTCACCAGGGCAAACACAAACCCTGAACAGGCGGCGGTCAGGTCAAAGGCCACGGCGCGGGTCGCCCCCAGGGCTGCCTGTACCCGGCAGGCACTGCCAAACAGGTCGTCGGGGGTCGAGGTGGCCAGCAGAATTAAATCCACTTCGTCCACCCCCACCTGGGCCATCTCCAGTGCGTTGCGGGCCGCTTCGGTCGCCAGGGAGGTGAGGGAATCGGTCGGGGCTGCGATGTGCCGCTGGCGAATGCCGGTACGGGTTGCAATCCACTCATCGGACGTGTCCACCCGCTGGCTGAGGCCGTCGTTGGTGAGCGGTACGCTTAGGCAAGCCGAGCCACTGCCCACCAGTGACACACCGGGCATAAACTGTTCCACGGGTTATTCTCCGTCTGCTGCGGGCATAGCAACCCGCTGGTACTGCGCCTGAATGCGGTCTTGAACGCGGTTTTCGACCGCCTCTTTAGCCAGGCGAATGGCGTTAAACACCGAGGGCGCTTGGGAACTGCCGTGGCTAATCACCGTTACCCCGGCGACCCCCAGCAGCAGGCCGCCGCCGTGCTCGGCATGGTCAACTCGCTGCTTAATGCGGCGTAGGTTGGGCTTGAGAATCGACGCGCCAATTTTGCCGCGCACGCCCTGGGGCAGCTCTTCGCGCAAAATTTGCAGCACCGACTCGCCCACGGCCTCGGCAAACTTGAGCAGCACGTTGCCCACAAAGCCATCGCACACCACCACATCAAACTGCCCCGAGAGAATGTCGCGCCCCTCGGCATTGCCCGCAAAGGGAATGTTGGGGTTTTCTTCGAGCAGCTGGTGGGCGCGAAGGGCGGCGTCGTTGCCCTTGCTGGGTTCTTCGCCAATGTTAATTAGCCCGACTCGAGGGTGCTCGACCCCCAGCACGTAGCGAGAATAGATGGTGCCCATGATGGCAAACTGCTCTAGATACTTGGGGCGACAGTCTACGTTGGCCCCCACATCTAATATCAGCACCGACTTATTGGCCACTACGGTAGGAAATACGGCCCCGATTGCCGGGCGATCAATGCCCTTGAGCCGCCCCAGACGCAGCAGCGCTGCCGCCATCGCCGCCCCTGAGTGCCCCGCCGACACCACCGCATCGGCCTCGTTGCGCTTGACCAAATCCATCGCCACATTGATAGAGGCCTGGGGCTTTCTGCGCAGGGCGCTAAGCGGCTCTTCGTGCATTTCGATGCTGCCCTCGGCGGACACCAGCTCAATGCCTATCAGCTGGTCAGGGCTAGCCGTTGACGCCTTAATTTGGTCAATATCACCCACCAGGGCGACATCGACCTCTAGCTCGGCCTTGGCGCGAATGGCACCGGCAACAATCTCGCCGGGGGCGAAGTCTCCCCCCATGGCGTCAATGGCAATGCGTGCCCGGTTAAAGCCCATCGGTTAAATCTGTTAAAAACCTGAGCAAATTCTAGCAGACTACCCCACCGACTATTCTTCGCCGGGTTCCACTATGCGCTGAAACAAATAGCCGGTACCTCGGGCGGTGAGAATCAGCTCAGGGTTGCTGGGGTCGTCTTCGAGCTTGGCCCGCAGGCGAGAAATGTGGACATCGACCACACGGGTATCGACATGACGCTCGGGGGTGTAGCCCCACACCTCCTGCAAAATTTCGGAGCGCGAGAAGGGCTCCCCGGAGCGGCTGACCAGCAGCTCTAGCAGGCTAAACTCCATGCCGGTAAGGCGAATGCGCTCGTCGCCCTTGTAGACCTGGCGCTTGTTGGTGTCGATGCGAATGGTGTTGACGGAGATCACGCCAGAGCTGGGGATGCCGGTCATGCCGGTTTTATCGACCCGGCGCAGCACCGAGCGAATGCGGGCTTCGAGTTCTTTGGGTGAGAAGGGCTTGACCACGTAGTCGTCGGCCCCCAGCTCTAGGCCGGTGATGCGATCGGCCACGTCGCCCAGGGCGGTGAGCATAATAATAGGAATATCAGACTCTTTGCGCAGCTCCTGGCAGACGCCGTAGCCGTCGAGCTTGGGCATCATCACGTCTAACACCACCAGGTCTGGATCGGTGTTACGAAAGGTCTCTAGGGCTTCTTCGCCATCGGCGGCGGTGACCACGTCGTAGCCAATCATCGACAGGCGGGTTTCAAGAATGCGGCGAATGCTGGCCTCGTCGTCGACCACCAGAATTCTTTCTTTGTTGTTTTCCAAGGCTCTCAAGGCTCCCTACATAACGTCATATTCTATAAACAATCGCAACGTTTAATGATTAACTTTTTGAAGCTAATTAAATTCCCTCCAGATTCAGCGGTTGAGTCCTGCCTGTGGGGCAGCTAAAGATCCCGATCTGGAGTTGGTATAGTCGATGGCGCTGCACAATCGCGGATATTGCCGGGGCAGTCTCCTAAAACGCCGCGAAAGTAGGGACGACGACGTCTGCTTATTCTATGGGTATTGATTCATGCCGCAAGCGTGGAATCTCTATGCTTCAGGCTTTTTTAAGGTTTATTGCGAGACAGCCGCAGGTTTCTCAGGTTGATGACGCTCTGGCGCCTGCCCCGATCACTAATTGTGCCATTAGATCAGAGATACTATAAGTTCGGTTTCTTGCCCAGGCCATTACCCGCGCCGTTGGGCCAAACATACAGAAACCGGGTTACTGAAGACCTTCTATGCAGAGGGGAGCCGTTCATAGAAAGATCATGGCTAAATCGCGCTCATTTTTTGTCTGTAACGAATGCGGGGCTGAGTCGCCCCAGTACTTTGGCCGCTGCCCCACCTGCAACAGCTGGAACTCAATGGTAGAGCAGGCCCAGCCCGCCAAGGATGCCACCCCTCGGGCAGCGGCACTGGGGCGCGGTCGGGCGACTACCGCTAAAGCCAGCCAGCCCCGGCTAGCGATGACCCTCAACCAGATTCAAGAC
The DNA here is from genome assembly GCA_003241845.1 of Shackletoniella antarctica. GTDB lineage: Bacteria > Cyanobacteriota > Cyanobacteriia > Phormidesmidales > Phormidesmidaceae > Nodosilinea > Nodosilinea antarctica. Next base: position 8,799 of record QBMN01000027.1, on the reverse strand, counting down.
CACCCCCAGGCGCGGCTGCCTTCGGGCTATGGGGAGCTAGACCGGGTGCTGGGGGGCGGCATTGTGCCGGGGTCGCTGGTGCTGCTGGGGGGCGACCCCGGCATTGGCAAATCGACGCTGCTGTTGCAGGTGGCGAACCAGATGGCGGCGCGGCAGCGGGTGCTGTACGTGTGCGCGGAGGAGTCGGGGCAGCAGGTAAAGCTGCGGTGGCAGCGGCTGGGGCCGGTGGGAGATGTGGGGAGCGAGGGGGAAGGGAGTAGAGGAGAGAAGACAGAAAGCAAAAGGCAGAAGACGAAAGAGGAAGAGATAGAGGATTTGGAGGATGCAGAGACCGCCGGATTAGAGGCGGTGGATAGCCAGCTGTTTTTGCTGCCGGAGATTGACCTAGAGACAATTTTGATGGAGCTGGAGTCGCTGAAGCCGACGGTGGCGATCATCGACAGTATTCAGGCGCTGTACTACGCGGCGTTGACCTCAGCACCGGGGTCGGTGTCGCAGGTGCGAGAATGTACGTCGGCGCTGATGCAGCTGGCAAAGCGGTCGAATATTTCTCTATTCATCGTCGGGCATGTGACTAAGGAGGGGGCGATCGCCGGCCCGAAGGTGCTAGAGCACCTGGTAGACACAGTGCTGTACTTTGAGGGCGATCGCTATGCCAGCCACCGATTATTGCGCTCCGTCAAGAATCGGTTTGGGGCCACCCACGAGCTGGGGGTGTTTGAGATGGTCGATCACGGCCTGGCAGAGATCAGCAACCCCTCGGCATTATTTCTCGGCAATCGCGATGAGCAGGTGCCGGGGGTTGCCACCATTGTGGCCTGCGAGGGCACCAGGCCTCTGGTGGTGGAGCTGCAATCGCTGGTCAGCCCCACCAGCTACAGCTCGCCCCGGCGTTCCACTACGGGGGTAGAGTACAACCGCCTGCTGCAAATTTTGGCGGTGCTAGAAAAGCGGGTGGGCATTCCCCTCTCTAAGCTCGATGCCTACGTGGCCTCGTCGGGGGGGCTGGCGGTGGGGGAACCGGCGGCGGATTTGGGGATCGCGATCTCGGTGGTGGCTAGCTTTCGCGATCGCCTGGTAGACCCCGAACTCGTGCTGATTGGCGAAGTGGGACTGGGCGGCCAGGTGCGGCCGATCTCGCAGCTTGAGCTGCGGCTGAAGGAGGCGGCGAAGCTGGGGTTTAAGCGGGCGATCGTGCCCAAGGGGCAGTCGGTGAAGGTAGATGGTCTAGAGATCGTGGAGGTGTCGCGGGTGGTGGATGCGATCGCCCACGCCTTAAAGGGCAACCCGTAGCGTGGGTCTCATAGGGGGGCGGGGTTTAGCGGAGATTGGGGAGAGACCCACGCTACGGTTAACATGTAAAGAACCTTAAACATATCGGAGGCGTGCCATGACCCCCACCGTCGAAATCTACACCTGGAGCAGCTGCCCCTTCTGCATTCGTGCCAAGCGACTGCTTGACCAAAAGGGCATTGAATACACCGAATACGCCATCGACGGCGATGAAGCGGCTCGTAGCGAGATGTCTAAGCGGGCTGACGGACGGCGATCGCTGCCCCAGATTTTCATCAACGACCACCACGTCGGCGGCTGCGACGACCTTTTTGCTCTCGATGCCAAGGGCGGCGTAGAACCAATGCTGTCGGCAGCTTCTGCTGGCTAGAACTCTGTACAAGATATAAAAAGACCCAGTTTCTTCTGGGCAAAACAGAGATGATCTGCGTGCTCCACACAAGCAACCGGGTCTCTAGCTGGGGGATTACCACCAGGGCCTAGCTGTGGGCAGGGGCCTCAACCGAGCTACTAGCCTTGGTACCATTTTGGCTATGGCCATTTTGGCTGGGCTTACGGGGCTGAATCAGCCCGTAGCCGCCGTGATTGCGCTCATAGATCACGTTGATTTCCTGGGTTTCTGCGTTGAGAAACATGTAGAAATCGTGGTCAATCAAGGCCAGCTGCTCTAGGGCATCGGCTACGGTCATCGGGGCCATGGCAAAGTACTTAGAGCGAATGACCTCTTCGGGGAGCTGAGGCTCGCTGGTGGTGAGCACATGGGTGACATCGGTGGCCGGGGCTTCGTTGAGATAGGCTTCGGTAGTTTTGCCCAGGGTGCCCTGCATACGGGTGTTGCGCTTTTCTTTAAACTTGCGCAGCTGGCGGCTGATTTTGTCGGCCACGAGGTCAATGCTGGCGTAGAGATTTTCGCTGCTTTCTTCGGCTCTAACAACGGCCCCGTCTACGAATAGGGTGACTTCTGCAGACTGGCTGGCCTCAATTCTAGGATTGCGTGCTGCGGACAGATGGACATCAACCTCGTTGGTCAGGTGTTTGAAGTGGCTCACCGCCTTGAGGATTTTTTGCTCTACATGCTCCCGAATCGCGTCTGTGATCTCGATATTTCTGCCGTGGATAACCAATTTCATAAAGCAGACTCCTTGATACGTCGCCTCATGGCTTCACCCTAACACCTTGTATTCTGCCCAACATCGTCCGTTAGAATCCTTTGCATGGGTTGATAATTCTTGATTGCAGAAGTCTCTTGTTGAAACCATTGTCGAAACTATTTGGGTTAACTCACGGTTGACAAAATATGGCCCAAACCCATCAGGAATCTCCCCTCCACTGCGAAATATATGATCTGGGGCTAGCGCCCTTTGCCGATGTTTGGACACTGCAAAAGGCGCTGGTGCAGCGTCACCGCGAGCAGCCCCAGCCCGATCGCCTGCTGCTGGTCGAGCACCCCGGCGTATATACCCTGGGGCAAGGCTCAACCCTGGCTCACCTCAAGCTGCCAGAAGCAGAGCTGTCCTACCCGCTGTTTCGCACCGAGCGGGGCGGCGAGGTCACCCACCACTGCCCCGGACAGCTAGTGGGCTACCCGATTCTCGATTTGAAGCGGCACCAGAGCGACCTGCACTGGTACCTGCGCCAGCTCGAAGCGGTGCTGATACTTGCTCTCGCAAAATTTGGGGTAGAGGCGGGCCGTCAGCTGGGGCTGACTGGGGTGTGGGTGGGCGACTACAAGCTGGCGGCGATCGGCATTAAGGTCAGCCGCTGGGTGACGATGCACGGCTTTGCGCTAAATGTCTGCCCAGACTTGGGTGGGTTTGAGGCGATCGCCCCCTGTGGCATTACCGACAAGCCCGTGGGCACCCTGGCCCAATTTTGCCCAGGGGTGACGGTGGCGGCGGTGCGCCCTGTGGTAGTAGACAGCTTTGCCCAGGTGTTTGGCGTTAGCCCTGTGATCCATCCATACACACATCTGTCCAGCCAGCCCGTTATACAGAATGTCTTCCCACCGGGCCTTTAAGCCCCTGGCCAGCGCAAATGCTGCACCGGCCCCAGCGCTTGAGCTCGCCCGTGGGGCAGGGGCAATGGCACTGGGGGCAGAGGGGCTGCTGGGCGGCGAGGTTCTGCGTCATGGTGGCCCAGCGCTCGAAACTCTCTGCGGCGGTTTGGGGTCGCTGATTGACGATCGGTATAGCCCGAGGCTCAAAGCTGGGGTGCAGCCGCAGCCACTCGGGCAGTTCTGACGCAGAAGCTGCGGGCTGGGCCGACCGGTTTTGCCGATACCAATCGCCGCTAGAAAAGCGGATGTCGCGCAGGTTTAGGTGGAGGCGATCATTGAGCTTAGCGAGAATTCGTACCCGCTCTAGGGTCAGGGTTTGCGCCCACATGGGGTTGACCACCGCCACATGAAGCACGTCTTGATCGAGCCGCACGGGGGCGGCTTGGCGGGCCACCCCATCTCCTACCACAGCAGCCCAGCTATTTAGCACCCGACGATAGTCACCCCGACTCCGCCAGCGGGGCTGCTGTTCAAACTGGTGAATGACGTTGCGGATTGAATCAAGAGGCATAGACAATCCATTATGATTGCGGATGCCCCGGTGCGCTCAACGGTGACAGCCTGATAACCAGCAGCAGCTCGGCAATTTTTGAGCACACAGATTACCCTAAGTTAGGGCACTTTTGCTTAAGCTGGCCGTTGACTGTTTGGCATATTAGTCTATAAAACTGCATGGCTTCCATTCTTGACCCGCCCATTTTGACCAAAGTCGCCAAAATGAAGGAGCGTGTCTGTTGGCAACAGCCGCCCCTGGTGGAGCGCCGCATTGATCAGACCCGGCTAATTTTAGACGATGGCCGCAGCAGCGATTCAGAATTCTCGTTTTTGGTGATTGGCGACAGCGGCTCTGGGCCACACACCGACCACCACCCCCAGCGGCGCATTGCCGAGCAGATGGTGCCCCACCTGCAAGACTGCCGATTTTTGCTGCACACGGGCGATATGGTCTACCAGGTCGGCTCTAGCGAGCAGTATCCGGGCAACTTCATTCAGCCCTACCGAGAATGGCTGGTGGGGGGCGATCGCCCCGACCAGATTGCCTTTGACGATATGCTGTTTCGCTTTCCGTTTTTGGCGGTGCCGGGCAACCACGACTACTACAACCTACCTCTGCTTTACAGCGCCCTGGTGCAAGTGAGTCGGCCCGTGCGCAAGCTGCTGGGGCTAAACCTCAACCCCAACGTAGGCTGGCGCGGCTCTGGGGTGGGCGACGCCTACGCCCGCGCTTTTTTAGATTATCTAAAGGGTCTGCCTAAGGACCAGATTGCCGCCCACCTCGACCGCCACTACGGCCCCTGGGATGAAAAAACTCAAGGGCTGCGCTATCAGCCAGGGCAGTTTACCCGGCTGCCCAACCGCTATTACACCTTTCGCTACGGCGGCATCGACTTTTTTGCCCTCGACAGCAGCACGTTTAATGACCCGACGCCGATCGCCGAACACCCGGCGGGGAGCGCCAATCGCCAGCGGCTGATCGCCCAGCGAGAGGTCGTTCAGCGCCAGCAGCAGCAGGTCAGAGATGAAGCGCTCCAGCTCCAGAGCACCGATCCCCACGCCCAGGAACGCCTAGACGACCTCCAGGCAAAGGTGGAGCAGATGGAGGAAATGCTGCTCGATCTTGAGAAACAGATTAACCCCGCCCCCACGGCCCTGACAGATACGGAGCAGCTGCTGTGGCTGCGAGACGGGCTAATTGCCTCGTGGCAAGATCGGTCGGTGCGCGGGCGCATCATATTCTTTCACCACCCGCCCTATGTGACCGAGGCGACGAAGTGGGCCCAGGGCCAAACCCTGGCCATTCGCCAGAACCTGCGCTGGGTGCTCGACCAGGTGGCGGCGGCGGTGCCCGAGATTGGCACCCACCGCCCGCCGGTAAACCTGGTGCTCAACGGCCACGCCCACTGTTTTGAATATCTCAAGACTGAAGACACCGGCCACGCCGATAGCCACATGAACTGCGTGGTCTGCGGCGGCAGCGGCCTGAGTCTGCGGCGACAGCGGCCCGAGGGCACTGTGCTCTACGAGCCTTGGGCCACTGATACCGACGGACAGACGGAGTTTAAGCTGGTGGCAAAATCGCAGCTGTATACGGGGCTGACAGGCCACAAAGCCGAGCGGCGGCGGCCCTATTCGTTTGTGCGCATAGACGTGACAGGGGATGAGTCGCCCCAGTTTGTGCTGACCCCCTACATTTCAGAGCGCTTTCACCAGGGGTGGGAGGAGTATGCGTTGGAGCCGCTGGTGCTGAGCTAGGGTGGGTGGGTGAGTAGGAGATAGCCAATGGAAAGGGCGGCGGCGGTTCTGCGGTTTTGGTTTGGCAACCCGGAGGATGCAGCGGGGGAATATGGCCAGCAGCGTCAGGTGTGGTTTAAGAAAGATCCGGCATTTGATGACACCATTCGCCAACAGTTTTGGGGGGATGTCGAACAGGCCATGGGCGGTGCGCTGGGAGCCTGGCGAGACCAGCCGCGCCCCTGCCTGGCGCTGCTGCTGCTGCTGGATCAGTTTCCGCGCAATTTGTTTCGGGGTGAGGGGCGCAGCTTTGCGGCCGATCGCGCTGCCCTAGCCACCGCCTACCACGCCCTTGATCGGGGCTATGACCAGCAGGTGCTGCCCGTAGAGCGCATCTTCTTTTATTTACCGCTGGAACACAGCGAGAATTTGGCGGATCAAGATCGCTCGGTGGAGCTGGCGCGATCGCTCCACGCTGCCCACCCTGAATTCGACACCATCTTCGACTACGCTCTGCGCCACCGCGAGGTGATTCAGCGGTTTGGCCGCTTCCCCCACCGCAACGAGATCTTGGGTCGAGAGACAACGCCCGAGGAGGCAGAGTTTTTGCAGCAGCCAGGGTCGAGGTTTTAAGCGGGTTTCAGCGGTGGAACGTTTCAACATTCCACCGCCAACCAAGGCGTCTCAACTCCCCAACCGATAGCCCTTGCCATAGACGGTGTGAATGATCGGCAGCGTGCCCTTAGGCTCAATCTTGCGGCGCAGCAGGCGCATTTGAGCGGCGACCACGTTGCTGCTGGGGGCCTCTTGATCGCCCCAAACGCCCTGGTAGATTTGCTCGTGGGTGAGCACCTGGTGGGCGTGGCGCAGCAGGTAGGCCAGCAGGCGGGTTTCTTTTTCAGAGAGTTCGGCGGGTTGGCCCTGACGGTGGGCTAGCTGGTTGGTTTCGTCGAGGGTGAGATCGTCGTAGGCGAGGCGGGGCGAGGATGGCTCTAGGTTGGGCGATCGCCGCAGCAGTGCCCGCACCCTGGCCAGCAGCTCGCGCAGCTCAAAGGGTTTGACGAGGTAATCGTCGGCTCCGGCGTCGAGGCCATCGACGCGATCATTGAGGGTGTCTTTGGCGGTGAGAAAGAGCACGGGGGTGCTGTCTTGGCGCGATCGCACCTGCCGACAGATCTCTAAACCGCTCAACCCAGGCAGCATCCAGTCTAAAATCAGCAGATCGTAGCTGCCCTGGCTGGCTAAGGTGCAGCCCGCCTCTCCCTCTGTGGCCACATCTACGGCATAGCCCTCACGGGTGAGCAGGCGACTGAGCGGGTCGGTGAGTTCGACTTCGTCATCAACCAGCAAAATTCTCATGGGGACGGTGGCGGGTGCGGGGAGAGGGTAGGGGGTGACGTGTCTTTAATGCCAAAATTCCTCTGCTAGCAGAGCTTGTAGCTCTTGGCTAAAGGGGTATAAGGCGGGGAATTCGCTAGTTGGGTAGGCGGTTGAGGCTTCTGCTAGAGCATCCTGATAGACCTCATCCAGCACGTCCTGCAAGTAGGTTTTGAGGCTGGGAGATTGCTTTAGCAAGAGCTTGAAGGCGTTTCGCTGCTCCAGAATGATAAGCTGCCAGCCGCGATAGTTGTCGGGCAAATTCACATAGCAGCGCTTGAGCAAATGAACCAGCAATACGCTCAGGCGGCTTTCTAGCTCTCGTTTGGCCGATTTGCCCAAGTCTTCAATCTCCTCAATCAGCCTTTCCCAGTCAAGCTGCTGAGTGTCTCTACTCTTCAGACAGGCAACCGTAGCCTCCGCCCAGCGGACAAGATCCTCTTCATAAAGCTGACGCAGCGATGTTTGGAGCTGAAGGTTTGGCATAGCGTCCACGCATGGGAAGAACTATCCCTTAGTGTAAGCCACGCGAAACGCTGAAGTTTGCGTAATGGAAGAGCACCAGATGGTGGGCACTTTGCCTCGGTGGGAAACCTAAAACAGTTACAGCCTTGAAGAACAGTGAAGCAATGATTCGCTGCCGACATTTCCCAAAGTTGACTTGAGTCATTTTATAAATAGAGCATGGCGATCATCCAATCTGGTGGAAGTTGGCAGTTTAGCAGTGAGTATGAACTTGAGGAAACGGTTTGGAAGAACCTCAAGACTCTGCTGAACCTCACACCTTTCAAACGCCAATATTCTGTCAGAGGCCAATTCTGCGATATTTTAGCTTTAGATGCCCAACAGCGCTTAGTCATCATTGAGCTGAAAAATACGGAAGACCGATACGTGGTTCAGCAGCTTACCCGATACTATGATGCATTACGGGAAGAGAAACCGTTTCAGTCAGACGTGAACCTAGAAGCGCCAATCCGCCTAATTGCGATCGCCCCTATTTTTCATAGAGACACGCTTGTTGACTGCAAATACAATGCTCTGGAATTTGAGTTATACACTTTCAATATTGCATCCAAAAATAATGCGTTAAGACTGCAATTGAACCATAGCAAATTGAATGAATCCAGATCGATTCGGCTTTCTCAAATACCTGATTCCTCAAAATCTTCGGCCACTACCGAAATACCAGAGCCGCCACGAAAGCTCTTGAATTGGCTATCGCATAGCTCTAAATCAGAGTTTGATGGCTTTCTCCAGTCTCGTCAGCAAATCCTTAGCTTTGACTCACGCATGAAAGAGATCGTCGAGCCTCAGAGGATTATTTATGGTAGAGGAAAAACCAAGCCATGTGCAGAAATCAGGATGATCAAGTTCATTAATGATAAAGAGCCAGCACTATTTTTATGGTTGCCAGATCTAGAGGATAAACCTCATGTACTTCGTATGCAACTAGGAATTGATAAAACTTGGAAAAAAGTTGCTGCCATCGGCTATTCGCCTTCTTCAACAAAAATTAGAAGGGTTTGGAATTTTCCGCAATGCATTGAATACATGAAAAGAATTCGTTACAAGGACAGCTTAAGGCTATATAAAAAAGTCATGAGTGCTGATGGGAAAGTTTGCTTGCCATCTAAATTGGTTAGCCTAGCCCTTGAAACTTGGAAGGCGAGATTTTGAAAACATGATTATTTAAGAAAATGGCAGGGATTGTGAGTTTTGCCAAGCTGTTCCTCAGAGGAAATATCCTTGATTAAATGCAATTTCTCAATCACCGCTGGTAAAGACAGGCCCTAGGGATTGCGCAAAGAGGCAAAATCTGGTTTAACAGAGAGATGAATTCA
>QBMN01000279.1 GCA_003241845.1 Shackletoniella antarctica | reverse complement strand
GCACAGGTCTCCAAGGGGGGTTTGCACTACTTTAGACTGGCCCCCCAGGGCCGGGGCAACCTCCCCCGGTTAGACCCTACAGATCAGCCCGACAGATTAACCTAATGACTCTTGGCCCGATGACTCTTGGCCCGATGAATCAACTCGATGAATTAATTAGGACGTGATCAGCAGCTCGCCGATTTTGCCGCGCCGCCCGGCCCGAGAGTTGATCGCCCGCGCCGCCTGAATGGAGCGCAGGGCAAACCCCTGGTACAGATCACGAATCAGCTCGCAGTCAGAATTCGAGAGCATTACCCGCTGGCCCCGCGCCGCCAGGGTGCGAAACAGATCGGCGAGGCGGGCCTGGTCTTCGCCACTAAAGCCGTAGCGGCTGTAGCCCGTAAAGCTGCTGGTGGGGCTAATGGGGTGGTAGGGCGGGTCGAAGTAAACAAAATCTCTGGCAGAAAACGAGCGCGATCGCAGCGCCTCAAAGGAAAAGGTCTGGATGTCGGCGATTTGCAGCGCCGCCGAGGCCGTCCGCAGCAGAGAAACGTCGCAGATGGCGGGGTTTTTGTAGTTGCCCACCGGCACGTTGAAATGGCCCTGAGAATTTTCGCGGTAGAGGCCGTTGTAGCAGGTTTTGTTGAGGTAGATCAGCCGGGCGGCCCGCTCAATGGGCGTCGGCAGCGCCTGCTGCTGACGCACCCGGTAGTAGTAGTCGGGGCTGTGCCACCGCTGGTGGTTACGCAGGTGGCGTATCAGCGCCTCCACCTCGTCGCGCACGCAGCAGTAAACGTTCACCAGCTCTGGGTTGATATCTCCCAAAACGGCTCGCCTGGCCCGCCCTACCAGGTGAAAAAACATCGCTCCACCGCCCAAAAACGGCTCGTAGTAGGTGTCGATCGCCGCCGGCAAAAACGCCTCGTACTGGCTGAGCAAGCGCCCCTTGCCGCCCGCCCACTTGAGAAACGGACGGGGGTGTAGGGCTGGGGTGGTGGAGAGGGCCGCTGTCACAACACTGCCTAAGATCAAATGTACTCTTAAAAGATTGCCCCAACTATAGCAAAGCTCAGCCAGGGCAGAACCGTCTCATCGAGGCGTTTTATCGTGGGTTAGGATGTAAAGCAAGCCAATACCACTCAGTCACTGCGTCGAGGCCTCACGCGCACTGGCCCCAAGCCCCCCCAAAACGCCGCCATGAAAGAATTTTTTGATAATATCTCCCGCTACCCCCGCTACCTGATTTCCATTACCCTGGGCGTTTTGTACGGCGCCGTGCAGCCCCTGGTGCCCCTCTTGCAGCGGCCCACCACGGCGATCGCGCTGATCGGCTCTGCGGTGGCCGGGTTCTTGTTTCTCACCTTTACCCTGCAAGCCATGCTGGATATCGGGTAAGCCCAGGGGTTGCGCTCTTCTATAGCAGGAGCGAGGGCTGGCCAGGCCTTTCATTGCGGGCCTTTCATTACAGACATTTCATTGCAGGTAGTTCATGCAGGAGTACAGAACCCAATGCCCAACAATCGTCGCGTAGAGCGGGTGGCTTCTCTAATCAAACGAGAGATCAGCCAAATGGTGGTGCTAGACATCAAAGACGACCGGGTGGGGGCGGGCATGGTGAGCGTCACCGATGTCGACGTGTCGGGCGACTTGCAGCACGCCAAGGTGTTTGTCAGTATCTATGGCACCGACGAAGCCAAAGCCGAAACCATGGAGGGGCTTAAGGCCGCTACCGGTTTCGTGCGCAGCGAGCTGGGCCAGCGGCTGGGGCTGCGGCGCACCCCCGAAATTATCTTCAAAGAAGACCTGGGCATGGAGCGAGGCACCAAGGTGCTGTCGCTGATTAACCAACTCAGCCAGGAGCGGGTCGAAAAAGGCCTCACCGACGAGTTTTTTGAGGCCGAGGCTGGCACCGAAGCCACTGCCCTGGGCGACCCTGCCGCCCCTGAAGAGGAGCCTGAAGACGAGCTTGAGGACGGGCCTGAGGATGAGCAGGAGTGAAGGCGAAAGCCCATGACTGGCCCCCAGGGGCCACCGCCCGCCTGCCCGCCGCCGATCGCCTCTCCCTAGCCGAGCAGGTGGCTCAGATGGTGGTGGTGCGGGCCTCGGGCCACCTGTTTGACCACGAAATTCGCTACCCCGCCTGGGAGGCCGACAGCGCTACGCTGACTCGCTACGTCAAAGACCTGGGCGTAGGCGGGGTGATTTTGCTGGGGGGCAGCGCCGCCGAGGTCGGCCTCAAAACCCAGGCGCTTCAGTCTCAGGCGCGCATTCCCCTGCTGGTGGCGGCAGATATTGAGGAAGGGGTGGGCCAGCGGTTTAGCGGGGCCACCTGGTTTCCGCCGCCGATGGCGCTGTCTGCGGTGGCCGAGAAAGATCTATCCCTGGCCCTGGCCTACGCCGAGGCCTTTGGGGCGGCCACCGCATCTGAGGCCATGGCCATCGGCCTCAACTGGGTGCTGGCTCCGGTGGTGGATGTCAACAACAACCCCCACAACCCGGTGATCAACGTGCGCGCCTTTGGGGATCATCTGGCGCAGGTTAGCGCGCTCACCCAGGCATTTTTGCGCGGTGCTCAGACTCAGCCAGTGCTCACCACCGCCAAGCACTTTCCGGGCCACGGCGACACGGCGGTAGACTCGCATTTAGAATTGCCGGTGCTGACCCACGATCTAGAGCGGTTGAATGCCTTAGAACTGGAGCCGTTTCGGGGGGCGATCGCCGCCCGAGTTGACGCCATTATGACCGCCCATCTGCACATTCCCGCCCTCGATGCCCGCTACCCCGCCACCCTGTCTGCCCCGACCCTGACCGGGCTGCTGCGCCAGCGTCTGGGCTTTGACGGGCTGATCGTCACCGATGCCCTGGTGATGGGGGCGATCACCAACGCCTACGGCCCCTACGAAGCAGCGGTGCTGGCGGTAGAGGCCGGGGCCGATGTGCTGCTCATGCCCGGCGACCCAGAAGGGGCGATCGCCGCCGTGGTAGAAGCCGTGAACCTGGGCCGCATTGACCCAGAGCGCATTCTCGCCAGCGTCGAACGCCTCTGGCGAGCTAAGCAAAAGGCCGCC
>QBMN01000278.1 GCA_003241845.1 Shackletoniella antarctica | reverse complement strand
TGTCAGGGGTGGGGGCCTTTGGCGAGCTCACCATGTCGGGAGCGGGTCTCACCATGTCTGGGGCGGGCTTCTCCGCCTCTGCGCCCCCGATTCGCCCCCGCAAGTTTTGGCTGATTGCCGACGCTGAGCTGATTGTCTACGGTGCTACCGAGCCTGACGCCACCGTCACCATTGGCGGTCAGCCGATAAAACTCAACTCCGACGGCACCTTCCGGTTCCAAATGTCGTTCCAAGACGGCAACATTGACTATCCAATTATGGCGGTAGCGGCCGATGGCGAGCAAACTCGCGCCATCCACATGACCTTCGACCGCGCTACCCCCTCGCGTCGCACCAACACCAAAGACGAAGCGGTGTTGGAGTGGCTGCCCTAGGCTGCCCGCTTGCTTAACGGCAGAATCACAAGTTAAGGAGTGCCCCTCGGGGTGCTCCTTTTTTTTAGGTTTTCACGCCTTACGTTGAGACCTCTCTAGGGCCAGCAGCAGGCCGTTAATAACTAACGCTAGCACCGCTACCGCGATCGCCCCCGCCACAATTTTGTCGTAGCGGTTGGTCTGAATGCCGTCGAACAACAGCTTGCCCAAGCCCCCGGCATTGAACTTGGCTCCGATTGTCGCGATCGCGATCGCCACGATCGCCGCAATTCTCACCCCGGCCAAAAACACCGGCAGCACCAGGGGCACCTGCACCCGCCACCAGCGCTGGGCCACACTCATACCCATGCCTCGCGCCGCCTCTAGCACCGCCGGGTTAATGCCCGCCAGGCCCACCGTCAGGTTGCGCACCAAAATCACCTGGGTGTAGAGCACCATCGCCACAATTACCGAGGTGGCGTTAAGGCCAAACAGCGGCACCAAAAAGATAATCAGCGCCAGGCTGGGGATGGTGTAGAGCACCCCCAGACTGCCCAGCACCGGCACCGCCAGCCAGCGCAGACGGGTGACCAGCAGGGCAAGGGGCACAGAGATGGCGATCGCCACCCCCAGGGCAATGCCCGTCATCCGCAGGTGTTGCAGCAGCAGGGTCAGCACCTCGCCGGGGTTGCTCAATAGGTAGCTCATCGCCCGTTGGTTCTCCCTGACCCTGGCCCTGGCCCTGGCCCCACCACCGCCGACTCGCGAATGTGGTCGAGGGTGAGCAGCCCCACCGGGTTGCCCTCCTCTAGCACCGTCAGAGCGGGTGCCCCGGTCTTGAGAATCAGCGACAGGGCGTCGCGCAGGCTGTCGCGGTGGGAGAGGGTGGGGTTGTGGCCGTTGCTGTAGTTGGGCGGCAGCGCCATCATCGCCGAGCTGGCCCGCAGCAGGCCCAGCTGACGCACCATGTCGTCGGCCCCCAGCAGGGTGTGGACAAATTCATCGGCGGGCTGGGTGAGCAGGTTAAAGGGGGTGTCAAACTGCACCACCTCTCCCTGGCGCATGATCAAAATGCGATCGGCTAGCCGCAGTGCCTCTTCCACATCGTGGGAGACAAACAGAATGGTTTTTTTAAGCTGGCCCTGGAGGCGGAGAATTTCGTCTTGCAGCGCGGCACGGGTGATGGCGTCGATCGCCCCAAAGGGCTCATCCATCAGCATAATGCCGGGGTTGCCCGCCAGGGCGCGGGCAATGCCCACCCGCTGCTGCTGCCCGCCCGAGAGCTGGGCCGGGTAGCGATCACGAAATTCTCCCGGCGGCAGTTTCACCAGATCCAGCAACTCATCAATGCGGGCCTGAATCTGGGGCTTGCCCCAGCCCAGCAGCTTGGGCACCACCGCCACATTGTTGGCTACCGTCATGTGGGGAAACAGCCCCGACTGCTGGATCACGTAGCCAATTTGCTGACGCAGCTTGGTGGCTTTGAGCTTGCGAATATTCACCCCGTCGAGAAAAATATTGCCCCCGGTGGGTTCGTAGAGGCGGTTGACCATCTTTAGCAGCGTGGTTTTGCCACAGCCCGAGGGGCCTAAGATGACCACAATTTCGCCCGCGCTGACCTGGCAGGTGACGCGGTTCACCGCCGGGTGGCCCCCCCCGGCAAACCGCAGCGAAACATCGTCAAACTGAATGGTGCCCATAGGAGATGTCAGGTTGCAGGATTAGGCATTGGTAGCAGGGCGTCGGTGAACTGGGGAAGGTGTACGGTGCAGGGTGAGCAGTGTCCGGTGCCGGGCGAACGGGGAACGATTCCGACCTCCATCCGCAGACCGTAAACCTGATCGCTGCTACATCATCTGGCCATCCCCGCATTTACTCGGCCACCAGGCCCGCATTCACCAAAAACTCGCGGGCTACGTCAGCAGGCTCGCGCTGGTTGCCGCTGACCTCATAGTTCAGCTCGCGCATCACCTCATCGTTGAGCAGGGGTGACAGCGCGTTGAGGGCATCGGCAATGCCGGGGCTGGCGTCGAGCGCCGCCTGGCTGACAATCGGCGCAATCTGGTAGGGCGGAAACAGGGCCTTGTCGTCTTCGAGCACCACCAGGTTAAAGGCGTTGATCTCACCATCGGTGCCAAAGGCCACGGCCACGTCGGCCTCACCATCCACCAGGCCCCGGTAGCGCAGGCCTGCATCCACCGCTTTGTAATCTGCTAGCGAAAAATCTCCGTAGGCGGTTTTTAGCCCCGGCAGACCGTCTTCTCGCACTTCAAACTCGGGCGGGCCAATCAGGGTCAGGCTGCTGGCCTGGGCGACAAAGTCAGAAATGGTGCGAATATCGAGGGCGTTGGCCTGCTCCTCGGTCATGGCCAGGGCCTGGGTGTTGTTCATTGGCGATGGGTCGAGCCACACCAGGTTAAATTGCTCCTGATAGGCTTGCTTAACGGTGTCAAAGACGGCCTGCTGGTCGCTGCTGGTGGGCAGATTGAGCACCGTCAGCAGGGCTGTGCCGGTGTACTCGGGGTAGAGGTCAATCTCACCGCTCTCGATCGCCGCCTGGGCCACGGGGGTGCCGCCCAGATTTAGTTTGCGATCAACGGTAAAGCCGTTTTCTTCGAGCACTAGGGCGTACATTTCGCCAATAATCAGCTGCTCGGTAAAGTCTTTGGAACCGACGCTGACGGTGTCTTCGCCGCTGCCCCCACCGCAGGCCGCTGCCGTCAGCGCCACCC
>QBMN01000277.1 GCA_003241845.1 Shackletoniella antarctica | reverse complement strand
CCGCAGATATTGTCCCTGCGCCCGCCCCCGCCCCGGTGGCGGCACTGCCCCAGGGCTTAGCCGCTCAAATTCCCATTCAGCGCCGCCAGGGGGGCACCCCGGTGGTCGGCGTCACCCTGAAGGGGGCCAGCGGCACCCAGAGCTTCCCCATGCTGTTTGACACCGGGGCTACGGGCACGCTGATTACCGCTGATATGGCCCAGGCGGTGGGGGTGACGGTGGTGGGCGAAACCCAGGCTAGAATCGCCGACGGCAGCGTGGTGACCCTGCCCGTGGGCTTGGTCAACGTGGAACTGGGCGGGCTGCGCCGCGAGCAGGTGAAGGTGGCGATCGGCGGCAGCTACGGTCTGCTGGGCCAAGATATCTACGGCCAGTACGGCATCGCCATCGGCTCGCACATGATCCACCTGCACCAGTGATTTGTGCGATCATGCGGCAGGTGATCTGATTTATTTCTCATTTATTTAAACGTCTATGACTGTGTCTGTGCTGCCCCGCGCCGCCGCTGGCCTGAGCGAATCTACCTCCGTTGACCTGGCCGCGAGGGTACAGCTAGCGGCGGTCAAAACACCGCTGATGGAAACCCCAATTCCTACCGCCTATGTGGCCGCTGAGGACGGGGACAGCGATCCGCCTCTGCTGTTAATTCACGGCTTCGACAGCTCGCTGTTTGAGTTTCGCCGCCTGCTGCCGCTGCTGGCCCCTCGCGCCTGGGCGGTAGATCTGCTGGGGTTTGGGTTTAGCGATCGCACCCTCAGCCCCGACCTCTCCCCCGGTGCCATCAAGCTGCACCTGCACAGCTTTTGGCAACAAAAAATTGGCCGTCCCGTGGTGCTGGTGGGGGCCTCCATGGGTGGGGCTGCCGCCATTGACTTTGCCCTCACCTACCCTGAAGCTGTCGCCGGGCTGGTGCTGCTCGATGCCGCGGGCTTTGCCGCTGGGCCAGCCATGGGCAGCCTGATGGTGCCGCCCCTCGACAGCTGGGCCACGGCCTTTTTACGCAACCCCAGGGTGCGGCGCAGCATCAGCCGTCAGGCCTATTTCGACAAGTCCTTCGTCACCGCTGACGCCGAGCTGTGCGCCGCCCTGCACCTGCTGTGCCCCGGCTGGAAAGAATCGCTAATTGCCTTCACCAAAAGCGGCGGCTACAACTTTTTGACCGCCAAAATTTCCCAAATCAACTGTCCTACTCTGGTGATCTGGGGCGAGCAAGATAAGATTTTGGGCACCAAGGATGCGCGGCGGTTTGAGGGGGCGATCGCCGGTAGCCAGCTAATTTGGATTCCCCAGTGCGGCCATGTGCCCCATCTCGAAAAGCCCCAGGCCACCGCCGCCGCTATACTGCCCTTTGTCAGCCAGCTGGCTCAGCCCTAACCAACCTGTGCCTAGGGAGCAGCAAATTTTCCTCAAATGTTTCAAGATATGAACAAGGTTGGCTCCCTCCCTGGGCACCACCGATTCCACCCTGTTGATTTTGGAGCCATCCGCAAACGGATATGACACAACTTTTCCCAGAGACGAGCACAGCATCAATCCAAGGAACCAGCACCGCCGATCGCTCAACCTCAGCTTCGGGCGCTAACGGCACCACCGCTGAGGCCCAATCCCTCAGCCCCTTCGTGGCTCGCCACCTGGGGCCAACGGCGCACGACACCGAAGCTATGC
This sequence comes from Shackletoniella antarctica, assembly GCA_003241845.1. Classification (GTDB taxonomy): domain Bacteria; phylum Cyanobacteriota; class Cyanobacteriia; order Phormidesmidales; family Phormidesmidaceae; genus Nodosilinea; species Nodosilinea antarctica. Next base: position 1,436 of record QBMN01000277.1, on the reverse strand, counting down.
TGGCGGCCCTGGGCTACGCCTCTCTGGATGAGTTGATCAGCGCCACGGTGCCTGCAAGCATTTGCCTCAAGCAGCCCCTCAACCTGCCCGAGGGGTTAGATGAAGCGGCGGCCCTGTCCCAGCTCAAGACTCTAGCAGCCCGAAACCAAGTGTGGCGATCGTACCTGGGCCTGGGCTACGCCAACACCCTCACGCCGCCCGTGATCCAGCGCAACGTGCTCGAAAACCCCGGCTGGTATACCCAATACACCCCCTACCAGCCCGAGATTTCCCAGGGGCGGCTAGAGGCGCTGCTCAACTTCCAAACCCTGGTGAGCGACCTGACGGGCATGGAGATCGCCAACGCCTCGTTGCTCGACGAGGGCACCGCCGCCGCCGAGGCCATGACCCTGGCCTTCAACGCCCGCAAACAGAAAGCCGCCAACACCTTCTGGGTCTCCGCTGCCTGCCACCCCCAAACCATTGATGTAGTCAAAACCCGCGCCCTGCCCCTGGGCATTGAGGTGATGGTGGGCGACCACCGCCGCTTTAGCTTCGAAACGCCGGTCTTTGGGGTGCTGCTGCAATACCCCGCCACCGACGGGGCGATCTATGACTACGCAGATTTCACCGCCCAGGCCCACGGGGCCAAGGCGCTCGTCACTGTCGCCGCCGACCTGCTCAGCCTCACCCTGCTGCGCCCCCCCGGCGAGTTTGGGGCCGACATCGTGGTGGGCAACACCCAGCGCTTTGGCGTGCCCCTGGGCTATGGTGGCCCCCACGCCGCCTTCTTTGCCACCCGCAACAGCTTTGCCCGCAAGCTGCCCGGTCGTCTGGTGGGCGTCTCTAAAGACACCTACGGTCAGCCCGCCCTGCGCCTCACCCTGCAAACCCGCGAACAGCACATTCGCCGCGACGCCGCCACCAGCAATATCTGCACCGCCCAGGTGCTGCTGGCGATCATGGCCAGCATGTATGCGGTCTACCACGGGCCAGAGGGGCTGAGGGCGATCGCCGCCCGCCTCCACGCCCAAACCCAAACCCTCGCGGCTGCCCTCACCGCAGCCGGGTTCACCCTGGGCACCGAACCCGTGTTTGACACGCTGCGCGTGACCGTCGGCAGTGCCCAAGCCGCTATCCTCGCTCGCGCCGCCGACCACCGCATCAACCTCCGCGTGCTGGATGGTGAGACTCTGATTGTTGCCCTCGACGAAACCGTCACCGAAGCAGATCTTCAAGACCTGATCACCGTTTTTACCGGAGATCCCAATTCAAAATTCAAGATTTCTCCCCCGGAAACGCTTCGCGTAGGCGCAGCCAGTCCGAGGGACTTACAAAATTCAAACCTGCCTGTAGACCCACCCCTGCCCCTCCTAGGAGGGGGAAACCGCCCCCAAAGTCTAAAATCTCCCTACGGGCGCACTGCTGTGCGCCCCAACCCGATCTCTCACCTCCCC
>QBMN01000276.1 GCA_003241845.1 Shackletoniella antarctica | reverse complement strand
GGATAGGCGGGGGAGGTGAGGGGTTCTGGATCTTATAAGTTGTTCTGGGGGTTTCGTTGGTCTAGAGGTTTCAATGAGGGGTTTGTGGATGGTTCGGGGTCGGGGCGGGGTTATAGAGTTAGGACTAATGTTTGCGCGATCGCACCCACTCCCCCACTCACTTCCCTTCAACGACGACAACCGGCTCAGCCACCGGCTCAGCCGTCAGCTCTACCGCCGGGGCAGTGCTGGCAGGCAGCTGGGCGGGTTTGAGAATGTCGATACCCTGCTTGGTCAGGGTTTGCAGCAGGCTGAGCTGGCGATTTTGCTGGATGGTGCTTTGCAGCCGCTGGCCAATGGACTCCCAGGACAGGTCGGTGGTGGGGGTGCCCGCCAGGGCGGCTTGCTCAAAGTAGTCGACTAAGCTCAGCCCGGCCATGCGGGTGAGGTAGGCGGCGCTCAGCCCCTGCACCAGGCCCCCGGCTACGTAGGTGGCAAAGTGGCCTTTGAGCACGGCGGTGAGCACCTGGGTCGAGAGTTCGACCAGGCCCAGCTTGACGGTGAGGCTGGCCAGGGTGCCGGCGGCGGTTTTGGCTTCGTCGAGGTTGAGGTTAAAGCCGTAGAGTTTGCCCAGATTCATAATCAGCTGGCCGTTGATGGCGACGGTGGCCAGCAGATCGAGGGTGGGCACGGGGTTGGCAAAGGCGGCGGCCCCGGCCACCCACTGGAGCTGATCGATCAGGGGCAGGGCGCGATCGCGCCGCACCCGGTTTAGATCAGTTTGCACTCGCTGGCCCAGGGCCTGGGTGCGGCGCAGCACCGTAGCTGCCACCAGGGCAGGGCGCTCGGCTACGATCGCCTCGCCCAGGGCAGCAGTGAGGTCTGCGATCGCCGCTGCCGGTGTCTCCAGGGTTTCGGTAACGCTGCCGTCGGCCTGGTGACGGCGCACTTTGATTGGGCGCGGGGCGGCGGCGGTGGCCACCACGGGCACCGCCGCGGGCAGGGTAGCCACCTGTTGCAGCAGCTGGGTGAGAATGATTTGCTGGTCGGCAGCGTCGTAGTGGTCTTGCTTATTAAATACCAGCACTGCCCCCTGGCCCGCGATCAGGCGATCGCGCAGCAGGGTCAAGGCACTGGCGGTAATGTCGCCATCGGTGAGCAGCAGCAGGGCGTCGTAGCCTAGCCAGTCGGGGCCTAGCCCATTGAGAGCGGCGGCGAGAGATACCTCTTCAAAGGCCAGATCAGGATGGCTCTCAGCGGCGGCCAGCAGGGAGAGCAGAGTGGTTTTGCCGGTGCGGGGGTCGCCTGCGATCGCCACCCGCAGCACCTGCCGATCTAGCTCTGCGATCAGCGCCCGGTGCCCCTGACGATGGGCAGCCAGGGCCTCTGGGGAAACTGCCTCCGGGCTGGCCAGCTCAGATTCTTTGGCCAGACTGTCGATCAGGGCCAGCAAGGCGGCCAGCTCAGTTTCTGCGCGCGAGCGATCTACCACCGGGGGGGCAACGGCTTTGGGGGCAGCCGGGGGGCGATCGCCCCGTCGCCACCACCACACCCCCGACCCCAGGGCAAGGGCGCTCAGCAGCGTAGAGCTATCTAGGGGGTTGAAATGGGCACTGCCCAGCAGCGCCAGGGTGGCCGATAGCCCCAGGCCGCCCACCAGCAGCGGCTGTTTGAGCAGGTTGGGCAGCATCCGGGCGGGCTTGAACCGCTTTATAGCTTTAAAGCCCGTCCTGGGCTTGAGTTCGGCGGCGGTATTGGTGGTGGTATTCGCCTGATCCATTGCCTCTAGCCCCATGACCTGACTGCCCTTGTAATGTGATGAAATGATGCGACGAAATTAGCGCGACGGAACTGGTGCGACAAAACACGTGCAGCCCGAAAAAGGTTACGGCGACGCCTGCGCTGCCGGGTTGCGGCCCCCTGGATGCACGCGATGAGGGAAGCATTTCGTTAGCTTGGGATGAGGCTGCGATCGCCAGTCTTTAGAACTGACCCCAGCACCGCGCTCTCCATCCCCGCACCCAGTATCTCAACAGTCTTTATTGTCGCAAAGGGGCGGGCATTCCTCCAGTAGGGACTTCCTCCCCGCTGGCGGCGTAGATTCCGGCCCTGGGTGGCTTAGGGCGCGGTCGGTAATCCTACTGTAAACTGGTGTAGCGCTTCTGCTGACTGCTCCATTCCAAGCCCCTCACTTTTCAAGCCCCTCACTTTTCAAGCCTCTCACTCTCCGCCCCTGAATTGCTCCGAACGCTATGCAACCCATTCTGACCCCTGGTACTACGCTTCAAAATCGCTACCGCGTGCTGCAAGAGCTGGGGCACGGTGGCTTTGGGCGCACCTACCTAGCCGAAGATGTGGGCCGCTTCAACGAGCGCTGCGCCGTTAAAGAACTCGAACCCCAGCAGGGCGATCAGTTCTCCGACAAGGCGCTTCAGCTGTTCCAGCGTGAAGCCAACATTCTGTACAACATTGAGCATCCGCAGATTCCCAAATTTCAGGCCATTTTCGAAGAAAACCAGCGCCTCTTTTTGGTGCAAGACTACATCGACGGGGTCACCTACCGCGATCTGATCAACCAGCGCTTGCAGCAGGGTATGACCTTCGCTGAGGCCGAGGTGCGGCAGTTTTTGCAGCAAATTTTGCCGGTGCTGGCCCACATCCACGGCAAGGGCATCATTCACCGCGACATTAGCCCCGACAACATCATGCAGCGCCGCGCCGACAGCCTGCCGGTGCTGATCGACTTTGGCGTGGTCAAAGAAGTGGTCACCCGCATTCAGCCGCCGGGCAGCCACAGCCAGGCCACTTCCGTCGGCAAGCTGGGCTACGCCCCCAGCGAGCAAATGCAGTCGGGCCGGGCCTACCCCAGCAGCGATCTCTACGCCCTGGCGGTGACCGCCATTGTGCTGCTCACCGGCAAAGAACCCCAGGAAATCTTTGACGATGTCAACCTCACCTGGAATTTGCCCAACACCCTCAGCCCCGGACTGCTTCAGGTACTGCGGCGGGCCACCAGCTACCGACCGGGCGATCGCTACCAGTCGGTCAGCGAGATGGCCCAGGCCCTGGGCGCGGTGGGCACGGTGGGCACGGTGGGGGCGATCGCCGGTCAGCCCGCCCCGCCCCCTTCCCAGGTGAGAACCGTGGCGGTGG
>QBMN01000275.1 GCA_003241845.1 Shackletoniella antarctica | reverse complement strand
GGGCAATACCTGGTGCTGCTGGCCTACACCCTGGTGTTTTGGGCGGCGGGGCGGTGGTGTCGGCGCAGCGCCAATTTGCAGCTGACGGCTAAGACCCTGCAAATGATCACGCTGCTGCTGGTGCCCTTAAACTTCTGGGCGCTGGATGGGCTGGGGATATGGGGCGGCGGCGGGCTGCTGGTGGGGGCGATCGCCGCTGTTCTGCTCACCCTGGCGGCGCTGCAAATTTTGCGCCAGCAAGACAGCACCCCCCTAGAGCGGGCCAATGCCCTGGGGCTGGCCTATCTGCACACGGGCTGGGGCCAAGGTGAGCTGGGGGCGGTGCCGCTCTTGGCGGTCTACGCCGGGGTGCTGGCCACCGCCGCCGCCACGGTCTACGGTCAGCGACAAGGGGGGCAGCGGCGGCAGGGCATCTCCCCCGGCCTGCGCTGGGCGACGACGGTCGTCACCGCCGCCCTGGGAATTTTGCTGGTGCGCGGGCTGACGGTGGCACCGCAACAGCTGGGGCAGTTTGGCCTGGCCTTTGGCCTCTACGGGGCCACCTGGGTATGGCTGGGCCAGCGGCGGTTGGTGCCCCGACCAGCGGTTGAACCCAATGTTGAACCCAATCCAGCGGGGCCAAATGTAGGCGCATCTCCTGCGACTCGCCCCTGGCGCTGGGGCATTGCGGTGGGGCGGAGTCTGCTGGTGTGGGGCTGGCTGCTGGCGATCTCAGACTGGTTATTACAGGCCTTTGGCGTAAGTATCCTGGGCTTGGTCTTAAGAATTCAGGCGTTGAGCAAGCTGGGCAAGCGGCGAGATCTGCTGATGGGCTATGCGATCGCCCTACAGCTCGCCTTTGTCGGCTGGGAAATTTTGCCCCTAGCGCTACGGCAGTCCCTGCTGTCTCCCTTGGCGGGTTGGAGTGGGCTGGACTTTGGCCAATGGCCGCTGCTGGGGATGTCGCTATTCCCCTACGTGGTGGGCATGGTGGTGCTGGCAGACGGGTATCGGCGGCGGGGTCAGACCAAGCTGGGCGGCTTTAGCGACGGCATCGCCCTGGGCAGCAACGCCCTGCTCACCGCCATTAGCCTGGCCAGTGCCCCGGTGCTGGTGGTGAATTTGATCGCCTCTACGATCACCGCCCTGGTGGTGACGCTGCGGCGATCGCCGTCTCAGTGGCGCATGGTGGTCACCTACGGCCTGGGCCTGGCCAGCATTGTGGTCGCCATTGGCAACCATTGGCCCAGCCTCCCCCTGGCCCGCTGGGTCGTGGTGATGGTGGCGCTAGCGACGGCGGCGCTGGTGCTGAGTAAGCTGCTGCGGGGTCTCTGGGGGCACAGCGCCTGGCTCTACGGCGTGGGGCTGTCGGCCCTCACCTACGCCCTGCTGTGGGGGCATCTGGTCAACAGCGGCTATCGCGCTGGGCTGAGCTGGGTGGGGCTGGTGATACCGCTGGTGCTGGCGCTGATTGGTCGCCCCCGCGCCAGCGTGGTGACCACGGGCATGGCGCTGCCCTTTACCCTGGGCCTGCCCTGGACTCGGCTGGTAGGCCTAGGCACCGCCACGGTGCTGACGGGGGCGAACAGTGCCTTTTACCAACGGCCTGGGGTGGCGTTTTTGGCGGTGGGCTTTGGGCTGGGCTGGGTCTACGGCAGTTTGGCCGATTGGCTAACCGGTTTTCCGGTCTACCTGGCCGACTGGGGGTTGGTGACCGTGGGGCTGACGGCGGCGCTGTGGGGCATGACATGGGGGCTATCCAGGGGCCGGAATAGGGATGGGAATACCGAGGGGTCAGCGCTGGCGGCGCTGTACCGGGTGGCCTGCGATCGCTGGGGGCACATTCTCGCCATCAGCGTGCTCGCCCTATCGACCGCAGCGGTTTCTCTCTGTTACCTGGGTCTGCGCGAGCCTCGGGCCATGCTGATCACCGTTTTGAGCGCCTTTTTGCTCACCCTGGGGCTGCGCTACTGGGCCAACCTGCGGCCCCTGGCGATTTACCTGGCGGGCTGGGGTCTAGAACTGCTGGTGGCAGGGCTAATGGTAGAGCGCTACCCCAGCGCTGTCGCCCTGGCGGTGCCTACCCTGGGGTTGGGGGCAGTTTCTCTAGCATTGTCGGCGATCTCCGGGCGCTCTAGACCGGCTGTTGCCCCAGCGCTGCACACCCTCACTCTGATCTACGCCGGGCTGGCCCTGGCGCTGCGGGCCTACACCGCCACCGCCTGGACGGGCTGGCTAGTCATTGTCGCGGCGCTGCTGCTGCTGGAGGTGGGTCGCCGCACCCAAACGGCCCTGGCGCGGTGGCTGGCCCTGGGCCTGCTGTCGGTGGGGTGGTATGAGCTGGTGATCTACCAAATGCTGCAAAGCTCTGGCGGGGCCGCTGCCGACGCGCTGCTGGTGCTGGCCGGGGTGGCGGCGTTGATTATGGCGGTGTATCGACTGGCGGCGGGGCAGCTCGATCGCCGCCTGGGCCTGCCCCAGGGGGAGCTAGTGTGGGCCGCCCACCTGCACTGGCTGATTGGCAGTCTGCTCATGCTGGGGGGTGCCATAGGCTCTAGCTTTGCCGAGGCAACCCTGGGCTGGCTGGGGCTGGCGATCGCCGCCGCCCTCGTCCTCTACGCCCTCAGCCAGGGGCGATTGAGGCCGCCCAACCCTGTACAAGACACCTGGGTCTATGCTGGCCTGGTAGAGCTCATTGGCTGGTTTGCCCTGGGGCGATCGCTCTTTACTGCCCTAGGAATCTTTGACAACTGGTGGGGCGTGGTGGCCTGCGCCGTGGCGGTGCCGGTGTACTGGCTGCCCTGGGCCACCTGGGGCTGGCCCCAACGCCCCTGGCGGGTGATGGCGGTGGCGGTGCCCCTGGCGATCGCGCTCATTACCGGCGGCTTTGGCCACATCCCCACCCTGTGGGTGCTGGCGGGGTTCTACGGCTGGCTGGCCTGGCACAGCGGCAAAATTCGCGTGTCTTACCTCTCGGTACTCTGTGCAACCTGGGCCATCTGGGTCTGGCTTGGCAACCGCTCCATTGACGACAGCCTGGCCTGGGTGCTGCCCCTGGGGCTGGCGCTGCTCTATATTGCCCAGGTCGACCCGGCCCTGAAGCGCGCCGAGGGCAAAGAACAGCGCCACTGGCTGCGGGTAATCGCCCTGGCAATTATCTTGCTCACGGCGCTGGTCACCGAGCGGTGGGCGGGGC
>QBMN01000274.1 GCA_003241845.1 Shackletoniella antarctica | reverse complement strand
CCCACCCTCCCCCTCCCAAAACCATGTCCGACGCAAAGGAACTCGAAATTCGGCTTCAGTTTCTCGATGAGGCCCAAGAATACCTGGAAACCCTGGGCACTAACCTGATGGGGCTGCCTCAAACCTTTGAAGCCAGCACCATTAACGAAGCTCTGCGAGCGGCCCACTCTATTAAAGGGGGGGCGGCGCTGATGGGGTTTCAGCTACTCAGCGACTTTGCCCACCGGCTCGAAGACAGCCTTAAGGTGCTTAAGGTGCAGCGGGGCAAGGTCGAGGTTGACAACCATCTGGAGCAGCAGCTGCTGGCAGCGGTCGACTGCCTGAGCCAGGTCATGGTGGGCCAGCGCCAGTACCTCAGCCAGGGCAATATGCACCAGCCCCCTGTAGAACAACAGTGGATCGATCAGCACGCCAGCCCTATTTTTGACCAGCTCCACGATCGCCTCGGCGATCCGGCCGATGAAGATGCCTACTCCATGCTCTCCCCTGAGGATGGCCAGGATATTATTCCGCTGCTGTTTCAGAGCGAGGTAGAAGGGTGCCTAAATCGACTGGAGGGGGCGCTGACCGAGTTGTCCCCCTGCCTGCGAGAGGAGACGCAAATTTTGGCCCAGGAGCTCGGGGGGCTGGGAGAAATGCTCCAGCTTCAGGGCTTTGTTAGCCTGTGCCAATCGGTAGCCGATCAGGTGACCGCCGCTGCTGACGAGGCGCTAGTCTCAGTCGCCCAGGAGGCGCTAGTGGTATGGCGACGCGCCCAGGCCCTAGTGCTAACGGGCCACCTGGCCGAAATTCCCACCCAGATGACGGCGGATAGCGAGGTGACCGAATCTTTTGGAATCGAATCTTTTGGAATCGAATCTTTTGGAATCGATTCCTTGGAAATTGATTCCTCCGGCAGCCTCATCCCCACCCTTAACGATGGCGAGATTACCGCGCCCCTGTGGCCCATGGGAGACGAACCAGGCCTGCGGCCTGACTACCTGTTTGATGGCGAGCCTGGGGAGGCAGGGAATGCCGATTGGCTGACTGACAGTATCGACGGTGAGATCGCCGGCCCGGCCACCACATCAAATGCTGACGCGTTTGCCGCCGCTGGCTGGGACATGGATGGTGAGGTCGCTGACTCGACCACTACCCCAAACGTTGATGCGTTTGCCGCCGCTGGCTGGGACGCGGGCGCATCTGGGGCGAGCAACAGCCAGAGCGCCGCCGCCGCAGAAACCGATAGCCCCGCCAGTGACAGCACTGTACGGGTGCCGGTGAAGCAGATTAATCAGCTCAGCGACCTGTTTGGCGAGCTCACCATTGAGCGCCACCGCCTAGAGCTAGAGGTCAGCCGCATGCGGGGGCTGGTGGGCACCCTGCAAACCCGCATGCGCACCCTCGACCAGGTCAACAACGACCTGCGCAACGCCTACGATCGCGTCGCCACCCAAGATCGGTCGCTGCTGCCCGCCAGCGGCACCGCCCACAACGGTCAAAATGGCTCGGGGCTGGGGCTACAGCCCGCCGCAACCGCGCCACAACCGCAGTTTGACGTGCTCGAACTCGACCACTACCGCGACCTGCACCTGCCCTTCCGCGAAATCATCGAAACCATTATTCAGCTGCAAGAGGTGGGGGCCGACATCGAGCTATCCCTCGATGGCACCGAGCAGGGCACCCACACCCTGCGCAAAACCTCTCGCCAGCTGCAAAAAAATATTACCCAGCTGCGGATGCGGCCCCTGGCCGATATTTTTGAGCGCTACCCCCGCTCTCTGCGGCAGATGTCGTTGCAGTACAACAAGCCGGTAGAGCTGAAGCTCAAGGGCGATCGCACCCTGGTCGACCGCAACGTGCTCGAAGCGCTGCAAGAGCCGCTGATGCACATCATTCGCAACTGCTTTGACCACGGCATCGAAGCCGCCGAGACTCGCCAACAGCGGGGCAAACCCGCCGTCGGCACGATCGCCATCAGCGCCCATCAGCAGAACAGCCGCACCATCATCATCATTCGCGACGACGGCGGCGGCATTGCGGTGGAAAAGATTCGCGATCGCGCCCGCCACATGGGCCTCGACGAAGGGCTGCTGGCCCTCGCCAGCACCCAAGAGCTGCTGTCGCTGATCTTTGAACCCGGCTTTAGCACCGCCAGCGAGGTCACCGACCTCTCTGGCCGAGGCATCGGCATGGATGTCGTGCGCACCAAACTCAAAGAGATTCGCGGCGACATTCAGGTTGATACCGAGCCCGGCACCGGCACCACCTTCGTGATCTCGATCCCCTACACCCTGTCGGTGACGCGGGTGCTGATCGCCGAGAGCCGGAACATGCGCATGGCCTTTCCGGTGGATACGATCGAAGAAGTCTTCGCCCTGTCCCATGAGGAGGTGATCACCACCGCTGGCCGCGACAGCTTCGAGTGGAATGGCGAACTGGTGCAGCTGGTGCGCCTGGCCGACTGGCTCCACTTCAACTGCCCGGTGGCCCTAGAGAGCCCCGAAACCTCTCCCGCTATCTCCACCCCCACGGTGATGCTGGTGCAGGCCAACCAGCGACTCGTGGGCATTCAGGTGGAGCGATCGTGGGGCGAGCAAGAGGTCGCTCTGCGCCGGGTGGTGGGCAACCTGCCCATGCCCAAGGGCTTCAACAGCTGCACCATCATGGGCGATGGCCAGGTAGTGCCCCTGGTCAACACCCCCGAGCTGCTCTACTGGATCGCCAGCTGCGAAGCCTCCGGATCCGACCCCTTAGACGCCACCCCCATCCCCGCCTTTCTCACCAGCGGCCCCGGCTACGAAACCAGCACCATCTCCCGGCGGCCCACGGTGCTGCTGGTGGATGACTCAATCAACGTGCGTCGTCTGCTGGCCCTCACCCTCGAAAAAGCAGGCTACCAGGTGGCCCAGGCTAAAGACGGCCAAGATGCCCTCGACAAACTCACCGCTGGCCTCGCCGTCGAAGCCGTCATCTGCGATGTCGAAATGCCCCGGCTCGATGGCTATGGCTTTTTAGCCCGGCTCAAAGCCGAAACCGACCACGAAAACCTGCCCGTAGCCATGCTCACCTCCCGCAGCAGCAAGAAACATCGCCAGCTGGCCATGAATCTGGGGGCCGCCGCCTACTTCACTAAGCCCTACAACGAGCAAACCCTGCTCAAAACCCTCGAAGACATGATTCAGCCTGCCCTGGTTTCCTAAAGCCCAGACTCCACC
>QBMN01000273.1 GCA_003241845.1 Shackletoniella antarctica | reverse complement strand
TGGGGTACTCGGGTGCTGACTCCGGCGGATATTGCCCTAGAAGAAGTGTTTGGCTACCTTGACTTGCAGGCGCTATTTGTGGGCCAGTGGCAGTTTCGCAAACCCCAGGAGCAATCGCGGGAAGAATACGATGCGTTTTTGCAAGAGACCGTGCAGCCGATTTTGGATGAATGGAAAGCGCGGATTTTGGCAGAGCATCTGCTGCATCCCCAGCTAGTCTACGGCTATTTCCCCTGCCTCTCCGAGGGGAATTCGTTGCATATCTACGACCCGGCTGCGATGGAGAATGCCGATCTTGGGGCGCACCAACCTGCGCCCCAAGATGTCCGGGCGCACGGCGGTGCGCCCCTACCGATTGCCACATTCACGTTTCCTCGGCAAAAATCTCTGCGGCGGCTGTGTATTGCTGATTTCTTTTTGCCGAAGGAGATGGCAAAACCCGGTGAGTTCGACGTGTTTCCTATGCAGGCGGTGACGGTGGGCGAAGTTGCCACGGACTTTGCCCAAAAGCTATTCCAGGCCGACCAGTACACCGACTACCTCTACTACTACGGCCTGTCGGTGCAGACGGCGGAGGCGCTGGCGGAGTGGTGTCACACCCGCATTCGCCGCGAGCTGGGCTTTGGCGATGCGGAGCCGGAGACGCTGCGTGAAATTCTTCAGCAGCGCTACCAGGGGTCGCGCTACAGCTTTGGCTACCCGGCCTGCCCGAATATGGCCGATCAGCCGGTGCAGCTGGATCTGCTGGGGAGCGATCGCATTGGCCTGACCATTGACGAGAGCGAGCAGCTGTACCCAGAGCAGTCGACGACGGCGATCGTGGCCCACCATCCCGCTGCCAATTACTTCAGCGCGTAACGTTATAGTCATGGCTATGACAGGAGGCGATTTGCTGCTAGCCTTCTTGCAGTTGATCGCGGGTCTGTGTCGCCGTAGCGCTAGAGCTATTGGCGATCGCGTCCCTTCGCCCCTGTCAGCAGCGGCAGTCCATCCGCAAACAACGCCATTGCCGGATTGAACTCTGCCTCTAAATCAGCGGCGATCGGCTCCTCGCTGTCACCGTCCGTAGGCACAATCTGGGCCGACTCTAGCCCACCAAAGTCGAATAGGTTAGGGTCAGCTAACTGCGACGGGGCCACGTTTTGCAGGCTGCGAAACAGGGTCTCAGTGCGGCCCGGCCACTGTTTTTCCCAGGTTTGCAGCATCTCTTTAATTTGGGCGCGCTGCAAGTTCGCCTGCGACCCGCATAGCGTACAGGGGATAATTGGAAACTCGCGGTAGCGGGCGTAACGGGCGATATCCACCTCGGGGCAGTAGGCCAGGGGCCGAATGACGATGTGGCGGCGATCGTCGGTCAATAGCTTGGGGGGCATGGCCTTGAGCCTGCCGCCGTGGAACATATTTAAAAACAGCGTCTCGATCATGTCGTCGCGGTGGTGGCCGAGGGCGATCTTGGTGGCCCCCTCTTCGGCAGCGACTCGGTAGAGCACTCCCCGGCGCAGGCGCGAGCACAGGCTGCACATGGTTTTGCCCTCCGGTATCACCCGCTTAACCGTGCTGTAGGTGTCTTGTTCGACAATCCGGTAGGGGACACTGATCGCATCAAAATATTCTGGCAGCACCTGGGTGGGGAAGCCGGGCTGCTTTTGATCCAGATTCACCGCCAGAATGTCGAAGTGAACCGGGGCACGGCGCTGGAGATGGCGAAGGATATCTAAGAGCGTGTGGGAGTCTTTGCCGCCGGAGACGCAGACCATGACCCGATCGCCCTCGCCAATCATGCCGTAGTCGGCGATCGCCTGGCCCATGCGCGATCGCAAAAACCCCTGGAGTTTCTTAAAACTGTTAGAAGTGGGCTGCTTAACTTCGGCCATGGCCAAGTCTCCTGGGGTGGGTCAAAGGCTGAACTCCTATTTATTCTAGATTGCCGGGGGCGATCGCCCGCTGCCGGTTGCCTAGGGTGGAGAGGCTGCGGTGACTAGCGCACATCAGGTCGAGCAAAGCAAATTTTATGAAGGCCGGAAAAACGGCACGGCTCAACCCTTTGAGGCCCGCCAAGAAGACGTCACCGTCAACGGCTCCCTCGACGAGCGCCAAGCGCAGTCTGAGGCAGTGCAAGGCCACGTCAACGGCCTGCTGGGGGCCGACCCCAGCGCCAACGTGGTGGTGCTGGGCGACCTCAGCGAGTTTGAGTTTGTCTCGCCCGTGCGCGACCTGGTGACCAACAGCGGCCTCACCAACCTGACCGAGACCCTGCCCGAAAATGAGCGCTACTCGTTTATTTTCCAGGGCAACTCCCAGTCGCTCGACCACATTTTGGTCAGCAATGGTCTAGCCACCGGGGCTGAGTTCGACATTGTGCACACCAATGTCGAGTTTGCCGCCACCCCCCAGCGGGGCAGCGACCACGACCCGCTGCTGGCGCGGTTTACTCTCGCGCCCGCCGCTACCGTCATTGAGGGCACCCCCCGGCGCGATGTGCTGGTGGGCACTGATAGCAACGAGATCTTCCTGTCCAGCGGCGGCCCCGACCTAATTACCACTGGCGGCGGTCGCGACCGGATTAAATTTACCAACACCAATCAAACCGGCGCTACCACCACTGACTTTGAGGTGGGTGCCGACAAGCTGGTGTTTACTGAGCTGCTGACCAGCATTGGCTACACCGGCACCAACCCGCTGGCCGATGGCCTGATCCAGATTCGCAACCTGGGCAATAGCGATCGCACCCAGTTCTCCCTGGAGCTAGATCGCATCGGCGGTGGGCGCACCCAGTTCACCAACTTCATCACCCTCCAAGGGGTGGATGCGGCGGCACTGAGCGACGCTGAGAACTTCGTGTTTTAAGGCCAGAAACCGGGTTTCTAAGCTCAGTGGTTGAGGCTATGGAAGTGGTTCAGAAACCCGGTTTCTTTTCTGTTAGCCCCAAATCCCAGGGTTCTTAGAAAACCCTGGGATTTGCTTCGCCCCAGCACAGCAGGCCCGCCCGCAAATCCTGCCCCCGGTGTACGGTCTGGAGCAGGGCGCTGTCGAGGCTGCGGCTGATTAACTCACACTGGTATAGGTAGGTCTCCCAGGCGGTGGCTTCTGCCACTGTCAGGGTCACCGTGGCGAGATCGAGGCCCAGGGCGCGGAGCCAGTCTTGCTCAAGCCGGAGTGCCCAGGGTAGCCAGGCCGCCGAGGCGTCGGGGTCGGGCAGGGTAGCGATGTGGGCGGGCAGGGCTGCGGTCAACTGGGC
>QBMN01000272.1 GCA_003241845.1 Shackletoniella antarctica | reverse complement strand
TGTCTCGGTTGCGCGGTGATGGGCAAATTCCTCCGTTGCCGGATGTGATTAGAGCGATGACATCAAGTCTGCAACACATAGACAGCCCTACCTAAAGCCCAAGCTATAGCTCGTGGGCTACCAGCACTTTTTGAGAAGTTGCAAGTTCTGCATCATGCAGCTTTTGACTTCAGAGCTGGCTCAACAAGAAACAGATCTCATTCAACCTGATCAGGCTTACCCCGTTTAGTCGCCCTACAGTGAAGTTGAGTCAGCAGATACTATGTTAAACGTGCTCAACACTACCAAAGCTCAAAATAATGGAGGATGTAATGGTTGCATCTCTGAATAAACCATCGTCTTTGATTCATGAGATTCAGCTTGAGAAGGTTGGAAGTTGGAATTTGTTCAAATTCAGTGAGCATCTCCAGTTGCGAATGGAGGAGCTTCTAGATAAGAAAAAAGCAGATCAACTCACGCCTGATGAAACTGCTGAGCTAGAGGCGATTGGAGAGCTAGATCGCATTTTTACTCACATGAACGCCATGTTGGCGGCCCAAGATGCCAATTCGTGATGCAGCCAAGCAAGTCATTCGAGAGCGGGCTGGCTATCTGTGCGAGTATTGCCATTCTCCAGAACGATTGAGTGCCAATCGGTTCACCATCGAGTACATCATCCCCCAATCGCTGGGCGGCTCTGATGACCTGGCTAACCTCGCCCTCGCCTGTCGCCGCTGTAACGAAAGGCGCTACAACTTCGTAGCCGGTATAGATCCAGACACTCAAGAAGTTGTGCCTATTTTCAACCCTCGTCAGCAAGGCGTTAATCACCGTTTCGGCCACTCAGGCAGACCGGTCTGCCTGCTCAGCAAGGTGTAATCCATATAGGACAGGACTTTAAGGTATTTAGTTCAGGTGAACTATCCTGCAAATGGCCAAAGGTGGCCGAAACGATGACAGAGGCCGTCAGCAATCGTGGAAAGAGCACTTTGTCTGGCTAGATCAAGGCGTTGTCATTGAGGGCACTACACCCATTGGTCGTGCAACTTGCCTTCGCCTTGATCTAAACGACACCCGCTATCCAGAGAGCGATTCCATTCAAGAAACCAGACGCTTTTGGATCAAAACGGGAATACATCCACCAGCAGATGATCCACTCCGAGATTAAAGTTCGTGAAATTGCCCACACCATTCCCCAACCCCAATGGAAATTGACCCCGAGCTTTTAGACCCTTCGACTCGCTACAAGCTGCTGATTGGCAGCGTCGTGCCCCGCCCGATCGCATTTGTCTCTAGCCTGTCGCCCGAGGGCGTCACCAACCTGGCCCCCTTCTCCTACTTCAACGCCGCTGGCCACAAGCCCCTGGCGCTGATGTTTAGCATTAGCCTCAAGCCCGACGGCAGCGAAAAAGACACCCTGCGCAACGTGCGCCCCCCCAGCGAAGGCGGCACGGGCGAATATGTGATCAACCTGGCGGTGGAACCCTACGCCCACCAGGTAGCCGAATGTGCCGAGCCGCTGCCCTACGGCGAGTCAGAGTTTGACTACGTGAATCTGTCGCCTGCCCCCAGCCGCGTCATTCAGCCGCCCCGCGTGGCCGAGTCGCCCGTGGCCTTTGAGTGCCGCACGCTGCAAATTGTGCCAGTCGGCGAGTTTCACATTGTGATTGGCCAGGTGGTGCACCTGTTTGTGCGCGACGACGTGCTGGGCGAAAACAACCGCATTAATGTCGACAAAGTGGGTGCCCTAGGACGCATGGCGGGCTATGAATACTGCCGCACGGGCGATCGCTTTGAGATTCCCAACGGTTTCCCTAGGCAGCCGCAGGTCTAGGCAGTCATAGTTTGGTGAAATGAATTGCAACCCAACCCTAGATTCAACTAAGCCCTTTCTGGTTTAGAGCCTGTAGCTTTGCCGTTGCGATCGCGCAGCACCTGAGCCTTAGCCGTCAAATCTTGAAAGAAGTCGGTCTCGACGATTTCTTTCACCTGCTTGGTGCGCTTGGTTTCGTCGATCTCGATGCGCAAATCGCGCACCTGCTGCTTGAGTTTTTGCTCGCGGCTGTAGACCTGCTGGGCCATGCGGTCAAATACGCGGGCCAGTTGGCCAATCTCGTCATGGCGACGGGCGATCGCCCCCAGCCTACCCAGCTCAAACTTCTCGGCTTCAATATCTGCCGCCGTGTGGGCAATGCCCAGCACCGGGCGGGCGATCAGGCGATCGGCCATCAGCACCGCCGCCCCAGCGGTCAGCCCCGTAAAGATAACAATTACCCCCAGCAATGTGCGCTTGTTGCGGTTTACCTCCACCAGGTAGCTAGACTCGGGTATCACCGTGCCCACCACCCAGTCGAGCTGTTCTAACGGGGTAAACGAGATCAAGTAGCGCTCCCCCGTGGCCGGGTCTTTGAAGGCAAACCGCTGGAGTGTCTCTAGATTTTTTAGATTTACCCCCTGGCTTTGCAGGGTTTGGCTGGCGATCCGCAGCAGCGGGTTTTCCACCACCGCTAGCTGCTGTAGGCGCAGATCAGCCGAATCTTGCCCCTGGGCGGGCAACACCTCTGCCACATCGGTAGAGGCGATCAAATCTTGCTGAGCGTTGACAATAAACGCCTCTCCGCTGTGGTTGCCCTTTAGCTGCTGCAAATAGTCCGACAGCTGGGTCAGCTCAATGCCCACCCCAATTACGCCCCAAATTTCGCCCTGGGGGTTGACCAGGGCCGTAGTGGCATCCATCCCTGGGGTTTGGGTCGAGCGATACACATACACCGTCCAGGCTTGCTTTTGGGGAGATTCCAGCGCGTTTCTGTACCAGGGGCGATCGGGCGCAAAAAAGGGCGGGTCCATGGTGTCAGTTTCGGTGGCTACCGGGGTTAGCCCATCAGCATCAGCGGTGTAGGTGTTGATCGTGGCAGTTGTACTCCGGGTTTCCCAGTCCCAATCGCGCAGGTGAAAGTGCAGCCGACCGTCGGGGGTGCGCTGGGCACCAAAAAAATCTCCGTTGGCCTCTCCGTACTGCACCCATGTGAAGTTGGGGTTAGCCCGCAACACACTGAGCAAAAACAGCTCTCGGTCTTGAGCGTTAGTCAGGTCGATCAAATTTTGCCCCAGGCTGCTGTTGAGCAGCGACTGGGCCGACTCCGCGTTGTTAAACAGCTTCTCCACCTCTTGGGATGTCCCCAGGGTGATCTCCTGGTTTACCTGGTCAACGATGGTGTCAATGTTGCGCTTTGACACCATCGACCAGGGCACATAGACCAGCGCCGCCGTGGTGCCCACCGTCAGCAGCATGGCGCCAACGAGGGTGGCTTTGAGACCGGGTGGTTTGGGCAGGCGGAGGGGCATGGGGTTTTGTAG
>QBMN01000271.1 GCA_003241845.1 Shackletoniella antarctica | reverse complement strand
GCCCCCCCTCAATCGTCGGCGGCGGCTCCGGCGGAGCGCTCTGAGGTGTTTGGGCAGGCGGCTTATCTGCAACAGGGCGGTGAAGGCTCGGCTCGACTGCGGGTGGGCGGCATTTATGTGCTTAGCCCTTCGGTGTTTGCGGGGGCGACGGTGGATCTGAGCACCGGCCCATCGTTCTCAGATAGCGATCAGACGGGCTTGAGCCTGAGTGAGCTCTATCTGACCGCCTCCCCGGCTAACCTGCCGGAGCTGCGGTTTACGGTGGGGCTGATGGATTTGACCTCGTACCTCGATCGCAACAGCTTTGCTAAAGATTCGCTGACCCATTTCTTTAACCCGGTGTTTCAGACTAATCCGGCGCTGAGCACGGTGAATGTGGCCTCTCGCCCCGGTGCCCTGGTGAACTGGACTCCTGTGGATGCGGTGTCGCTCACCGCTACCACCTTTTCGGCCAGCCGCAGCCTGGGCAGTTTTGCCCTCGACTCGTTTGCGGGGGAGGTGGGGGTGCGGTTTGGCAACGCCATTGTGCGGGGCACCTATGTCACCTCGACCGATGCGGGGCGCGGTGACGGCTTTGGAGAAATCGGCACTTTTGACCGGGGTAATGGTCAGTTTGGCTCGCTGCCGGGCGATCGCGAGACCGGCTACGGCCTCAATGCGGAGGCGTTTATCCCTGGGCTGAACCTGGGCCTGTTTGGTCGCTACGGCTGGTATACCAACAACACCCTGGGGGCCAGCGGCCAGACCTACAGCGTTGGGGCCAACGGGCTAGATGTGTTTTTGCCGGGCGATCGCCTGGGCCTGGGCTACGGTCGCCAGCTCTCGAATGACGGGCTGCGCCAGGCCAGCGGCGGGCCGGTGCCCGACGTGTGGGAGCTGTTTTACGACGCGCAAATTATTGACAACCTGCGGGCCGGGGTGAGTTTGCAGCAGCGCAACGCCTTTAGCGAGACTTATCTGGGCTTTCGGGTGCGCTACGACATGAGATGGCAACCGTTACGGAGGGCAGCAGAATGAAGGTGAATCTGTCTCAGAACCCCTCTCCCCCAGGGAGAGGGGCAGGGGTGAGGGCGCTAGGAACGCTGGCGTTGGTAACTCTATTCCTCGGTCTAGAGATCCTTACTAATCCGGCAGCTCTGGCTCAGCGATCGCCCCAGGTCAACCAGGGCTACGCCCTGCTAGAGCGGGGCTGGGTAACTGATGCGATCGCCGCTTTTCAAGCGGCCCTCAGCCGCCAGCCCAACTCGCCCGAGGCGCGGCTGGGGTTGGCGCTGGCCTACCAGCGGGCAGGCCGCGACGCCGATGCCTGGAATGCCTACCAGGCCGTGATTCAGATCGCTCCTGAGAATGCCGTCGCTCTGGCCGCCCTGGGTGAACTGGGTGGCTATCGGCCCGAGTGGCAGGCCGCAGGAATTAATGCTCTCACCCGGCTTTTTGGCCAAAATTCTGACAATTCTGCGGTGCGGGGCCAGCGGGCGCTGCTCTACGGCTACCAGGGCCGCTTTACCGAATCGCTGGCCGATTACGATCTGCTCTTGGCTCAAAACCCTTCGCCCCAAACCCTGCTGGGGGCGGCGCAGATCTACGCCTTTAGCGGCGACTATACGGGGTCTTTGGCGCTGTTTAACCGCTACCGGCAGACGGGGCCGTTGCCGACCGAGGTGCTGACCACCTACGCTCTAGCCCTGCAAGAGACGGGCAATGCTGAGGGGGCGATCGCCCTCTTAGAACCTGAGCTAAGGCCAGCGGAACGCACCGACGATCTCTCCCTGGGCCTGCGCACGGGGCTGGCCAACGCCTACGATGCCAGCGGCCAAACGGCCCAGGCCCTGGAGTTGTTAAGCCCCCTGGTAGGGAACCCTGAGGCACTCCTGCCCCTGGCCCGCGCCTACAGTGCGATCGGCCGGCGGCAGCTGAACCCATCTCTGTTTGGGCAGGCCACCGCGCTCTATCGGCAGGCGTTGGCCGCCACCGCTGCCCCCAGCTACGGCCTGCGGGTGGAGATAGCCGACGTGCTGAGCGAATGGCCCGACACCGAAGCGATCGCCCTAGATATGTTGGAGCAGCTGGGGGCGGAGAACCCAGCCGTAGCCAGCCTGGCGGTGAAGTCGCAGCTGCTGGCCTACCGTCTTGGGCAGGAAAGCGCGGCGGCGGCGGCCGAGCAAATTTTGCCGCTGGTCAGCCCCATACCCGATTCGGCCCCCGATCAGCGGGCCATCACCACGGCGCTGATTCGCATTGATAATCCTGACCCGGCCCTGCTGCCCGTATATGAAACCGTGGCGGCGGCGGTGGAGTCGCCGCTGCTGACCTACCGCATCGCCCAGATCTACCTGAGCCAGGGCAATTTGGCAGCGGCGCGAGATGCCCTGGCGACCTACCGGGCTACCTCCCCCGGCCAACGCGACTGGGGCACCGAACTGCTGGTGGCCGACCTAGAGCGGCAGCTGGGCGACCTGGAGGCCAGTGCCCGCCGCTATGAGGCGGTGATCGCGGCCCAGCCGAGCGATCGGGCCACCGCCGAGGCCCTGCGGGGGCTGGCGTTTGTGCGCAGGCTGCAAGGCCAGCCCGAGGCGGCGCTGCCGGTGTATCTCGATGCGATCACCGCTGCCCCCGACAACGCCACCTATCCCCTGGGCTATGCGCTGCTGGCCTACCGCACTGGCCAGATTTCCGTCGCCACCGCCGAGGAAACCCTGGCAGGCTGGCTGGCGTCTCAGGATTTGGGAAACCCGCCGCCAGAGCTGGTTGAGCTGGTCGGTGCGCTCCCTGCCGACGGCGATCGGGCCAGCCTCTACCAAATATTGCTGGCACAGCGGCCCGCCGACCTCTGGCTGCGGTGGCGCACCATTGAGCTGTTGGCCCAGGCTGCCCCCGACCAGGCCCAGGCCGCCATGGAGGCGCTGATAGCCGCCAACCCCGACGACATCACGGTGTATTTCTTCCAGGGTGAGCTGGCTCAGCAGCAGGGCAATCTGTCCCTGTCCGCCGCCGCCTATCGGCAGGTGCTGACCCAGGAGCCAGCTAATCTCGGTGCCCTTAGCGCCCTGGCCGGGGTGCAGTTTCAGCAGGGCAACTTGCCCGCTGCCCGCGCCCTCTATGGCCAGGTGCTGGCCCTCGAACCTGACACCTGGGAGGCGAGCTCTGCGATCGCAGAGCTCAACATTGCCGACGACCAAAAGCTCTCGGCCCTAGAGCAGCTGCGGCAGATTTCTGACCCGGCAGCGGGCCAGGTTAACCTGGAACAACGCGCCCAAGATGTCGAGTTTGAGCTGCTGCGCCGCCGCGGCTTCCAGCCCAGCTGGGAACGGTATTAACCAGCCTCGAACACCCCGCCCACC
>QBMN01000270.1 GCA_003241845.1 Shackletoniella antarctica | reverse complement strand
AGGGTATGCTGCTGAGCGGCTTTTTGGCCTGCCTGGTGGGGGCCGTAGTGGGGGGTGGGGCGATCGCCCTCAAACTCATCAGCCGTCGTCAGCCGATGCCCTTTGGGCCGTTCCTGGCGATCGCAGCGGTGATCACCCTGTTTTGGGGCGAAACCCTAATCGGAGCCTACCGGGCGCTATTCTTCCCTACGCTGTAGCCGCTTTCCTACATCATCAGGGTGTACCACTGAATGTCGGGGGGGTGATCCACCAGGTCAGGGATTTCGCGCATGAACTCATCCATGTAGCCCGATCGAAAGTGGGATTGAAAAGCGGCGTCACTCTGCCAATGCCCCAGGGTGACAAACTCATCGGCGTTAGCGTGACCCTGCAATAGCTCAAAACTCTGGCAGTCGGGGTTCTCTCGGGCCAGCTCAACGATCTCTAGCAGCAGCGACTTCAGGGCAGCTTCTTGCCCTGAGTGAGCAATAATTTTGGCGATGGTGCGCACTGTCACAACTGGCCTCCCATAAATTTTGGTCTAGTCCAGCTACCTTGACTGGGCCAGCCAGAGTGATTGATGATCGATAGGGGCGCTCTACACCACCGCCCCATTATCAGCAAACAATACTCTTAGATAGCCCACCGTGACCGAACCCTCCCAATGTTTTAAGTTTGGCCCCTGGTCTCTAGGGAGCAGTTGGCAAAATTGCCTGGGCAGAGCAGTTGTTCTCTGGCTAGGGGTAGTGCTCCTCTGGGCGATTTATCCGGCTATGGCTTCGGCTACCAACTGGCACCCCGTGGCAGAGGTCAGCCAGGGGCAACAGCAGCAGTTTGTCGATATCGACTCAGTAGAACTTCTCAGCCAGGGCCATGTGCGGGTGGGCAGCTACTACGTTGACAGTCGCTCTGGCACGCCCCAGCGCAGTGACTATTTGACCGAGTACGACTGCGATCGCCGCCGTTTTCGCGATGTCGAGTACAACGGCCCCGTGGGCAGCAGCGGCTGGCTACCTGTGGCCCCAGACCCGCTAAACTCGGCGGCGATGGAGTATGTGTGTGGGTTGGGGCGTGGGTGAGAGAACGGGTTGGGGCGCACAGCTGTTTGGGGCGCACAGCTGTGCGCCCGTACGGTGGGTGGGTCATGGCCCTAGTTCACTACCATGACGCGCACGGTCTCTCCGGCGGGGATCATCTGCGTACCTACGGGTACGATCGCCAGGGCATTGGTGCCCGCCAGATTGATCAAATTTCCTGAGATGTGGCCGCCCCCGGCCAGCTCAAAACTGCATCCATCAGCAGCCATCTCCAGCCTGCCCCACAGGTAAGTTTCTCGCTGCCCCCCGGCATTGAGGGCGTGGCGGGTGATGGCGGGCACAAACACTGGCCCCCAGCCAGCCCCCAGGCCCGATCGCTTGCGCAGCGCCGGGGCCACAAACCGCCAAAACGTTACCAGGGCCGACACCGGGTTCCCCGGCAGGCCAAAGTAGAGGGGCGCAGAGCCATTTTCAGCGGGGAACGTGGCCACTGTCAGGGGCTTGCCGGGTTTGACCGCCACCGAGCAAATGTGCAGCGTCGCCCCCAGTTCCGCCAAAATCTCATCTACATAGTCGTAGTCGCCCACCGATACCCCGCCCGACGACACAATCACCTCCGCCTGGGCCAGCGCCGACTCGATCGCCGCCCGCAGCGCCTGAGGCTGGTCGGGCACAATGCCCAGGGAAACTGGAATCGCCCCCGCCTGGCGCACCAGGGCCGCTAAAGCGTACTGGTTAGAGTCCACAATCTGCCCCGGCTGGAGGGGCATCTCTGGGGTAACCAACTCGTCGCCTGTGGAGAGAATCGCTACCCGCAGCTGGGGAAAAACTGGCACCTGAATACACTGAGCCGCCGCCAGCACCGCCAGCTCTGGCCCGCCGATGGCCAGGCCTCTCGCCATCAGCGGGTCGCCGGCACGGCAGTAGCTACCCCGGTGACGCACAAACTGCGCTGGCGCTGGCGCTTCTAAGACTAAAACCCGATCGCCCTGGCGCTGGGTGACCTCTTGCATGACGATGGTGTCGGCCCCAGCGGGCACCATCGAGCCAGTCAGAATGCGGGCGGCCTGGCCTGGGCCGACGGGTAGGGTGGGCGATCGCCCCGCTGGTATCGCCTCCGTCAGCGTCAGCGCCACCGGAGCCTCAGCGCTAGCCCCCTGCACATCGTCGTAGCGCACGGCGTAGCCATCCATCGCCGAATTATCCCAGTGGGGGAAGTCGAGCGGGCTGGGGATAGGATGGGCCAGAATGTGACCCAGGGCAGCGTCTAAAGGAACCTGCTCGACCTCAGTGGGCAACGACACCAGGTCTAGAATTTTGGCTTCGGCCTCGGCGGCAGGGAGCATGGGGGCAGGGAATTTTAGCTTTGCGATTTTAGGTTTTGGCAGTGGGGTTTAGAAGTCGGGGCGGGTGATCAGGCAGCTGAGGCCGAGGGCTACAGACCCGGCTAGGGTGGCGGCGGCTGAAGCGTCAGTGCCCAAGAAGATCAGCAGACCGTATAGGCCCAGCCCCACGCTGGCCACCAGGCCCAGGGGGGTGGTGAGAAAGTCTAAAAACTCTAGCAGCCCTTCGAGAAGGTGCAAAAACTGAAGCCAGCGGGCCAGAAGTGCCATAGGGGTGCATCGCTCAGACAGCGGTAGCTAAAGGCTAGGAAATCAGCTTAGGTACTTCTCTCTACAATAACTGTCGTGGCCTTAACTAAAAATTCCTCCCTAGACATTCTCTGGGCATCCTCTGGGCATCCTCTGGGCATTCTTCAGATTTTTCTTAGGAGGTCTCCAGGAAAGAAGATACCCTCAGGTAGGGGCACAGAGCCTGCGTCCTTAGGAGGCAGCAAAATTCTTGGGTATTTTCGTTGCCAAAATTGTCCTTAGTAGAGGGCCTGCATCAGCCGTTTGCGGTAGGTGAGGGTGAGGGGGTCGCTGTCGCCCAGCAGCTTAAAGAGCGTGAGCATGGCTTTGCGGCCACCGTCTTTGCGATAGGTGCGATCGCGCTCTACCACCCCCAAGAACCCCTCTAGGGCAGCGGCAAAATCGCCAGCCAGGGCAGTTTTGCCCGCCTTCCCGTAGGCTATGTCAAGCTCAGAGTCTCCCAGGTCAGCGAGGGACTGGCGCAGGATTAGTAGCCCTCGAAGACCATCGGCTTGGTCACTTGTAGCGCGATCGCTCGGGTCGATCAAATCTAAATACTGGTTCGCCAGGGCATCGTCGCCCTGGGCCAGGTAGACCTGGGCCGCCTTGAGCAAAATCTGGCCGTTGTTGGGGTAGCGGGTTAGAAGCGTAGCTAGGGCAGGCAACACCTCGGCCATATCGCCAGTGGCCTGGGCCACCGCCAATGCCGCCAGGTCTTGCTCTAAAGACGATTGCAGCCCTAGCTTATTTAGCAGCTCGCGCAGCTGCGGCTCGGGCAGCACCCCCACAAACCCCTCCTGCAC
>QBMN01000026.1 GCA_003241845.1 Shackletoniella antarctica | reverse complement strand
TTGCAATCGTCTCAAGCGGAGGTTGAACCGACTGAACCGCTCAGTTTCTCGATTGCCTCCTTCAAACGGCAAGCGCTCAATGCGCATCTTCTCGACCTATTTACCGCCATGTTCGACCTGGAGCCAACTTTGATTAAATCCCACCCCAACTACCAGACCCTCCTAAATTACGGGGCTATAGCCGCCTAAGCTCGAGCCGATAGACCCCGAAATCTGTCCGGAGTGTTGTAAGGGACGAAATTGCGCTAAAGCAACCCTAAGCCATGACAAGGCTCAACAACAGTAGAGTATTCAGCGGCAGGTTTTGTAGCCTTTATTCGGTTTGTGGCTGTGTGTGGTGTCGGCAGGTGCCGCCGCCAGCAGCGCCTCGGCGGCTTTGGCGGGTAGGGGGCGGGCAAACCAATAGCCCTGGGCTAGCTCACAGCCAAGCTTATGGAGGTGTTCTAGCTGGCACTGGGTTTCGACCCCTTCGGCGATCGCCGCCAGACCCAGACGATTGCTCAGGGTAATAATGGTTTCCACAATGTCAGAGTTGCGGCGGCTGGCGTCCATAGCCATGACAAAGGAGCGGTCAATTTTGAGAGCGTCTACCGGCAGCTGGTGCAGGTAGCTCAGCGATGAGTAGCCGGTGCCAAAATCGTCAATGGTGATCGTAAACCCTTGGGTCTTGAGCTGTTGCAGCAGGCTTCCCATGGCCTGGATGTCTTCGATCAGGGTGCTCTCGGTGATTTCGAGATTGAGGTGGTGGCCCTGCAGGCCGGTTTTTGACAAGATGTTGTGGAGGTCATCGAGCAGATCACCTCGCAGCAGATCTTTAACCGAAAAGTTGACGCTCATGGTCAGGTTAGAACGGTGGGGGTAGCGCTGGTGCCAGTGGGCCAGCTGCTGGGTAGCCTCGGCCAATACCCAGCGATCGAGGGGCACAATCAGCCCGGTTTCTTCGGCGATGGGGATAAAGCTGTCGGGGGCAATCAAACCATGCTCGGGGTGTTGCCAGCGCACTAGGGCTTCAAATCCGTAGATCTCTCGGGTCTCTACATGAAAAATGGGCTGATAGTAAAGCACTAGCTCAGAGTGATCAATGGCGTGACGCAGCTCTTGTTCGAGCTGTAGTCGCTGCAATGCCTGCTGATGCATCGAGTCGTTAAATACTACGTAGCAGCCTCGCCCCTGGGCTTTGGCCCGGTACATAGCAATGTCGGCATCTCGCAGCGGCTCAGGCGGGTTTTGGTAGTCGCTTCCCCCCAGGACAATGCCCACGCTGGCGTTGAGAAAGACATGGCGCCCGCCTACCGCCAAGGGCTGCTGTAGCTCTTCAAGCAGGCGCTCGGCAATGTGCAATGGCTCCTGCAGGGTCTCAATATCTTCTAGCAGCAGCACAAATTCATCGCCCCCCAGCCGGGCGGCTAGATCGCTGGTGCGCACCAGCGATCGCAGCTTTTGGGCCACCATCACTAGCACTTCATCGCCCGCCAGATGGCCCAGGCTGTCGTTGATCACCTTAAAGTGATCGAGGTCGAGGAACAGCACCGCAAACTTTCTCCGGTGGCGACGGGAGCGCTGAATGGCTAAATCTAGCCGCTGCAAGAGGAAGTTGCGGTTGGGCAACTGGGTGAGGGCATCGTGAAGGCTGTTGTAGAGGATCTGGTCGGTCACCCGCTTGTGCTCGGCCTCGGACAGGCGGCGATCGGTGATGTCGGTGTAGGTGCCGCTCATGCGACTGGGGCGCTGGGACTGATCCCACTCGACGACTTTGCCCCGGTCGAGCACCCACACCCAGTGACCCAGACGATGGCGCAGGCGAAACTCACAGTCGTAGATGGGGGTTTCACCTGCGAAGTGACGCTCTAGGGCCAGCTTTTTGTGGGCGCGATCGTCGGGGTGCAAAAAATTTTGCCAGGTCTCAATGCGGGCGGGGCCGAGGTCGGCTGGGGTGTAGCCCAGCAGGGCAGCGCAGCCGTCGCTAGTCCAGACTTCGTCGGTTTGCACTTGCCAGTTCCAAATGCCAATGCCCGAGCCGTCAATGGCTAGCTGAAGAAACTCTTTGGCGCGATCTAGCTCGGTCTGGGACTGTCTGCGATCGCGGCGGCTGTGGGCCTCGCGCACCTCGCGCCGCACGGCTTCTGCCAGTCGCGAGAGGTTGTCTTTCATGACGTAGTCGTGGGCACCGGCCCGCATCATATCGACGGCGGTGGCTTCGCCTACGGTGCCCGAGACTACGATAAAGGGTAGGTCGTAGCCACTCTGCTGTAGCACCTCAAGGGCCGCAGGGGCGTTGAACTGGGGCAGCTGGTAGTCAGAGAACACCACATCCCAGCCGTCGTTCTCTAGGGCAGCGCGAACGTCGGCGGCCGTTTGTGCCCGCACCCAAGTGGGATCAAAGCCCCCCCGGCGCAGCTCCCGCAACAACAGTACCAGGTCGTTATCGGAGTCTTCAATAATGAGTGCTTTGAGCGGTTCAGCAGCAGTCATGGCAAGGTGGGTGGCAGCTCACTTATCAATACCCAGTACAGCCCGAGTTGGCACACGGCCTCGGTAAACTCGTCTATGTTAACGGGCTTGCGCACATAGCTGTTGGCCCCCAGGCTGTAGCTTTCAATAATATCGCGGTCTTCGCTCGACGAGGTGAGCATGACCACGGGCAGCAGTCGGGTGCGATCGCTGGCGCGAATCTGGCGCAGCACCTCTAGGCCATCGACCTTAGGTAGCTTGAGGTCGAGCAGCACGACACAGGGCAACGGCTCAGGAGAAAACACCCGCTGTAGGGCGGCTTCGCCGTTGCGGGCCACCACCACCGGGTTGGCCAGGTTGCTCCGGCGCAGGGCACGCAGGGTGAGACGCTCGTCGTCGGGGTTGTCTTCTACCAGCAAAATCGGCCGTACTGCGCTCATGGCCGGCTCTCCAATGACAGCGGCCCCGGCGGCAGGGTGAAATAAAATGTCGCCCCCTGCTCTACCGCAGCCTCGGCCCACACTCGGCCACCGTGGCGGTGAATCGCTCGCTGCACCGTGGCCAGGCCAATGCCAGTACCCGTAAACTCATCGGTGTTGTGCAGCCGCTGAAAGACCCCAAACAGCTGATTGGCGTAGGCCATATCAAAGCCAGCGCCGTCGTCGCGCAGGTAATACACCGGCTCACTCCCCTTTAGCATTACCCCAAATTCTAGGGTGGCAGCGGTGTGGTGGGCGGTAAACTTCCAGGCGTTTTCGACTAAATTAGTCAGCGCCACCTGCATCAGCGTTGGGTCAGCGCTGACGGTAACGCCGGGGATGATGACCACCGTGACGACCCGATCAGGCTCGGCGGTGTGGAGTTCATTGATTTGCCCCTGCACTAGGGCGCTGAGGTCAACCGGGGTGTAGAGCATCGTTGAGCGCGACAGCCGCGACAGCCGCAGCAGATCGTCAATCAGCTGCCCCATGCGGCCCACGTTATGGCGAATGCGATCAAAATAATCTCGGCCTTCGGCGTCAAACTGGTCGCCATAGTCTTCGACCAGGGCGCGGCTAAAGCCGTCGATCGCCCGCAGCGGGGCGCGCAAATCGTGGGAGACCGAATAGGCAAAGGCTTCCAGCTCGCGGTTAGAGGCTTTGAGCTGGGCGGTGGTGTGCAAAATCTGCTGCTCAGCCAGCTTGCGGTCGGTGATGTCGTAGTTAATGCCGATGAAGCTCAGGGGCTGTCCCTGGGCATCGCGCCGCACTAGAGCGCTGGAGCGAATCCAGCCCAGGGTGCCATCGCCGCGCCAGATGCGAAAATCTATATCGTAGGGGGTGTCGTGGTCTAGGAGGGCCTGTTGACCGGCTTCCACCCGCTGAATATCGTCGGCGTAGACCAAAGCTCGCCATTCTGGGTAGGTGGCCGAGTGGTCGAGGTCACCAAAGCCGTAGAGATCTACGAGACACTGATCCCAGATCACCTCGTCGCTACTCATGTCCCTCTCCCAGGTGCCAATGTTGGCCGACTCTAGGGCCAGCCCTAGCCGTAGAGACAGGTTTTGTAGCTGGGTCTCGGCCTGTTTGCGTTCGGCATCAAGCCGCACCCTTTCGCTAGTATCCTGCACGGTGCCCATGAGATGGGTGGGCTGGCCATCGCTGTCGACTATCCGTTCACCCTTGGTCTGAATGTACCTTAGCCCACCGTCAGCGTGCAGAATTCGAAACTCTTGGTCATAGGGTTTTCCGGCGGTAATGGCCTGTTCTATGGTGTGCTGGTGGAGGTCGCGGTCGTCGGGATGAAACTGCTGAGTCAAGGCCTCTAGGCTGGGGGGGCCACTCGCCGGGTCGCGGCCAAAAATGCGATATATCTGGTCAGACCAGGTGATGCCCTGGGTCTGCAAATCAAACTCCCAGCTGCCCAGGTTGCCGATGCGCTGGGCGGTTTGGAGGCGAGTCTGGTGCGTTTGCAGCTCGGCCTCGGCCTGCTTGAGCTGGCTGATGTCGACATGACAGCCCACCATGCGCATGGGCTGACCAGCCTGATCCCAGGTGAGCACCCGACCAGCGCAAATTACCCACACCGTGGAGCCATCTTTGTGGCGGTAGCGTATTTCCGCATAGTGCGGCACCGCGCCCCGGCTTTTGACGTGGCGATCAAAGGAGGCCTGGGCGATGGGGATATCTTCAGCAAAACTGATCTGCTGCCAGGTATCAATCTGGTTGGGTAGTTCGTCATCGGCGTAGCCAAACATCGCTTTAAACCCAGGGCTGTAGTGGGCCGTGCCGCGCTCGAAGTCAAAATCCCAGTAGCCGGCTAGCACTGTGTCGAGAATTTGCTCTAGCAGCCCTAGCTCGTGGCGCAGGGCTTCGCTTTGCAGTCGGGTGGTTTCGGCAGTCTTGCGATCGCTGATGTCGCGGGAAATGCACAGGATCGACTCTACCTGCCCCAAGTCTGACCACTCCGGGGCCAGCACCATCTCAAAATGCCGCAGGCCGAGCAGCGTGGGGGTGGAAAACTCAATCGCCTGTTTCTCTCCCTCGGCCAGCAGGGCAGCCACGGCGGCCTCCCAGGCGTTGATCATGGCCTCACCCATGCCCAGTTCGCGACAGGTTTTGCCCAAAAAAGCGCTGCTGTCAATGCCGGTGAGTTTGCTCAACGCTGGGCTGACGTAGAGGTGGCGCATCTGGAGGTCAAACCGCTCGATGATATCGGGAGAGTTTTTGACCAGATTTTTGTAGTATCTGCAGCCATTGGGCAGCGCCACAGTGGCCTGCTGCGTTGCTTTGGTGCGGGCCTGCCGGTGGAGTTCTAGACTAGTTAAGAGCGTTTTAGGGGTGAATTCTGCTGAGTAGAGGTAGTCGGCAGCGCCCAGCTTCATCGCCTCTAGAGCGTCGCGCTCTTGTCCTGGCTGTACCAGCACCGTGACGGGCAGGGGGCGTTGAGTGCCAGTCGCGGCGATCGCAGCCAAAAACGCCAGCCCATGGCCCTCAGGCTGAGCTAAATCGAGCAGCACCCAGTCGGCTTTGCCCCAGCGCCAGAGGTTCAAAGCGTCGTTCAGCGTGTGGGTTTCTAGGAAATGATCGCCCTGGGAAACCGAAGGCAAGGGCTGTTGCAGACCCTGGTTTGCGGAACCGCTGACCAGCAGTACTGTCATGCTGTTGGGGGCTGTCGGCGGCCCTCCTGGCGCTAGATCGCTGTCTTCTGCAATTACAGTTTGAGGCTGAAGGTGGGCCATAGGTTAATTAAGACGGCAACTACAGGTAGCTTCAACAGTGCCATTTGGAACAAGCTCTATATTCTGTAGGCTACCCCGATTGCCCTAGGGTCGTAATGTAGATCACCGCTTCGTCGGGCGGAATGCCCAGCACCTCGTTGACCTGGTCATCGTAGAAGCCGCCAATGCCGCTCACCCCCAGGCCCAGCCGAGTGGCGGCCAGATTTAGCCGCTGCCCCAGGTGCCCGGCATCCATGTGCAGGTAGCGGTAGACGCGATCGCCGTAGGCCGCCACCGCCGCGCTCAGATCAGCAGTATGAAACACTACCGCAGCAGCATCGCGGCCCAGCTCCTGCCCCAGACACAGGTAGTGCAGCTCACGGCGAAAATTCTTAAAGCGCACCTGGCGCAGCTCTTCGCTGCGGGGGGCGTAGTAGTAGCAGCCGTCGTCTAGCCCATCTACGGCAGAGGCGACCACAAAGGTATGCACCAGCGCGCGATCGCCGTAGTCAGGGTCAGGGTCTAAGCCCTGGTCGCGGTAGTGGCCGGGCTGGTAGGTAAAATCTAGAAGCTGCTTCAGGGCTGCTAGATCTATAGCTCCGCCGCTAAAGCGACGGGTTGATCGTCGTTTAAATAACGCTGTTTCCAACTGCTCTAGATGCGGCCCCCAGGCGATCGGCGCAGTGGCCATAGGTACCCGCAGGCCAAAGGGCAGGTTGTACTTATCTTCGAGGGTATCGGTAGGCTGTGGGGTATCGCCCGTGGGGCGCATGGCCCATCTAGGGGCGTCAGCCGTAGGCGCAATTTCGGTCACCTGGTGAAAGTAGCTCAGCAACTCGCCAGCGGCCAGGGCCGGAAAGCTCGTCTGGGGCGCAGTGGCAAAGGCCACCTCGGCACAGGGCAGGTTTTGCTCTACCGTCAGCAGGTCGGCCAGGGGCAGCACCGCCAGCGCGCCCTCTGCGGCTGGATCTAGATAGAGCAGGTCGGCCAGGGCGCGATCGGCAAAGCTGGCAATTAGGTGGGGGCGGTAATCGACCAGGGCGCTGGCCAGCTCTAAATTGCCCAGCAGATGGCCCACGTCTAAACAAATGCGGCGGTAGGCCCGGTCTTGGTAGCGCCAGGCCGAGCGGTAGAACACCCCGGTCACAACCACGGCCAGGTGGGTCGCTTCTAAGGTTGGGTGCCAGAAACAGGCCCGCTGCAACTCCTGCCAACAGTGGTCGTCCCAGTAGCGCCAGAGGGTATGACTACGGGCCTGGTAGTTATACAGCCCGGCGGGCAGCAGCCGGGTGCCCCGCGAAATCACGTAGACCTCCGCCGGGTACAGCCCCCCCGCCGAGGGGGCCGATCGCAGATAGAAGGTTTGCCCCGTAGCGGTAGGGAACTTAGCGGTCAACCCATAGACGTTGATCAGCAGCCTCGACAGGCGCATCCAGTCCAGGTATTCATTCCCCGACGCAGAACTCCCCGACGCAGAATTCTCTGGCGCAGAACTATCATTTTCTAGGTAGGGTTTGAGGTCTACCTCAGTGCCCACCCGGTAAGTTTTAAAGGGGATAGGCTGCTGCCCGTAGTCAAGCGGTCGAGCCTGGGCAGCAAGGGTCTCAGGGGCGTACTTGGTACGGCCATGGTAATAGTGGGCGAGAGAAACCAGGGCGTCGGGCATAGCCGCAGAGAAGTGCAGTGATCAACGGTAGACCCAGGGGGCGATCGCAGCCTGTAGGTAGCCTGTGTGTGACCAGTGTAGCCCACCCCACTGATCTGCGAAACCAGTGAGCGGCCAAAGCAATTCTTCGGATCAATGCTTCGTCGAGCCTTGCGGTTTGCAGCATTGCCCACAGAACTACCTGTGGGCAATGCTGGTTTCGACCCTTGACCCCAGGGCAAAACCCAACGTCTTACGCTAGTCCACGGTGGTTCTAAAGCGAATGAAGCCCACCTGATTGGCGGCCACATTGGCCGCATTGACCACCACGGCACCATTGCCCTGGTTAGTACCGCAGAAGGGGGGCAGCGCCGCCCCTGGGGCAAAGAACGTGCCGGGGTCGCCATCGGCGGCGTTGGTGTAATTGACCACCGGCCCCGGTGGGCTTGAGGCGGCGATCGCCTGAATGCCCAGCCCCGGCCCATAGCCGTTGGGGGCAAAGGTCAGCCCCACCGGTATCTGGTCGCACAGCACCACATTAGGGGCTGCCCCCAAGCCGGAGTTGGCAAAGTAGACGGTGTATTCAATGCCGTTACCCGCCTGCACCGCCGGGTCGGTGATGACGTCTAGCCCCTGCCCGAGGTTGTTGTTTTGCAGCAGGATCAGCGCTGCCCCGTCACCCACAAACTGGTTGAAGTTGGGCAGCGGGGCAACGCCAAACAGGTTGGTAATCCGCTTTAGCAGCGCAAAGCTGGGCGGCTGAGGCTGGGCAACGCGAAACAAGCCAAAGCCCCCTGCTACTAAGTCGAGGCCGCCAGTTGTGAAATCACCAGCGTTAGGAAACCCCGCAAAGGGCCGTAGGTCTGCTGGCGGATTTAGACCTACTTCGTCGGAGAACAACGAGTAGCCAAAAATGGTGGCTTGTGTATTCGGCACTAGGGAACTAACGGGGAAGAAGATGCCAGAAATAAACTGATCCTGGTTATTAGCTGGATCATGAACGACAACGTGGCTAGGCCTAAAGGGGCCTGTTCCTATCGGTTCTCGACGCTGCACGAGCGTTGTGAACCCAATATTTGTTCTCCCCCAATCACCAGGCTGAAGCCGCCCTAATGTCCCATAGGCAGTCGGCAGCTGGGTGAACGGGTCAATAGCTGTGATCGCAGCAATGGCAAAGTTATCGTTTCCTCCTCGCTCAAAAACCACAAAGCCCTGGGTGTCACGCTCGGCAACAGGCACCGTAATTCCCGCCGGGGAAATATAGTCAATGCGCCGAACATTGTTGCGGGTGTCCTGGTCAGCTGCACCGGCAAAGACGTTTGCAAAGGCGTTTGCAAAAACGTTGTCGATACCCCGGTTAATAAACGGTGACAGCATCACCTGTTCAACAGTTTGAGTAGGGGGCACGATGCTGGGCAGCAAGCTAATCGGCTGATTTGGCACTACAGTCCCCTCCTGCCCCCCTTCAAAGAATAAAATATCTCGGGGTAGTGCCGCAGGTAAACCCGCAGGTACCCCCGCCCGGCGAAACACCACGGTTTCCCCAGGGATAACGACCCGCTCATAGGTCTGTCCGCCAGCTGCAAAGGTAGTCAGCCTCCTATTTTGGCCCTGGTAGCTGAGGTTGGCCTGCTGCCCAGTGCATCCTGCCAGAGTACCTCCGTTGTCGCAGGGGGCAGCAAAGGGCGTAAGGGTAGGCCCTGCTCCCCCGGCGGCTTCGACCACAGGGTTGATAGCTGTTACCGGCTGTGATCCGGGAGGTGTTATCAGTTGAGCCCAGGAGGGGGAAGCCCAGCCCGTCAGGCTGGCTGCGACAAAGAGCAGGCAGACAGTTAGACGCAGCGCCCGAGCTAGGGGCAGCGGCAGCAGGGGACGGAGGCAGGACTGGAACAGTGCAAACATAGATAGGTTCTGCTGAACGGGCAAGGTTGGCGAGGAATCTTGGGGCTACTCAAGCTGGAGGTCGGCCTCTTGATCGATAAAGATAATCTCCAGGCCGCGCAGGTCGGTGAAGACAAACTCCACACGGCGATCGCGGGCGTAGGCCAGTCGCGAGCTTTCATCGCTGCGCCGCTGGGTGAGGCCAAAGGGCACAATCCGCATCCGCTCTTGCGGTACGCCTTGGCGAATCAGGTAGTCGCGGGCGGCCAGGGCGCGGCGCTCGCTGAGGGCGAGGTTGTAGGCAGCGCTGGCGCGGGGGTCAGTGTGGCCGTGCAACTCGACGGTGAGGAAGGGAAACTCCAGCAGGGAGGCGGCAATCTGATCGAGCACCGCCGCACTCTCGGAGCTGATATTGGAGCGATCAAGGGCAAAGTGAATGTTACGCGGAATCTCTAGCCGCAGGGGCTCTAGGGGCGTGGGTGGTACCTCTGGCTCAGGCGGCGGTGCGGGCGGCGCACAGCTGGGTAGCTCTATCGGGGTGGCGGGCAGCTCAGGCACGGCCCCATCGGCGGTTGCTACCGCTGCGACAGCGGCAGGTTCTGAGGTGCCCCACTCAGGGTCGGAGGCGATCGCACTCACCCGCGTCCCCGGCGGCAGCGAGAGGCTGGCGCTAAAGCTGCCCTCGGGGCTGGCGGTCACCGTGCCCAGCCGCTCCGACAGCGGGCTGTAGGGAAAGCCTGCCCCATCGACCCGGTAGAGGTCAACCTCGCTGTTGGGGTCGGCGGTGCCCGTCAGCGTCACCTGACCTGGCCCCGTGGCAAAGGTATAGCTGTCAAACTGGGGGGCATCAATGGCTGCATTGCCGGTTTCGCGGCGGCGGTGGTGGCTGTTGCGGGGTGGGTTTGGCCCATCCCCCTTTTGAAAGTCTTGGACGCCGATATTGCCCTGGGTGTTGAGGTCGATGGCCAGCCCGTCTAGCTCAGCGTAGCGGTTGCCGCGAATTTGGTTGCCGCGGCTCTCGGGGTAGGCGGTCACCACCACCCCCGGCCCCGGCTGGTAGCCGATGAAATTGTCGTTGACCTGGTGATCGCTGCCCATCAGGTAGACCGCCGCGCGCTCAAACCGTCGCCCGTTGTACTGAATGGCGTTGCCCGAGATTTGGGTCGCGCCCTCGGGCCTATAGATATAGATGCCGCTGCCGTCGTTGGCGCAGATCAGGTTGTTGGTGATGGCGCTGCGGTCAATGGTGCCCTCCAGGCGAATGGCGTCGGGCATGCCCGACAATCCGTTGCCAATAATGGCGTTTTCGCTCACCTGCAAACCATCGGCCCGAAAGCCCGTAATAATGGCGCTACCGTCGTGGTTTTGAATGCGGTTGTTGCGAATGGTGGTCTCCACGGCGTTAAACACCGTCACCCCAAAGGCCGAGGGCACCGCCGGAAACGCTTCGTCTGGGGGTAGCCCCAGCCAGTTTTGCTCAATCACCACTCCCCGTGGGGCGGCCTCGGGCGTTTCTAAACGAAACAGCTCTAGCACCGGGCTGAGGGGGCTGGCGTCGACCGGCGGAGCCAGGGCGCTGACAAAAATATCTGAAGGGGGCGTGGTCTGGGTAGCGCGATCGCTCGTGCGAAAGCCATAGACACTCAGACCCCGCACCGTCACCCCGTCGGCGGCAATAGTCAGGCCACGGGCCACCTCGATGCCTTCGGCTACGGTCAGGCTGACCACAGGCGCGGGCGGAAACCTCGGATCTAGACCTGCGTCCGCGTCATAGCCCGCCTGGGTAGTGCCGTCAATCACCAGCTCTGGAGCGACGATCTCGGGCAGCAGATCGACCAGCGCAATCACCGCCTGGTCTTCTGGCAGGGCAAAGCTAATCTGCGATCCCTGGCCCGCCGGGAGAGCTTCAACCAAGGCCTGTTCCGCCGCACTCAGGTCTTCTGGGGTGAGGGTGCCATTGGCCAACTCCAGGGCTTCTCTCAGGGTGAGCACCTCGTCGTCGGCTACCGGCCCATCTAAAGGACTGGTCACCACTAGACTGTAGGCGGGCAGCGCCGACTGCCCCAGGGCCGGAGCCATCACCCCCACCAGGCCAGGGGCAACCAGGGCGATGGTCAACGACGTGCCCCACAAGGGCAACGCCCCACATCCGATCCACCACTGCTGATTCATTCCTCACCTCCTGGGGCAGCGCCCGTTACTTCGGGCCTGTCGATCAGGGCCTCCTGGTCTACGTAAGAGTCTTGCTGCTGGGGTGGCGACACCGGCTGCACCCCAAAGCTGTTAAACAGCTGGTTGACCTTGGCGGTAATGCCAAAGTAGGGGCCACTGGCCGAGCGATAGCCACCACCGCCCGTAAACGAGCCATCGTTGGCCCCGCCAAAGCTGTAGCCCAGCCCCAGGCGCACGTCGGGGGTGAGGTAGTAGCCCGCCTCTAGGGCAAAGCCAGTTTCGTTGTAGCCAATCACCGGCTGCCCCACGTAGCGCACCTCTGCCCCCACATCCCAGCGGTAGGCAAAGCGGTAGGTGGCCCGCAGCTGCGCCAGGTGAATGCTGTTTGAGAAGCCAAAGTTTTCGGCCAGGTTGACCGAGCTGGCCCGCAGCGCATACTTGCTGTAAAACTCCCACTGATAGTTGGGGGCGTAGATGCCCTCTAGTGCCAGGGTGTGGTCGCGGGCCTCAGAGCTGGTGCCCTGCAAAATGCTGTCGGGGGTGCTGCTGGGGTTTTGGCGATACTCGTAGCTGAGCAGGCCATTAAACACGTCGCTCACCGGGTTGCGGTAGGCCAGCCCCAGGCGCAGCGTGCTGGAGTTGCCCAGCTGATCGGTAATGGTCTGGTTGGCAAAATTGCCCAGGTCAAAGCGGGCCAGGCCCGTGAGCGAGTCGGTCAGCCGCCCCGCTGTTGCGGCCCCCAGCACCAGGTTGTTTGACCCCGGCGAGTCGCGGTACTCGATGCGCCCGCTGGCCTGCCAGTCGGGGTTGTCGGTGTACTCTAACCCGACCGAATACACGGTGGCCGCCTGTAGACCCAGGGCCGAGCTGCCCCCCTGGCCCACGGCAAAGGGTTGAGCAAACTGCTGCCCGGCCCCGGTGAGGTTAAAGCCATCGCCAAAGATGCGCTCAAAGCCAAAGTTGGCCCGCAGCCCCGGTGCCAGCACCAGCCGGTGGTTGAGGCCGATCGCCCCCTGGCCGGTGATGCCGTTGTAGCCGCTCAGCAGCGAGTAGCGGTTGGTCAGGGTGGTGTTGTCGTCTAGCTCGTAGTCCACCAGAGTGTCGAGGCTGGTGATGGAGTTAGGCCCCGTGCCCCCCGAGAGAAACTGCTGGGCCAGCCGCAGGCTGACACCAGGCTGCACCGCCCATTCCAAACCCACGGTATTGCGGGTGGGGTAGAGGGCGTCGGTGGTGCCCAGGTTGAGCTCGCTCTGGGCCAGGGCGCTGAGGGTCGCCGTCAGGGGCAGGTTGAGCCGCGACACCAGCTGGTTGGCGTTGGTCGAGGTATTGCCAACACGGTCATCGCGGTTGCGATTGACAAAGTCAATGCCCAGGGTGGCGCTGCCAAACTGCTGCACAATACCGGCCCGCAGCTCGGTCAGCGTGTTGTCAATGCGCCCGCCCTGGATGGCGTTTTGGCCGGGCCGCAGCAGCCCCGAGGCCGCCGTTGGAATGGCGATGCCGCTGCCCAGGTTGCGTTCTTGATCGACGATGGCGCGAATCTGAGTCTGGGGGCCGACCTGGGCCTGCAACTGCCCGCCCCAGCGGGTTTGCCCCGGTCTAAAGGTGCTGGTGGCGGTGTTGTTAAAGCCGCTGTCGGTGGAGCGGTAGTAGGCTTGGCCATTGATGCCCTCAAAGGGGGTGGCACTCAGCTCAATGCGGTAGGCATTGCCCTGGTTATTGACCGCCCCGGCGTTAAAGGCCGAGCGGGCAAATTCTCCGGTGACTTCGCCCCTGTCGCCCAGGGGCCAGAGAAAGTCGACCCCGTAGAGGGTAAAGTCTTGGGCACCCTGGTTTTCGCTCAGCACCGAGGCCCCAACTACACCGCCGCTGTCGCCCGCGGGCTGATACTGAAGCCGCCCGGCGTAGAGGCTGCCCCGGACGCTGGCATCTTCCACCTGATAGGTGACGACAATGCGCTGCACCAGGGTGGTGCCTAGGGGGTTGAGGTCGACGGCGCGCACGGGCTGACGGAACAGCAGGGTGCCGCGATCGTAGTCAATGTCGTAGTCAACGCCCCGGTAGAGGGGGGTGCGCTCCAGCACGGTGCCGGGGCGGTTAAACTCCTCCGCTTCAATGAACACGTTCTCACTGCCCCGCAGCACCAGCCGCCGCGACAAAAAGTAGTAGCCGCTGGTGCCGTCGGGGGCAATGGTGTCGCGCTGAAAGGGCCGCACATTATCGCCGTACAGGGCGGTGAGCTGAAGGCCGTTGCCAAAGGTGTAGTTGCCCTTAAATCCGTGCAGCTCGCGCACCGTGGCGGTAAACTGCTGCGATCGCCCCGCAAACTCCTGGGTGCCATAGTCGCCCCACATAAAATAGTCTGGCCTGGCAGCGGGCACCAGCGAGTCGCGCTGGAACCGCAGGTAAAGACTGTCAATCGAGGGGGTGAGAAAATCGGTGGTGGAGCTGTCGCCGTACACCGGGTAGGTTTGGTCACAGGCCTGCACATCGCGGTAGAGGCTGCTGCCATCGCAGCGATCGTTGAGGCCACGGGTGTTGTTGTAGGCGCCGGTAAACATCCAGTCGCCCACGGCCCCCGTGGCAAATAGGCCGGTGGTAAAGCTGACCTCGACATCCTGATTGAGGGAGTCAGGGTTGAGAAAGTCTCTAAAGCTGCCCAACAGGTTAGTGCCGCCCCGGCCCACCCGAAAATCGACCACCCCAGAAATAATCGTAGGCCGCAGATCGGTGTAGAAGCTCACCTGGGTGGTGGCATCGAGGGCGGGGTAGCCCTGGCGCAGGGTGGGGTCAAACTCCCGCAGGGTGCGGGCATCGATGGCGGCGCGCACCGTGGCGGGCTGGGCGTCGAGGGTCGAGCGCAGCTGGGCCTCAAACTGACCCCGGCGAGCCAGCACCTGAAACCCGGCGCGATCGCCGTCGTAGTCGGCCCCGATAAATTCTCCAGCGCTGCTGGTCAGCGTCACCACCACATCGCCATCGAGGGGCTGACCGTCAGCGGTAGTCACTGCCCCCACCAAAGTCAGCGCCGATCGCCCGTTGGCCGGAATCTGCACCTCGCGCTCGGGGGTCAGGGTGAGGGTATAGGCCACCGCCTCGGGCTGCGGCACCACGGGCCGCAGCAGCTGGGTGGGCGGCGGGCTAAGGGGTAGCTGATCGCCGTCAAAGTTGAACTCGAACAGTTCCGAGTTTTCGCTCCGGTTGGCCAGGGGCAGGGCGGTGCCGGGCAGCTCAGTCGATTCTGTCGCTGCCGTGGGTAGATAGCCCAGGGGCAAGATGGTGGCATCGGCGATCGCCCTCTCCGGGCTATCCCAGACCGACTCACCAGGAGTCGAGGGAGCCAGATTAGAAGGGGCCAGATCAGAAGGAGCTGACTCGGGCAAGGGCAGGGTTAAAGCGTCTACCACCGCGCCCTGATCTGCCGCAGTCTCCAGATCTGCGGCGGTGCCTAGCGCCTCGGGGGCGGCCTGGACGGGCAGCAAGACCCCCAGCGACCCTACCAGCGTGGTCAACAGCCCCAAACCCAGCGCACGAGAAGACAGAAACATCATGACTGCTCCTCCCCAAAGGTTGGTGTAACGGCAAAGTTCATGCGGCCCAGAGCGCCCGGCGACAGCCGCACAAAGCGGGAGACGCTATTTTCCTCAATGCGGTAGAGGTTGGGGGCCAGGGTGTAGCCCGGCAGGCTGTAGAGATCGAGCGTGCCGACCCGGTAGCCCGGCAGCACATTGACCAGCGAAAACAATCCATCGGGGTCGGTCAAGATGCGGTTGCCATCGTCCATAAAGATCACGGCGTTGGGCACCCCAGGCTCACCGGGCTGCTGCTGTCCGTCAAAATTGCGATCCACAAACACCCGGCCCACAATGGTGCCGCAGTCAGACACAATGCCGGGGCGAATGGTCAGCTGGAAGGGAGCCGTTACCGGGGCAAAGCCCGGCGCTGCGGCCTGGGCCACGTTGCGCCCGTCGCCCTGCACTGCCTCGGGGGTGACCAGCACCGCGTAGGCCACCGAGATCGAAGCCCCTGGGTCGAGGGCCGCAAAGGTCAGGGTCAAGCTGCTGTCGGTGAGCACCTGCTGGGTGGGCTGCAGCGGCGTCGTCTGCACCGAGTTGGGCACGTAGCGCAGGCCCCGAGGCAGCTGGTCAGTTACCGTCAGGGGGGTGGCCACTCGACTAGAGGGGTTGGTGATCAGCAGACGATAGACCACCACATCCCCAGGCTCAGCGGCGGCCCGGTCGGCGGTCTTGACGATCTGGAGGGGAACAATATTTTCCCCCACCCGCGTCTCATTGGAGGCGGTGGTGACTGGCCCTGTGGGGCCGTCAAACTGGGCCACCGCCTGGTTAATAAAGATTCGGCTTTGGGCCTGGGCGGCCGGAGGCGATGCCCCAAACTGGCCGAGGCCATAGGTCAAAACCAGGGTCAGCAAAAACAGCAGCCCCCGGCACAATTGTCGCTGAATACGCCTCACACCAACCCTCTGAGACAACTCCTCACACCACCAAAAGCCTGGCCAGAACCAGCCTGGCCTTGTATCGCTTAACCTGGCACCGACTCGATACTGACTGAGGCATTGCCTCAATCACTTTTAGCCCATCAGTCAATCATTTCAAAACCTAAAAACTCTGCCCTTTGAAGGATGCAAACACTGACGTTTTGGCTGAACCTCGGCAAATCATACCAATTCATCGGTGGTTACACATAGAAAACCGTAAAGATTTCCAACATTATTCCGGATTAGCGATTTTGCGTGGCATGCCAAGGCACCCGGAAATTTAGACAGAAACTTACCACAGAGGTTATATGGAATTCATAAGGGCAATTCGTAAGGGCGGAGCCAGACCCGAGTGACGGGGCCTCGGTTTAAGGGCCAAAATCGCTATCAACAAAGGAATTGACCTATGCCAGCCTGCGGCTAAGTTACACAGATTAATTGCTCTGCCGGGGGTCGCCTAAGCGGTCAGTGGCCTCAGCCCTGGTGACCGCCTAAGGCATTGTGGGCGATCGGCAAAAAACCCTGAAGTATCACGGCGGCCCCGATCGCGCCCTGGGCCTGTGGTCTTTAGGGCGCTACCGGCGCACCGGGGTCATAGCGCTGGCCGATCATCCCTCTGCGATGATCTCCTTTACAATTACCAAAGAGGCTCTATGATTTTGGTAGGCGGGGCGCTGAGCTGCCTCTGCTCGCCCTAGGTCAGCTACTACAACTGGGTTAGCCAATAATTACTATGACAATGCCAGAACTATCCAATGATTTTCTCCTGGCGGCAGGAGCCTACATCGGCATTGCCGGGTTCTATCTGGTGGTGGTGCCCCTGGCGCTAATCTTCTACCTGCGGCAGCGCTGGTATGTAGCCGGGTCGGTAGAGCGCACCCTGCTCTACGGGGTGGTGTTTGTGTTCTTCCCCGGCATGCTGCTGTTTAGCCCATTTCTAAACTTTCGTCCCCAGCCCCGCGACCTTAGGTCTTGACGGGCTATGCGACGCATTGACGTAATCGCCGTTGGCATCGGCATATCTTTAGCGGGCGGCGGGCTATTTCTGGGCTTTCGCCTGTTTGGCCTCGACGGCATCTCCGCTGGCATCTGGAGTCAGGCCGTGATGGTAGGGGGCGTAGTGGCCTGGCTGGCCAGCTACCTGCTGCGGGTGGTAACGCGCAACATGACCCTCAACCAGCAGATGGATGACTATGAGACGGCGGTGCTCCAGCGCCGCCTGGACGAACTCAGCCCCGAACAGCTAGCCGCCCTGCAAGAAAAACTCGACCAGGGCGATGATGCCTGAGGCATTACAGATCCCTAACCCGGCACAGACCATAGACTTGGGGCCACTCTTGCTCTAGAGTGCTCTATTGGACTGAGGTTTTCCGGTACCTGCTATGGCCCTTGTTTCTGAACGCTTCCGTGATCTGCGATCGCGGGGTGAGTGCGCCCTGATTCCCTTCATTACCGCTGGCGACCCTGACCTTGAGACCACCGCTGCGGCCCTGCGGGTGCTCGACCAAAACGGGGCCGATTTTATTGAGCTGGGGGTGCCCTACTCTGACCCCCTGGCCGACGGGCCGGTGATCCAGGCGGCGGCCACCCGCGCCCTCGCAAAAGGCGTCACCCTCGACCGGGTGCTGGCCATGGTCAAAACCCTCAGCCCCGAGCTACAGGCC
The DNA here is from genome assembly GCA_003241845.1 of Shackletoniella antarctica. Classification (GTDB taxonomy): domain Bacteria; phylum Cyanobacteriota; class Cyanobacteriia; order Phormidesmidales; family Phormidesmidaceae; genus Nodosilinea; species Nodosilinea antarctica. Next base: position 17,597 of record QBMN01000026.1, on the reverse strand, counting down.
CCGCTGATTTTATTTACCTACTACAACCCGATTCTCAACCGGGGGATCGACCAGTTTATGGCCGACATCGTGGCGGTAGGGGTGGCGGGCCTGGTGGTGCCCGACCTGCCCCTCGAAGAGGTGGAAGATCTGCTGACGGCAGCGGCAGCGGCGAGCATTGATGTGACGCTGCTGGTGGCTCCCACTTCGCCACCGGAACGAATTGCGGCGATCGCCGCCCAGGCCCAGGGGTTTGTCTACCTGGTCAGCGTCACCGGGGTAACGGGCACTCGCAGCGAGCTACAAAGTCGAGTCAAAGATCTAATCGACGGCCTCAAGCAAAACACCGATAAACCCATTGGCGTTGGCTTTGGCGTCTCTGACCCCGACCAGGCCCAGCAGCTCAGGGCCTGGGGTGCCGACGGTGTGATTGTCGGCAGTGCCTTTGTCAAACGCCTGGCTGGCGAAGACCCCCAGGCCGCTCTGCGCACCATCGGTGAATTTTGCCGCCAGCTCAAGACGGCCCTGGGCTAGCCAGCCGCTGCGCCTGGCTGGAGACAGGGCGAGACCGGGCTCAGGTAGGCCGCCGCCACCGCCGCAGGCTGGGGCCTGCCAAACAAAAAGCCCTGCATTTCGCTGCAGCCCAGGTGGTGGAGGCAGCAATTTTGCTCGGCGGTCTCTACCCCCTCGGCTACCACGCTCAGGGCTAGACCCCGAGCCATGGCAATGATGGCGGTGACCATCGCCTGGTCGGCAGCGCTGTGGGGCAAATCGATCACAAACGCGCGGTCAATCTTGATGCCGTCTAGGGGAAACTGCTTCAGGTAGCTCAGACAGGAGTAGCCCGTGCCAAAGTCATCCATCGATATTTTTACCCCCAGATGGCGCAGCTCGCGCAGTCGCTCAATGGAGGCCGCCATATCGGCCATAGCGGCGGTTTCAGTGATTTCTAATTCTAGGTGGGTGGCCGGTAGCCCGGTTTCGGCCAGCACCTGGGCGACCATGCCCACCAGGTTCGGGTGCTGAAGCTGCCGGGCCGAAAGGTTCACCGCCAGCTTGACCAGGGGCAGACCCTCCTGGTGCCAGGTCATAACCTGGGCGCAGGCGGTGTATAACACCCATTCGCCGATGGGCACAATCAGCCCATTTTCTTCCGCTAGGGGAATAAACTGCTGCGGTGCCACCAGACCTAGGGTAGGGTGCTGCCACCGCAGCAGCGCCTCCATTTGCACAATTTCCCCTGTATCTACATTGACCTGGGGCTGGTAGTAGAGGGTAAATTCATCCCGCCCAAGGGCGTGGTGCAGATAGCTCTCCATTGTGAGCCGCTGGGCGGCCTCGGTGCTCAGACTCTGGGTGTAGAACTGGTAGTTGTTGCGGCCCTGCTGCTTAGCTCGATACATAGCCACATCGGCATTTTGCAGCAGCGTGGTCATGTCTTGGCCATCCTCTGGAAATATGGCAATGCCAAGGCTAGCGGTGACGTGCAGCTCGTGATTTTGCAGCAAAAACGGCGGCGTCAGCTGGTCGGCAATGCGGTGGGCAATTTTAGCGGCATCGCTGGGGTCGGCCAGGTTGGGCAAGATCAGCGTAAACTCATCACCGCCCCAGCGGGCCACGATATCTTCGGCCCGCAGGGCAATGCCAATGCGCTGGGTGACCTGCTGCAAGAGCAGGTCGCCGACGGCATGGCTGAGGGTATCGTTGATGGTTTTAAAGTTGTCTAGATCTAGAAAGATCACCGCCAGCTGCTGGTCGCTCTGGCGGGTGCGGGCGATCGCCTGGGGCAGTTGCTGGTCAAAAAAGGCCCGGTTGGGCAGCCCGGTGAGGGTATCGTGGTAGACCTGATAGCACATTTGGGCCTCGGTGCGCTGGCGTTTGAGCGCCCCCCCCAGGCTGGCCGCCACCGCCACTAAAATCGATTCATCGCTGGCGTTCCATTCCCACTCCTGCTCGCAGGCGTCAAAGCCAATGTAGCCCCACAGCTGGGCGTCAATAAAAATTGGCACCATCAAAATCGATAGAATGCCGTCCCGGAGCAATACCGCCTGCTCGCCGGGGGGAAAGTGGCGGGTCAGAGAACAGATCGACTGGCCTTGCTCTAGCAGGGGCAGCCAGCGCTCTAGGCCCAGGGCGCGGTAGCTCTGGTCTTGCCAGTAGGGCTGATCAATGCCGGGGGCGGTGTTGGGGGTAGTCCACTCGTAGCACATAGTCATGGCCGGTTCCCCGGTCACCGACTGGAGATGGTGGGTATAGACGTAGACGCGATCGGCGGTGGCGGCCTCCCCCAGGCAAGCCAGCACCTGGGGAACCGCCTGGTGCACGTCGGCGGCGGTGAGCAGGCACTGGCTGGCCTCGGCTACCCCCAGCAGCATGCGATCGCGGCGCAAAATCGCGGCCTCCCCCCGCTTGCGATCGCTAATGTCTTCGACCGTGCCCTCGTAGCCGACCAGTTGCTGGTGGTTGTCAAAGAACGCCCGCGCCGACTCCGAAATCCAAATTACAGACCCATCTTTGCGGTAGACCTCCGACTCAAACCCCAGCACCGCCCCGCTAGCTTGAATCAGCTGGGCAAACTCCTGACGGCGACCCGGCTGTACGTAGAGCTGGTGGTTGATATCCGTCAGGTTGTGCATCAAGTCTGCGGTCGAATCGTAGCCGTAGAGCCTGGCCAGCATGGGGTTGACGGTCAGGTAGCGGCCCCCTGGGGTGCTCTGAAACATGCCTTCGACCGCATTTTCAAACATGTTGCGATACTTCGACTCGGCCAGTTGCAGCGACAGCTCGCTCAAATGCAGGGCGGCCTCCGACTGCTTGAGGGGGGTAATGTCGGTAATAAACCCCTCTATCCCGTTGATCGCCCCCTCAACCCCGAGAATTAGCGATCCCTTTTCCCACACCCATTTCTCCTGGCCGCTGCGGGTTTTAATTCGGTACTCCACCTCGTAGGGCTGGCCGCCGTCAATGGCCTGCTGAATGGTCGCCAGCACCCGAGACAGGTCATCGGGGTGGGTGATGTCGTTGTAGGAAATCACCTTGCTGCTCCCCAGCAAATCCTCTGGGGGGTATCCGGTGAGCGCGTAGCAGCCAGCGCTGAGGTAGCGCATTGACCATCCCGCATCGCCGTCGGCCTGAAACACAATGCCAGGCAGCACATCAATTAGCCGCTGAGAGTCTGTGGCCCCAGGCTTGAGGTCTAGCCACGGGTGCTCGCCTTTTTGCCAGGTTTTTTTCCAGGCCTTTTGCCAGAGCAACGCCAGGGTCAGCCAGGGCAGCAGCGCAGTCTGGGAAGCAGAGGACTCAGCCAGATCAGTGAGGGGGGCATGAGGACGATAGAACTCAGGGTCGGGCATGGGTTTCTGAATGGTAAGCCGTTGTCAATACCCCAGGGCAGTGGTCTCAATATGCCCAAAATTGTGGCCAAAAATGATGACCCACGATACTCCGGGACAGATTTGATCCACCGCAGCAGAAATTTGCCCCCCAGATCCCTGATCAGCCCCCTTGAATTCCCTGGCTTAGCGCTCAGAGGTGGTGGTGCCTGGCGATCGCCTGCATCAGGCTCCTCACGGCCTCAGCCGGGGGCTGGCGGAGTACCTCTAGGCAGGGCACCAGGGTCAGCCCCAGGGCCAGGGCCTCAGCTTCATCTGCCCCCGACACCAGCGTCACCAGGGGCAGTTGGGCCAGGGCCGGGTAGCGGGCCAGAGCCTGGAGTTCGGCCAGGGGCACTGGCTCAGTGCTATCTAAAACGATCGCCTGGGGCTGCCACACCCGACTGAGCAAATTGGCCTGGGCCAGATCGTCGGCCTGAAGCAGGCGGCAGCGGTAGCGCTGAAGCCAGGTTTGCACAGCGGCAGACAGGGCGCTGGGGGGATCTCCGGAGGCCGGCGATCGCAGCAGCAGCATGGTGAGCCCCGCCAGCGGCACCGGATATCGCTGACAGATTTGGTCGAGCAAGGGCCGCAGCCCCTGGGCCAGGGTCTCAACCGATAGCACTTGGCTGGCGATATCTGCCTCCCAATCGCTCTCTGCCGAGGCTAAACCCGTTGCCATGGTCGCCACCGCTGCGGGTCTCAGCACCACCGGGTTGGCCATCTCTAAACCATCTACCAGAGCCTGGCGGGCGGCGGCGTTGCTGGGGGCATCGGGCAGCGATTCCCAGTGAATCATGGTGCAGGCGGGGGTAAGCCGCCTCTGCATGGCGGTCAGGGTTTGGCAGCAGGGGGCGATCGCCAGTCGGTAGTCGGTGCCCCGCAGACAGCCGTAGACCTGCTCAACCACAGCCTCGCTGGCGCAGGCCAGCAGCACCAGCACCGTGGTCTGGGCGCGGGCTAGGGCAGGGGGGGCCGGCAGCAGCAGGGTCAGGCGGCTGCCCCAGGCAGGGCTACTAAACAGGCTGACCTCGCCGCCGTGCAGCTGGCTAAACCGCCGGGCCAGGGTGAGCCCTAACCCCTGTAGGGTCTGGAGTTCTGGCAACGCTTCGGGGCGGGTCGAGGCCTCAGCCGCCGCTGGCTCCAACCTATCCCCATACTCAGCGCCAGGCATTGCCAGGGCATCTGGGCTGCCCAGGCTAAACCCGACCCACGGCCCCCAAGGCTCGACCATCAGGCCGCTGGGCCTGGCCCCGTGAGCTAACAGGTAGCCCAGGCCGTAGTGCAGGCTCTGGCGCAGGCGCAGGGGGTCAGCCATCACCCAGCCCTCAGCGGTCGCCAGACGCACCGTAAAGCTCTCTACCCACTCGGCTGCCGCAACCTCAGGCTGGGCAACGATAAAGCTAGGCAACAGGTTGTCAGCCAGGGGTTGCAGGCTGACCCGCTCCAGGTTAAGCGCGATCTGGTCTGACTCCAGGCGCATCCAGTCGAGCAGCAGGTTGACCAGGGTGGTCAGCTTACGAATTGCCTGGCGCATGAGGCTCACGTAGCGAAACTGGCGATCGCTCAGCGCCCCAACCCGGCTGTCTAAAAGTAAGGTTGACAACCCCAGCAGCGTAGTAATCGGGGTTTTGAGCGCGTGGCTCAGCTCTAGCACCCAGGCCCTTTGCCCGGCCTTTAGCCAGTCTGTACCAGGCTGGCTAGCTTCCCTCAGCCCTGCGGCTTGAGTAGCCAGCCAGCCCAGCAGCCGAGCCGGGTTGAGCACCCCCAGGTACTGCCCATCAGCGTCGATCACCACCAGGGTTGGGGCAGGCACTTTTTGAGCCAGCGCCCCCAGATCAGCCAGGGCTGAAATATCTAAAAGCTGACTGGCCTCCACCTCCACCACCGGCTCTAGCCAAGGCTGGCAATCCAACAGCCGTGGCCCCGCTAGACTATCCCCAGCATGGCTCAGCCCCCAGGTGTGGTGACTGGCCCACAGCCGCCCCAGGGCGATCGCCCCTAGGGGTCGATGCTCATCGTCAGTGACCACAATGTGGCTGGGGGCCGCCGCCGCCGGCTGCCCCAAAGCTTGGGTAATCTCGCCGAGAGCTGTAGCCAGATCGTAGGCGGGAACATTGCTCAAAAAGTGGTCGAGGGGCGGCAGCGCCATAGGCTAATCCCCTAGGGTTTGACTCTGGGTGCGGGGGCAGGCCGGATTCTGGCAACCACCCTTTACAATTGACCATAACCTGATGCTTCCCATGATGCGTCCTAGGGCAGCTGTGTTAAATCTCGGCTCCTGTGGTGTCTGGCTAGCTAAACCTGGGGTTAACCCTGGGCCTTGCCTACTAGATATACCAAGTCCAGCTTGGCATCGGTCGCTTTCCCCCAGGCAAACCTCCAAAGCTAGACTTGGACTCGGTTTATTTCTTGTCCTGCTCATTCTCCTCGCCCCTTGGTTGCTCCCCTTCAGATCTACGTCCTGACCCGTGGCGATCAGGTTAAGCAGGTTCCCGAGTTAAATCTGGCCCCTAGCCGATATGTCGTGCATCAAAGTGCCGTTCTAGGAGATGCCCTAGAGTGGTTGAAAAGCCATCCCGAACTGCCCGACTGCCTGATAGTAGACAGCCAGGTGTGGCAGCAGGCCCTGCGCCCCGCCCTGATGCAGCTAGATCTGATGATGCCGGTGGTGATACTCATTGGCGAGCCAGAGCGTCAGGCAAAGAATGCCTCCGGGGAAGACGCAGAGCCCGCCCGCCGCGAACCGCCCGCCGCGACCAATGCGGTGCCCGTTGCCGGTGCCGAACCCTACCCTGGGGCCGTTATTCACCATGCCGTTGAGGCAATGCCTCAGCTTGAGCGGGTGATTCAGAACGCTATTGAAGAATTTGTCCGGCTGTCAGAGGCCAGCAAAGCCGCCGCCGCCCCTGCGGCTGATCCGTCAGAGAATCCATCAGACTCCCCAGACGACAGCCTGAGCGCTCAGCAACACCGACTGACAGAAAAACTCAAAGCCCGCCTGGGCTACCTGGGAGTTTATTACAAGCGCAGCCCCAGCTCGTTTTTGCGCCACATGCCCCCCGATGACCGGGCAGCTTTTCTGGGCCAGCTCAAGGCTGACTACCGGATGATTATTCTGGGCTATTTTGCCAAAGACCCCAAAATCAACCTCAACCAGCTGATCGACGACCTTGTAGATCAGGCGTTCATGGCCGATATCTCCGTGGCCCACATCGTAGAAATTCACATGCAGCTGATGGACAGCTTCGCTAAGCAGCTCAAGCTGGAGGGGCGCAGCGAAGAAGTTTTGCTCGATTACCGACTCACCCTGATCGACATCATTGCCCACCTGTGCGAAATGTACCGGCGATCCATTCCCCGCCAGCCCTAGGCCCTCACCTGACCCGATACAATCGTCCATGTTCCTGTAGCCCAGAGCCTGCCATGAGTTCCGTTAAAAAGACCTACATCCTCAAGCTCTACGTTGCGGGCAACACCCCTAACTCCCTGCGCGCCCTCAAGACCCTCAACGACATTCTGGAAGAAGAGTTTCAGGGGGTCTATGCCCTCAAGGTCATCGACGTGCTCAAAAACCCGCAGCTGGCAGAGGAGGATAAAATTCTTGCCACCCCTACTCTGGCCAAGATTTTGCCGCCGCCGGTGCGCAAGATTATCGGCGATCTGTCCGATCGCGAGCGGGTGCTGATTGGGCTAGACCTGCTCTACGATGAGCTGCGTGAAGACGACATCTATGGCTAGTCTCTAGATAAGCCGAGGGGGCTAATCCCAAGGGGGCTAATCCGAGGGCTACCAGGGGCCAGGTTCGGGGGCTGAATACAGCACAACCAGACAGCTTCGGATTGCTGATCAACACCTCTGTGGGTCAGCCAGCTTAGAACCGGCAGGGCAGCCGGTTCAGGGTATGCTTAGTCCTCAATATCTCCGGTAATTTTCCTGTAGTTTATTTAAGGGCGGCCCCCTGCCCGATAAATTTAATAACGTCCTATGACAGACTCTGACCAAAACAATTTGCAGACTCCTGCTCACCCCGTCGGCGTGCGTAAGATTCGCACCATGATCGAGGGGCTAGACGATATTAGCCACGGCGGCATTCCGGCGGGGCGATCAACGCTGGTGAGCGGCACCTCGGGCACGGGCAAAACCCTGTTTGCGGTGCAGTTTATCTACAACGGCATCACCGAGTTTGATGAGCCTGGGGTGTTTGTCACCTTTGAAGAATCGCCAGAAGACATTATTCAAAACGCCTACAGCTTTGGCTGGGATTTGCAGCGTCTGGTGGACGATGGCAAGCTATTTATTCTCGATGCCTCCCCCGATCCCGAAGGGCAGGATGTGGTGGGCAACTTTGACCTGTCGGCTCTAATTGAGCGGATTCAGTACGCCATTCGCAAGTACAAGGCGAAGCGGGTTTCCATTGACTCGGTGACGGCGGTGTTTCAGCAGTACGATGCGGCCTCGGTGGTGCGCCGAGAGATTTTTCGCCTGGTGGCTCGGCTGAAGCTAATCGGCGTTACTACCATCATGACCACCGAGCGGCTAGATGAGTATGGCCCGGTGGCCCGCTTCGGGGTCGAAGAGTTTGTCTCCGACAACGTGGTGATTGTGCGCAACGCCCTGGAGGGGGAACGCCGCCGCCGCACCATTGAGATTCTCAAGCTGCGGGGCACCACCCACATGAAGGGGGAGTACCCGTTTACGATTACCAACGACGGCATCAATATCTTTCCGCTAGGGGCGATGCAGCTGACCCAGCGATCGTCTAACGTGCGGGTGTCGTCGGGGGTGCCGACGCTGGACGAAATGTGCGGCGGCGGCTTCTTTAAGGACTCGATCATTTTGGCGACCGGGGCCACGGGCACGGGCAAAACCCTGCTGGTCAGCAAGTTTTTGGTGGAAGGCTGCAAGAGCGGCGAACGGGCGATTTTGTTTGCCTACGAAGAGTCGCGCGCCCAGCTCTCCCGCAACGCCTACTCCTGGGGGGTCGATTTTGAGGCAATGGAAGAGCAGGGGCTGCTGAAGATTATCTGCGCCTACCCCGAGTCGGCGGGGTTAGAAGACCACCTGCAAATGATTAAGACCGAGATTGCTCACTTTAAGCCGTCGCGGGTGGCGATCGACTCGCTGTCAGCGCTCGATCGCGGCGTCAGCAACAACTCCTTTCGGCAGTTTGTGATTGGGGTAACGGGCTTTGCCAAGCAGGAAGAAATCACCGGTTTTTTCACCAACACCACCGAGCAGTTTATGGGCCTGCACTCGATTACCGAGTCGCATATTTCGACCATTACCGACACGATTTTAATGCTGCAATACGTGGAGGTGCGGGGCGAACTGTCGCGGGCCATCAACGTGTTTAAGATGCGCGGCTCGTGGCACGACAAAGGCATTCGCGAATACACCATCAATAGCCAGGGGCCAGATATTAAAGACTCGTTCCGCAACCTGGAGCGGATCATCAGCGGCTCGCCCACCCGCACCTCGGTGGATGAAAAGAGCGAGCTATCGCGAATTATTCAGGGAGTGCAGGGCGACTCGGAGCTGTAGGCAAGGCTCTGGGTTTCTAATGGCTACACCACGCGATTTTCTTGCACACAGCGGGCGTACCAGTGGTAGCTGGCCTTGGGAATGCGCTGCTGGGTGGCGTAGTCGACGTAGGTGATGCCAAAGCGGCGATCGTAGCCGTAGGCCCACTCGAAGTTATCCAAAAAGCTCCACAGAAAATAGCCCGTCAGCGGGTAGCCCTCTTGCACGGCGCGGTGGGCCGATCGCAGGTACTGTTGCAGGTACTGAATGCGGTCTAGATCGAGCACTTCCCCGGCGGGCGTGAGTTCGTCCTGGGCGGCGCAGCCGTTTTCGCTAATGAAGACGCGCAGATCGTGGCGCTGAAGGGTATCGCTGATGTGGCGCACGCCCCAGTAGAGGCTGTCGGGCAGCAGGTGCAGCCAGGGCATATGCAGGCGCGGGTAGCCCTGGGGAAAGGGCAAGATCTCAAAGCCGTTGGGGTGGTCGGCGGCGCGCACGTAGACGCCGGTGTAGCAGTTAAAGCCGAGGGCATCGAGCGGCTGGTGAATGACTTCGAGATCGCCGGGCTGGATGTCGGGGGCATTGTCGCCCAGGTCGGCCAGCAATTTGGCACTGTATTCCCCAGTCAGGGCCGGGTAGAGAATGCCGCCGTTGGTGCCCGCCCGGGGAAAGGCGGCCTGGGCAGCGGCGATATCTTCTGGGGTGTCGGTGAGCGGTACCGTGGCGAGGTAGTTGTCGACCAGGGCCACCTGGCAGGGCTGGGGCGAGGCGGCGCGAATGGCTTGGCAGCCCAGGCCGTGGGCCAGCAGGGCGTGGTGGGAGGTTTGCCAGACTTCTTTAACGGTTTTGACGACGGTGCCGGGGGCCATTTCGGGCGCGTGGCCAACGCCGTAGCCGAGGTGGGTAAAGCAGAAAATTTCGTTGAGGGTGATCCAGTGGGTGACGCGATCGCCCAACCCCTTCACCACCACCGTGGCATAGTCGGCAAAGTCTGGGGCCATTTGGCGACTGCGCCACGAGCCGTACTCGGCTTCGAGCGCCTGGGGGCTATCCCAGTGGAACAGGGTGGCGTGGGGGGTGACGCCAAATTCCAGCAGGGTATCGACCAGTTCGCGGTAGAAATCGAGCCCGGCCTGGTTCACCGCGCCGCGCCCGCTGGGGACGATGCGAGGCCAGCAAATGCTGAAGCGGTAGTGGCGCACCCCCAGCTCCGCCATTAGGGCGATGTCGTCACGGTAGCGGTGGCAGTGGTCGCAGGCGATCGCCCCCGTATCCCCATTCAGCACCCGCCCTGGGGTCTGGCTAAAGACATCCCACACGCTGGGGCCGCGCTCCGCCACCGCGCCCTCGATCTGGTAGGACGAGGTGGCAACCCCCCACTGAAACCCCGGCGGAAATGCGTAGACCATGATCTCGTCCTGTCCCCCGTTCTCGTCCTGTCCTCGTCCTGTCCCCGGCGGCGGCAGATGACTAGGCTGCGGCGGAGCGGTGCTGGGCGATGATGTCACAGCAGGTGGCGACCGAGGCGCGATCGCCCATGGCCGTCACCAGAGCATCAAAGGCATCGCGGTGCTTGTCTAGCAGAGTTTTGGCCTGGAGGGTGGCCCAGCGCTGTTTGAGGGGGATCTCGGCGGGCGATCGCCCCAGAGCATTCCAAAACCTGCCCAGGGCAAGGCTATCATCGTCGCCGCCCTCGGCGTCGCCGTAGATCAGCTGCTCGGCGGCAATGCCCGCCATCCACACCTGGCAGTAGCGATCAACCACCTGAGGGGTAAGCCGCTGCAGGGCGGCGGGGTCGCTGGGGCCAAACACCACGCCCCCCTGCCCCGCAATGCCCTGCCGCCAAGATTCCCAGGCGTTGAGCGTGTAGGTTTCGACCGGAAAATCAAGCAGCACCGCCGCTAGAAAGTGACCCGCCTCATGGTGCAGCACCCGCTGGCGATGGTCTGGCGAAGCCCAGGCTAGGGAATCCATGGCGATGCCGCCAATGCGGCCCCCCAGACCCAGCTGATCGAGGCTGAAAATACCCAAACCTACGGCGACAAACACCGCCAGCACCGCCGGAGAAAGGCTCACCAATGGCCCCAGCAGGCTGGCCATCGTGACCCCAAAGATAGTAATGGCAACGGCGTTGAGGGTGATGTCGCGCATGGGCTATGCCGGTAATAACTGGCTCTATGGTAGCGGGGATGGGGTGACGGGGCTCAGCACCTAGAATATCCCTGCTTCTAGGCGTTGGGCCTCGCGGAGTTTCTGCTGGAGGTAATCGCGGCCCTTTTCAGAGTGTTTGATCGGCACAGCCTCTAGCAGCGCCGGGAAGAATAGCGTAGCCCAGTCATCGGGCAGGGGGCAGGGCACACTGCCTCGCCGCAGCACCACCCGCTGGGTGGCGGCATCCCAGGCAAAGGATGCGGCGGCCCCCAGGGCGATCGCGCGCACCTGGGGGCGACTGGGGCAGCTCAGTGGATCGGCGACAGTCAGGGCCGGGGGGCGGTAAGCGGGCAGCGCTATGGGCTGAAAGCCAACCCGGTGGTCATGGGCCTGTACCCCCAAGCGGGTGGCTTCGAGGTGAATGCCTTCCACCCCCACCACAAACAGCAGATCGCGGCGAAACTGGGCACTGGGGAACCCCACCTGCCTGAGATTGGCGGGCAGCTCTGGGCGCTCGACCCCCGCCGCGAGCAAGGCCCCGGCGAGCAAAATCCGCTGCAACCCCGGCACATCCCATTCGGTAATCAGCCCCTGGGCCAGCGCCGCTTGGTAAAGGCGCACCATCGCCCGCAGTCGGGGGGCATCGGCCCGATCAACTGCAATCAATTCTTGCACATTGAGGGTTTCGAGGCCGTAGGCCCGCAGGCTGGCCTCGGTGCCGCCGTAGACAGAAATATCGGGAGCCTCTCTCAGGTAGATGGCGATGCTGCGACGAAAGACACGATAGCGAGGGTCACCGGGGTCAGCTGGGGCAAAGGTCTGGTCGATCAGGGTAGCCAGGTGGGCCTGAAACCCGACCGCCTGCTTGATCGCGGCGCTAACGCCGATATCTGCCTCGGCCTCGACCAGCTGAGCATAGAAAGCCTCGTGCAGGGTGGCCCCCTGCTGGGCCAGCTGCCGGTAGGTGACAGCATCGGCGGCGATCGCCCCTAGGGCAGGGGCCAGGGTTGGTTCCTTTTGCGCCAGCAGCGACCAAAAGCGCGGGGTAAGGGCATGATCTTTGAGCACCGCAAACAAAATACGATCGCCCCCTGAATCGCCCCCTGAATCGCCCCCTGAATCGCCGTCTACCCCAGACAGCAGATCCAGCAGCAGCAGGCGGCTATTTTCGTAGGCCTGCTCCAGGCTATAGCCCGCCTTTTCTTGGCGAGACACCATGACTGACAGGGTATTGCCGCCGTTGAGGTGAGCAGCCCCGCCGGGAAACAGGTGTTTGCCCATGCCCACCGCCGCCCAGTCACGGTCGGTAAATTGCAGCAGGGCAAAGCTCAGAATATTGGTGCGGTCTGCGGCCAACCGCACCATGCGGTCGGTCATGGTGGCCCTGAGGGCAGACTTGTCGCGTTCGTTTTGCTCAATGGCTGCCGCCAGCGATCGCAGCGCTTCGGGGTAGATGCCTTCGCCCTGAAACCGCATTATGCCCAGGGCCAGCGCGATCGCCCCCTCCTCGGCCCCAACGGTGACATTGGGAATTTTAGCCATCAGTTCTGGGGTGCTCGACAGCCGCCGACGGTCGAGGGCGGTCGGGGCATCGAGCTGCTTGAGCACGGCCCATCTAGCCCACTGCCCCACTATCCCCGGCTGGGCCAGCAGCGGCCGGGCCAGCAGCTGCTGCATCGACAGCTGCTGCTCATCGGCCCAAAACGAGCCAACGATGCCCGCCCCGCTTGCAATGGGCCGGGCGTCGGGGTGGCGCAGCAGGGGATCATGCAGGGTGCGCAGCGAATGGTCGAGCATCCACAGCGCCTCGCCGGGGTCTAACCCCGCCGCCCGGCTCGACTCGGCATAGATCGGCGCAAAATATTCCCGAAAAAAGCGGTCGGTATTAAACCGACGACCCTGACGATAGGGTTCTAGCTTACCCTTCGCCAGATCGGCGGCAATGGCGGTGACGTAGGGGTTAGTCTGCAAAAGCCAAAAAAACTTGCGATCTAGGGCTGGCCCCAAGCTAGCCCTGGCGCTTTGGTAGGCTCCCTCCGACAGGGGTGGTACCACCGTGCCATCGGTGAGCGTAAACCAGGCACCATCGTTGCCAAACTGGTAGGTCGCCCCCTCAATGGGGCCAATCCAGTCGCGAGAGGGCAGGGCCTGGGCCTGGAGACCAAGGGCCAGGCCCAACCCGCCCAGATCTAAAACAAACTGTCCGGGGGGGGCCAGCGCCAGATCGGGCTGTAGATCCACCAGCGGCTCCTGTAGCGGCCCCGTCAACCGGGCATTCCCCTGCCAGGGCGAGTCGGTCAGGGGAATGCGATCGCCCACCAGGGTGCGCAGATCAGCCGCCATGATCGATCTGGCCTGAGCGGTCAAACCATAGCCGGTTTGGCGGTCGAGGGTGCCAGCGGCATCGAGGGTCAGGGGGCCGATTTGCAGGCGGGTATCGGTCAGGGTCACCCGCTGCCCCCCAAACGCTAGGGTGCTTTGCAGGTGGTCGATGGGCGCGGGCAACTGCTTTAGCTGCCCCTCTACGCTGCGCACCATTGCTATGCCAACCAGTTGCCATGCGGTGGGCGACAGGGCGCTAGACAGTGGCCCGGTCAGGGTCAGGGTGCTGTCAAGGGTGCCAGCTTGGATCGAGACCGCAGGCGACAGCCCCAAATTTAGGCCATCCAGGGGCAGATTGTGGGTTTGCGCCGTCATTCGCAGCGATCGCCGTGCCCCATCCACGGTGCCGCTGGTCTGGATGCTGCCCGACCCCAGCTGCCCAGCCAGGGTAAAGGTCAGCGGTGACTGCGCCTCTGGCCGATGATCTGGCCGGTGACCTGGCCAGTGATCTGGCCGGTGAACCGTGGCCTGCACCTGGTGAAGGGTGATCGCAGGGCGAGCGGGGGTGCTGTCAGTGTCGAAAGGGGCCTGTAGGGTCAAGCTGCCCCCATTAATTCTTAGCCTAGATAGGGCCGCAAACGTTGACTCAAGGGCTGCGATCGCAGCCCCTGAGCCTGCCTCATAGGTCGGCAATCCAGCCGCCTCGCCGGGAAGCGTCAGCAAAAAATTGGGCCTAACTAGGGTCACCACTGCCCGCAGGTTTCGCCGCTGCCGCAGCGCCAACCAGTCAAGGCCCACCACCACTGCCTCAATCTGCCCCGCGAGAGCGTTGTCAACCACTGGGGGAATGTCCGTTTGACCCAGCCATACCCCCCGATGCGAAATGCCGCGCAGCTCCCCCAGATGAACCGTACGACCCAGGGAGTTTGAGATCATTTGTTCTACTTTGGAGTGAATATTTTGCAGAACCAGTACGCCCCCTAGTACAACCGCGATGAAACTGCTCGGTATGATCACCTTTGCCGCTAGTTTGAACCGTGCTGCTGCTCGATAACGGGAAAGATTTCGGTAGGCAAGAGACATAGAGATGACGCTGGCAGAACAGCCGATAAGGGTATCAGCAACATCTCTAAAAAACCGTAAAGTTATTTGAAATCTTGCCAGCCAAACTGGGCTATTCGGGCTAAAACGGCCCAGAGCTACCGAGTCGGTTCGCCTGGCATTCTTCTGGAAAATGTCATCAGATCCCCGCATTTTATAAATCAGCCCAGTCAGCTCAGAGAGCTTAGCCGAGGGGCTAAAACCTTTTTCGGACAAGGGATAACACCTGAATAATTGACATCTCAGCCCTGGCTGGGATGTCAATTATTGCTGAAGCAGTGCCATCAACCAATGCATTTCTGATCTGCCTTTAGGAAGCAGAAAAAGGTTGGCACAAGCCTGGGGCTGAACCTTAAAACTCAGACTAGCCCGCCACAAGACCAGGGCAAAATAATTTCGATCTCTTGCCGAAATTATTTTGCCTCACCGCATGTCGGGATGCTGCTGAGATGAAAAATCGTGTAATGTTAGCACAGTGTTTGTTCCCTGAAGCAAAAATGTCTGGCAGACATTTTTGAACCTTTCCGCTGTCCAAAGGTCAACACTGAGGTAATCATGAAGCTCGCATTTTCAAAACAATCAGGGTACTTAGCGGTGGGCTGTTTAGCCGGGTTTATGGCCTCTATGGCATTTATCCCAGTTCTCTCGGTCTTCGCTTCCAATCCGCTGACCTCGTCCCCAGAGCTATCTGAGGTGCAGGCCTATAAAAGTCATTCCGGTCAATGGCTCTGTTGAGGTCTATGACAACACTGACCTTGGCGCTAAGCCTGCAAACCGCATCGGCACCATCAACGTAGGGACGCCCATGCATCTGACTGGGGTACTACGAGAGGTTGATCGCAGCCCCACCGCTGCCCAGGTCTATATGCCTAACCGCAGGTTTGCGATGTATCAACCGGTGGGCTGGGTCGATGCTAGCCGGATTACCGAGTGCTAGTCACTAGCCCCTAGAGGCTTCATGTCATTGCGCCTGGGCAATTTAGGGGGAAAAGCCTATGTACTGCTGCTTAAAGTGGTGCATGGGCTTTTGGCTATGTGCGCTTTGAGCTAGTCGCTGTAGAAGGTTTCGAGGCTGGTGCGATCGCCCACAAACCGCCAGTGCCAAGGCTCAAAGGCCACCCCCTGAAAGTTGTCGGACGGAAACGACAGCTCATAGCCAAACCGCACCGCGTTAGTCTCCAGCCATGCGTAGGCCGGGGTGTCGGCAAAGTCTGAGGTCAGGTGAGTACCCGCCTGGTTGCTGTCGCCCAGGTCGACGGCGTAGCCCGTGTGATGTTCGCTATAGCCCGGCGGTGCGCTGACCTCGGCCCGAGTTGTGGCATCTTGGCCGCGCTCGGCCTTGAGGCTAAAAAAGACGGCCTCCTGCTCGGCCTGGGAGCGGTAGCCCGACAGCGGCACCAGGCGCATGCCCGCCTGGGCAGCGGCCTGGCTCATGGCCTCGTACTGGGCGGCGGCGGCAGACCGCAGCCGAATGCTGCCGTTGGCAGAGAGCGGCACCAGGTCTTCGGCGGGGGCTTCCTCAAAGGCACGGTGGCCTAGCAGCCTGCGGCTAGAGGGGGCCAGCTGCACGGCGCGGTCTAGGTCGGTTTGATTTTCAGACTCTGCCCCGGCTACGGCGGCAGGGTTCACCATGGTCTCAAAGGGTTGAGTAAACTCCGTCGCCGAATAGCGGGTGGTTTGGTACCAGGCCACCAGCCCCCCGGCGGCCAGGGCCAGCAGGGTTAAGCCAATCACGCGGCGCAGCAGTCGGGTGCGCCGCAGCCAGGGCGGTTGCTCTGGGCCTGGGGGGTACAGGGGCAGGTCGCGAGCGGCTTGGGGAATATCGTCCAAAGGAGGCATGGTAGCTAACAGGTACCCGGCAAAACTCCAACCATTATGGCCTCTTATGCCAATCTCAAGGGCGGCGATAGGATCAAAGACTGCCCTGAAAGGCGATCGCAATGTTTCTCGCTACCTGTCACAATCCCATGGCAGAGGTTGCTCGCAGGCCTTCCATATAAACCTGCCGAATAAACCTGCCGATCAAACCTCTACGCACAAACGCTACGGGTGATAAAAGCTACGGGGGCCGTTGTCTTGCCATCGCTAGAAATTTTAATCCGCCTTTACGGGCCCATTGGCGCTGGGGTTTGCGCCGGTATGCTGCTGGGGGTAATGCTTTACCGCTTTGCCCCCCACCGGGGACAGCCCCAGGGGCTTTACCACCAGGTGCCCCTGGGGCTGGGCAAATTTTTGTTTTGGGTGGGCATTCCCCTCAGCATTGTGGGGTTTATGCGGCGGGCCGATCTATCGGGCAACCTGTATCTGGCCCCGGTGGTGGCCTGGGTCGCCATCTTGTTGGGGCTACTGTGCAGCCGCCTGTGGATTGGTGCCGACCGGCTACCCTGGCCGCGCCCGACCCAGGGCAGTTTTTCCCTGGCCTCTATGCTGGGGAATACCGGCTACATTGGCTACCCGGTGGTGCTGCTACTGCCGCAGCTGGGGGTCAGCGTCTTTGGCTGGGCACTGTTCTACGATGCCCTGGGCACCCTGCTAGGATCCTACGGTCTGGGGGCTATTTTAGCGGCTGAAATGGGTGGTCAGCCGAGGGCAGCCGTGCCGCGCCCGTGGCTAACCAGACTGCGGGCGGTGAGCCAAAATCCGATCATTCTGGCCTTTGCCCTGGGGCTGTGGCTCCAGTCGATCGCCCTGCCTACCTGGCTCGATCAGGGCCTGTACCAATTGGCCTGGGCTATTGTAGTGCTGTCGCTAGTGCTGATGGGGTTGCGCATTCAGCAGCTGAGCTCTTGGCAGCACCTGCATCGGGCGACGGTGGCGGTGGTGATTAAAATGCTGGTGCTACCGCTGGCCGTGGGGCTGGGGCTGACCCTGCTGGGGGTAGATGGCCCGCCCCGGCTGGTGATGACCCTGCAAGCGGGGATGCCCTGCGCCTTCTCTAATCTGGTGCTGGCCGAGGCCTATGATTTAGACCGCGATCTATCGGTCACCTGTGTGGGGCTAAGCTCTGCGGTTTTGCTGTTGACCTTGCCCCTTTGGCTGTGGGCATTTGCTGGGGAATAACTTCTGGGGAGTAATGACGTGATCACAACCCGATGGCTAGCGCCGATCTGCTGCATTAGTTTGCTGCTCCTGGGCGGGGTGCTGAGGGGC
>QBMN01000269.1 GCA_003241845.1 Shackletoniella antarctica | reverse complement strand
CGTTTGCCAAAGCCATCCGTTGACGGTGGCTTCGAGGAATTCTGCGAACTCTGATTGGCTTTCTCTTCCAGCGCCAACAGCCGCTTACTCAGAACCTGCATTAGCATCTCGATGCTAGCGGGAGTCGCCTCCCAATCGGCTCTAGGAACCCGGATTCCGGCTATCTCGATCTTGTCGCTCATCGCTCTCACCTTACCGGGACTCCTGGCTCAAAATCCCTAAACCTGCGTTAAATTCCTGGGACGGTTACGCATTTAGTTGTGGCAAAAGAGGCTGCGGCCCCTTTTGCAATAGTCCGGACACTTTTTCGGACAAGCGCTGAAACCCTTGATTCCTCGTTGGCTAGACCACTGTGAAAGAGGGCTGAAACCGGCATCCCACCGTTGCCTATCAGAAACTGTCCGGAGTGTTGCTTTTGGGAAGCATCCCCCAAACCCTAAGTTAAATAGTCCTGCCCATGTACTTATATGGTGTAATTTGAGGGTTCGTCACAAGCCCCAATGCTCACCCAACTGGTTGAGCCATCTTCCCACCATTCTTTCTTCCAGATCGGGGCGTTGTGCTTGAGGGTGTCGATCGCATATTGACAAGCGGCAAAGGCCTCAGCCCGGTGGGGGCAGCCCACCGCTACCAGCACGCTAATGTCACCCACCGCCAGCTTGCCCGTGCGGTGGTGAATCCCAACGCGGGTAGCTTCGGGCCAGGTAGTCCTAATTTGGGCCGCGATCTGCCGAAATATTTCTAGGGCCATCGGCTGGTAGGCCTGGTATTCTAGCGCCACTACCGATTTGCCCTCGCTATGGTTGCGCACCATGCCGCTCATGACCACCACAGCTCCGTTGGCAGGGTTGTCGACTGCCCCATAGATCTCTGCCAGCGACAGCGGTGCAAAGGTGATTCGCAAACTGTCGGGCAGGCTGGCGTGGGTTGGAGAAACAGCGGCAGATTGCATAAAGAAACGGTGAGGTGTCACAGAAGGCAACACTGATTTGAATATTCTTCGTCTAATGTGATGAACGGTTACCTTGGAGCCGTAAGTCGGCGTTTGAGCTGATCGGCGAGTAGAGCCGTGGCTAGGTAGTTGACCCAGTGCCCCCCAGTTCTGATCGCCCAGACTTTGAATACTCTTCCCCAAGAGGTATAGCATGCTGGATGTCTCTGTTTGCCAGGCAACCGTCGATAGTCGTTGGGCTAGCCTAAGTCCACGGATCTACAGACTGTTGGTAGAACCTCGACTGATAATGCCGATTTTAACAGTGCTGGTTGCTGCACCGTGGGTATTTCGGCCGTGGCGGTGGAAACGCCAGGTCAGTCTGGTCGGTGTTTTGCTGGTGCTACTGTACGGGCTGGGCCTGTCTCCTCTAGGGGAAAAATTGGGGACTAAGAGCTTGACCATGCTGATTCCTGAAGACAGCGGTCAGCCTGCAGATGCCATTGTGATTTTGGGGCGTGGGGGTGAGTTTCGCCCTAACCGGGTGCAGGTGGCAGTCAACCTGTGGGAGCAGGGGCGAGCACCGCTAATCTTTGCCAGTGGGATCGGCGATGCCATTGAAATTGGCCAAATGCTAGAGGCCGCTGGGGTGCCAAACGAGGCTATTGACGGCGAACCCTGCTCGGCTACCACCAATGAAAATGCCCTGTTTACGACGGCGTTACTCCAGCCCCAGGGTATTAAACGGCTGATTTTAGTTACTGACCCGCCCCACATGGCGCGATCTCAGCTCACCTTCCGCAGCCTCGGGTTTGAGGTGATTCCCCACCCCAGCCCATTACCTGGAAGCATGAACTCTGAGAGGCAGCAGTTTTTGGTGATTCGGGAGTGGGCGGGGCTAATTACCTACGGCATCCTAGGGCGCTACTTTGACCGCTCCACTGAGAATGCGGCCTTCAATGTGCAATTTATCAATCGCTCAGAACATGGATGAGCAGACCCCTAGCCTGCCAGGTAGGCTCTCAAGTCTTGGCGGGCGTAGCGCAGCTTTTTGATGGCGTCGCGCTCGATCTGGCGCACCCGCTCGCGGCTGACGTTGAGCTGCTGGCCCACCTTAGAGAGTGACAGCCCCTCCCCATTGCCGAGGCCAAAGCGCAGCACCAGCACCTCCCGCTGCTGAGGAGTAAGCCGATCCAAAATTCGAAAAATATCTTGCTTGAGGCTGGTTTGGGCAGCAAATCCCTCGGGCGACTGACCCTGCTCGTCTTCCAGCATGTCGGCTAGCTCAGTATCGCCCTTGTCACCCACCAGGGCGTTTAGCGACATCGGCTGCTGCGACTGCGCTAAAAACTGCCGCACCTGGGCCAGGGGCATCTCTAGATGGTCAGCCACCTCGGCCAGGGTGGCGGTGCGGCCTAGTTCCTGGGCCAACACCCGCTGGGCGCGCTTGATTTTGGTCAGCTTTTCAAAAATGTGAATGGGCAGGCGAATGGAGCGGCTCTTTTCGGCGATCGCCCGTGTCACCGCCTGGCGAATCCACCAGTAGGCGTAGGTTGAGAACCGAAAGCCCTTGGTGGGGTCAAACTTTTCTACCCCTCGCTGTAGGCCTAGGGTGCCTTCCTGCACTAAATCCATCAGCTCTAGGTTGCGTTTGGTGTACTTCTTGGCGATCGACACTACCAGCCGCAGGTTGGCTTCCACCATGCGATGACGGGCTGCTTCTCCAGCAGCTATAACCTGCTGCAGCTCCTCCACAGACAGCTTGGCTGCCGTCGCCCACTCTTCTAACGAAGGCTCACGGCCTAGAGACTCAGACAGCGGTTCAATATGCTCATTCAGCTCTTTCAGGTGCTGCACCCGATTGCCAAGAGAAACTTCTTCTTCGCGGGTGAGGCGAGAAATGCGGCCAATTTCTTTCAGATAAGCCTGAACAGAATTGCTCGATGCAGATGTGGTTTGAGCCATGGGGCAATTAAAAATAGCGGTAATTGACTTATCTGCCACTATGACAAGCCCCGCCAAAGCACACCTCTACCCAAGGGAGGGAAGGCTAAATGATTCTTTAAGAATTGCAGCCAGCAACGTCATACTGCACCTGCACCGGTAGCCAGTACCCCCTCGGATTAGGCCACGGGCTATCTGCTGGCTGGGCCGGAAACGATCGCTCCAGAGCTATTGCTATGGCCTTGTCATCTAGCACATCATAGCCCGTGCTGTCGAGCAGCACCGGATCGTCTAGACGCTGGCCAGTGGTGTCGACAATCACCCCCACTACTCCCTCTGATGGCGGGGTTATCAGGCAGGTGGTAAGCAGGTAGGCCACAATTAAGGGCGGCAATTTTTCACCCATCATGGGCAGCCGATTGTCGTCGGTAATGCCCTGCCCTTCGGCCTCAATCCAGTCGGAGATCACCTCAGTATGAAAGGTCACCTCGTTGGCAATCAACGACTTGGCTTGCTGGTTAAAGGCGTAGGCCGCCGGGTCGCGCAGGCGATCGTCTAGGGTTTGGGGCGGTGGTTCGGGGGGCAGTGGCTCTAGGTCAACCGGCACTGGGGGAGCTGAGGCCGGGGCGGTAGGGGCG
>QBMN01000268.1 GCA_003241845.1 Shackletoniella antarctica | reverse complement strand
CCCCAGTCCTCTTCAGAGGACTTTCACTATTAGCCCTGGAATTCCATTCCTGGGCGGCCTGCACCACCAACTGCTCACCTTTGCTCATCCCAGGCTCACCTTTGCCCATCCCAGATGGATTGTCGATCATCGCCCATGCCCTGATCCCGGCATTAAAATGGCCGGGCTAAAAGCCTATGTCCCCTGAAGGGGATAACCCTAGGCTCAATCCCCCAGTCCTCTTCAGAGGGCTTCCACTATTAGCCCTGGACTTCCATTCCTGGGCGGCCTGCGCTGCCCAACGCCCTATAATGAGGGCCAAACATTCCCCCAGATGCCATGGTCAAATTTGACGCGGTTCAGCTTAAAGAGGTCTCCGTTAGCCTGCCCTGGGGCATTGGCTCTGCCAAATGGCAGCCCGACACCACCGAGCGCGCCGCCGCCTGGGAGCTTTACATCGAGCTAGTCACCCGTGTCGCCGTGCAGCCCCTCGACGCCGACGCCGGGCTGGTGCGCGAAGCCCTCAACTCGCTCTACAGCCTGTTTGGCTCTACCCGCGAGATCTTGCGCACCGCTGGCCCCCAGGTGGGGGCCGCTAAAGACTCGGTGGGGGGCATTGCGATCGCCGTGCTCAACCATGGCCTGCGCCCTTTTCTCTCTAAGTGGCACCCGGTTTTGCAAGAGTGGGAGGCCCAAAAACCCCAGGGGGTCAGCGCCGTCGCCCACGAAAAAGGCTGGGAGCTAGAACCCACCCTTCGCCAAGACCTCAGCCAGCTCAGAACTGGCCTCGAAGCCTATGCCCACGCCCTGGCCAAAATCGCTGGCATCGACGACCACTGAGCCAGCCCAGGGCCAGCCCTTGGCCACCCATCTGCGTATTTAGCGGCCCACTTACGTAGAAAAATTACCTAAATTTGGTTAAGTATCGAAGAAATACTCAGTGCACTATATAAAGCTGTCACTAAGATAGAACCTAAAGGTGCACACACTCAGGTGCTTCGATCTGCCCTAGCCCCCTGAGAAACGGTCAAAAATATAGCCAGTTTTCACGGTTGTAGGTCAAACGACTTTACAAACGTGATCGCTCCATTACAATTGCTGGGTATTTTAGAGACAAATATGATCTCTACTATCCCAGGAGCAGCCCCCGTGCCTAGGGTGGCCAAGCCTACCCACAGGGCATCCAACGGTTTGCCTGAGGCGTAATCGTAAGCATAATTACTTAGCATCGGATTTTACGTATCGGGTGCGTCTGTCCCTCTCAGAGGCACCACTGGGGTAAGGCTAGCGTCTTAATAACCGGGCCTTACCCCCCGCGAGTCTTAGATTTTGTTGTTTGGCATATTCGGTCTTAGGTCTTAGAAACATGAATCGTCATCTACTGCGACGGGCTTTGCGGCTTCCTCAAGCGGCCATCAAGCGACTAGTCACCGGGCTGTTACAACTTGTGCTTTTGGCCAACCGACCGGCCCGCCTGGCCCGGTCGGGTTTTGTGCTGCCGACCACGGTGCTGCTGGTGCTGATGGTGGTGCTCACCGCTACGGCGCTCACCTACCGCTCGTTTACCCGCAGCGATATGGCTATCTCTCAGCGCGAGCAGCAGGCGATCGCCAATGCTGCCACCCCGGCGCTAGACCGAGCCAGAGCCAAAATCGAGTTTTTGTTTAACAAAGACAATCGCCTCTCCAGTGGTCTGCCCACGGGCGATTTCTTAGCCAGCATGATGCTAACAGAAGTCCTTCCAGGTACAGGGTTGACCCCTATTCCCGGTGACCCGTTTACCCTGCCCGGCGAAACCCGCCTCGATATCAACCGCGATGGCACCCCCGACAATGCCTGGTCGTTTGTCAGCGACAACAACAATGAAATCATCACCTACTCAATTTTGGTTGAAGACGAGGCCCGTGGTAACGCCGCTATAAATGTTCAATCTCCGCTCAGCCAAGCCAAGGCCGATGCCCTGGTGACCCGCACTGGCCCCCTGGCCACCACCGAAGCCACCACTGGTTGCTCCAACGCTAGGGCCGAGAAAGGCTGGCAAGTCGTCAGCGATGGCACCAGCAGCGCCCTGCAAAAGAATTTTCAGGTCAACGTGTTTGTGCCCAACGCCAACAACGCTAACCGCACCGTTGAGTCGTTTGAGTTTCAGCAGTCGCGCATCGCCGACCGGGGCAACAAGTGGGCCGCCTGGTTTCGCTACGACTTAGAAATTTTTGCGGGCCGAAGCTTTAACATCAACGGTGCCATGCACGCCGATAGCAACCTAATGGTGCGCGGCGGCCCCAGCGAGACTAATGCTGACTTCACAGCTTTCATGATCAGCTCCCACAACTCTTGCGTCTATGGCAAAGAGGCTTCAGAGATTACCGTTGGCGCCAGCCGCGAAGGCAGCACTGAAAACTTCCAGGGGCAAATTGTAAAAGGTGTCACCACCGATAGTGCCTACGGCGGCAGAAAAGCAACCTTCCACACCTGGGTTTCAGACGACGAGGCACCTATAGTAGACGACAGAGAACTCAAAGATGACAATGACTCTGTTAAGGATAAGGGCGTTAAGGGCAGCGTTCCAGCCGATGTGGCCGTAAACCCCCTGGTGCTCTTTACCCAAGACAGACGAGTGCCCACCAACGCCTCAACCTGGACTCGCGATGCCGCCTGGGATGCTAACCCCATTCGCACCGAAGGGCGCATTTTCAACAAGTCCGTTGATAAGCCCTTTGTAGACGATTTCTTTAGGGCCGACAACCGCTGGGGGCCAAAGCCTCGCTACAGCGACACCGATGCAACCCTAGACCTAACGCAAAATGGCTTGACCTCTGGTGCCAACATTGCGAGCGCCAATACTCTACTCACTGGAGACACAGATGGTCTAGACGGCTATTGGGAGCGCCAGGCCGTTGCCTACGGGCTGCGCCTGGTGATGGGGCAACGCCTAGAGCTGGGCAACCCCAGAGAATGGAACTTTAACCCTGCCACCAACGCCATCGGCCAAGATCGCCTTTACCCGCCCGATGCAATGCCCACAGTAGTCACTGGTGCAATGCCCACAGTAGTCACGAAGGTAGGCGCTAACGAGTTTCGTCAAAAGCGTGCTTTGAGAGATAATCTGGCCGCAGTGCAAGGTATGGTGGTCTACCATTACGGTCTCCCTAGCGGAGGTGAATTCCCCGCCGCCTGCATGGCCATGACGGCACACCCCGGCACCACCCAAAGCATTATTGAGAGTCGTACGTTCGGCAACTGGCTCTCTGGTGATATTAGAACCAGCTTTTTGACCGGCAAAGGGACTAATGGTTGGGAATTTGGATTTAACCCCAGCTTTGCAACTGAGGGTGGTTTCGAGACTGCTTACAATTTAAATTCTTCACCATTAAAGAAAGCGCTTAGTAATGTGGCTTACTTTGCTGGCGATCTGCTAGGCGGTGCTCCATCTTTTCCGCCAGAGCAAGATTCATTTGTTCATCCCTATCCTTATCTCTCTATGGGCCTCTATCATCGTTTCGGCCAAGGGGTCGTTCAATCGATATCTAAAAGGTAGGGCGTAGAGACCAAGGGACGGTTCCGAGCGGGACGTGG
>QBMN01000267.1 GCA_003241845.1 Shackletoniella antarctica | reverse complement strand
CCTCCGGCTCGGTCTCCATCACGTTTAAAATGCGCTCTCCCGAGGCGGCGGCCTTGGCCAGCCGCCCGGTGTATTTAGCAAAGTTTTGCACCGGCTTAAAGGCGTTCTTGAGGTAGCTCAAAAACACCAGCACATCCCCCGGTGACAGGGCATCTTGAATCACCAGCCTGGCCCCAAACCACAGCACCAGGGCGGTGCCCATGGCAATCACCACATCGACGGTGCGCTCCAGGTGAGCGGCGAGGCGCTTGGTTTCGACCACATCGCTCAGGCTGCGATGGTTTTGCTCGGCAAAGACGGCGGCAAAGGCATTTTCTAGCGACAGCGCCTGCACCAGCTTAATCGCCGCCAGAGACTCTGCCGCCGTGGCCGCCACCGCCCCCTCCTGCTGGCGCTGCTGGCGCGAGGCGCTGCGAATGCGCTGACTAAACCGGGTCGCCGCCAGCCAAAACAGCGGCAAGGTCACCGTTGACAGCAGGGCCAGTCGCCAATCAAGCCAGAGCATGACCAACACCATGGCCACCAGGGTCAGCAGGCTCGACACCAGGGGCAGGGCGGCGGTAATCAACACCTCCTGCATGCGGCTGGCATCGCCGCTGACCCGCACAATCAGGTCGCCGCTGCGGGCCTGGTTGTGGTAGCCCAGGGAGAGCCGCTGGAGGTGGCGGTAGAGATGGTTACGCACCTGGGTCATGACCCGGCCGCTGGCGATCGCCAGGCTCACCGTATTCCAGTAAGTGGCCAGGGCGCGCAGACTAGTCAAGGCCACAATGGTCACCACTGCCATCACCAGCAGCAGGGCAGGGTCCCAATCCGCCAGCGGTGCCGGGCGGGCCGCGTCGTCACTGCGGGCGGGCACCAGCACATAGTCAAAAATCACCTTCATGGGCCAGGGTTCTAGCACTCGCAGGCCCACGTCGGCCACCAGGGCCAGGCCCGAAACCGTCAGCAGCAGCCACTGGGGCCGAATTATCGGCCAAAAGTAGCGGCCAAACTGCCACAGGCCGGGCACGGCTTTAGAAAGCGAAGCAGAACGATTCATAGGAGCGCGGCGAGAATGAGGTAGAGAAAGATGCCGAGGAGAGGGGGCCGGGGCCACCTCTACCCATTGCAGGCTGAGGGCTGGCGGTGGGCCAGGGCGATGATCTGTTGGGCAACGGCATCCCAGGTGTGGTGGGCCAGAATGTGCTGCTGTGCCGCCCGGCCCAGGGAGTGCCGTCGGCTGGGCGATCGCCACAGATCTTCTAGGGCCAGGGCCAGGGCAACTTCATCCCCTGGCGGACGCAGCAGCCCGGTGACGTTATTCACCACCAGGTGCCGCAGCTGGCCAAGGTCGCTGACCACCACCGGCAGCCCCGCCGCCATGTACTCCACCACCTTGAGGGGCGAAAAATAAAAGTTAGGGCTAGCGGGGTAGGGAGCCACTGCCACATCCATCCGCGCCAGCAGGTCTGGAATTTGATCCGGGGGCACGGCCCCGGTGAGCCGAGTGACGCTCTGGAGCTGTCGCTCGGCCAGCTCGGCCCCTAGCGCCCCACGCCCAGGCCCATCCCCCACGATCAACAGTCGGGCCTCAGGCACCCGCTGCTGTAGGCGGGCAAAGGCGTTCACCAGATGCGACAGACCATGCCAGGGTTTGAGGGAGCCGACGAAACCCACCGTAAATGTATCGGCTGGGGTCTCTGGAGTTGATAATCTGCCTCCGCTGACAGCCCCAGGCCCGACTCCCCCAGGTTCGACTCCCCTGGGCTTGATAAAGCGATGGTGGTTTACGCCGTTGGCAATAACCTGCACGCGATCGCCGCTCACCCAGCCCGTGAGATACTGCTTCACTTCTTCAGAGACGGCGATCAGGCTGCTGGCGGCCTGAAATGCCCGACTAGCTGCCCGCTGAGCACCCTCGCGATCTATCAGCCCTCGATGCTGGGCCTGTTCTTCAATCAGAGGGGCGTTGACCTCCAGCAGGGCTGGAATGTTGTGGGTTTGAGCAAATTCCATGGCGCTGTAGCTCCATAGGGAGTAGCGCTCATAGATCAGATCAAAGGGGCCGGACAGGGCTAGCTCGGCCCAGAGATCGGCCCAGAGATCGGCCCAGAGATCGGCCCAGAGATCGGCATTAATTGCTAGGGCAGCAGCTTCCCGCTGGGCCAGATCTCCCTTCGGCACCGGGGGCAGCGGGTGTTGAACCACATCGGCTAGATCGGCGGCGGGCAGGCCCCCAAACCGCACGGCAAATAGCTCTACCCTGGCCCCCTGGCGGCCCAGGGCGCGCATCACCTCCTGCACATGGATCGAGCCGCCCTTTTGGCCAAATACCGGAATTCCTGGGTCGGCGCAGATATAGGCGATCCGCATGGCTACACCTCCTGGAGCTGGGGGAGTTGAAAGTGAGACCGCAGCAGGGCCGTATTGCGGGTGATGTCAAACTCGGCCTCAATGAGCAATCGCGCCGCCGCTGCCAGCTCTTCCCCCAGGGCTGGTTCGATCAACAGTCTCCGCAGGGCCTCGGCTAGACTCTCGCTGTCTCGCTGGCCCACCAGCAGCCCCGTTTCGCCATCGCGCACAACCTCAGGAATGCCGGTCACATCCGTAGCCACACAGGGAATGCCCAGGGCCATCGCCTCTAGCAGCGCCGTCGGCAGACCGTCGCGATTGCCGTCTGCCCCAACCACGTAGGGGGCGGCAAAGACCGCCGCCCGCTGCATCAGCTCAAACACCTGCTGCTGAGGCCGGGGGCCAAGAATGTCTACCCAGTCTGCCAGGTGCAGGGCATGGATTTGCGATCGCAGCTCATCCTCCAGCGGCCCGGTGCCCACAATCTGGCAGGTAAAGTCAATGCCCCAGTGGCGCAGCAGGTCGCAGGCGGCAACCAAATCAGTGATTCCTTTTTTCTCCACCAGGCGGCATACGGAGAGGATGGTGGGCGATCGCCCTGTCCCCTCTGCCACTGGCCGATACCGCAGCTCCGACAAATCGATGCCGTTGTAGATGCGGCACAGGGTGCGGGCATCGGTGCCAAACTGCTCTTTTAGGTGGGCCAGGTTATAGTCGCTCACCGTGATCACCGAGGTGGCATCCCGCAGCTTGCGGCGCAAATCCTCCGGCTCCACCGACTCATGGAAAATATCCTTAGCGTGGGCGGTAAAACTGTAGGGCACATCGGCAAAGTGGGCCGCCAGTCGCACCACGCTGGTGGTGACGCTGCCAAAGTGGGCGTGCAGATGGGTAATGCCCCGCTGGCGAATTTCCTGGGCCAGCCACGCCGCCTGGTACACCACACTGGTGCGTTCTTCCGCAGCGTAGCTCAGCTTACTCCACAGGTCAGGGAAAACCTTCGCCGCCTCCTGTAGCTCTGACCAAAAATAGGTGGCCGAGTTGGGCGTCAGGGTAGTCACAGACGGATTGCTGCGCCCCTGGGCCGGTTTCCGCAAGTAGGTAACCGGGGCGCGCACCCGAGCAATTTTGTCCTGAAAGTGGGTATCCACCGGGGGGCGCAGGGCAAAGATATGAATCTCGGTACCCGCCGCCTCGTGGGCGAGAATTTCGTTGACGATAAAGGTCTCAGAGTAGCGGGGATAGCGTTTGACGATGTAGGCGACGCGAGGCATGGGGGG
>QBMN01000266.1 GCA_003241845.1 Shackletoniella antarctica | reverse complement strand
CGGGTATACAGCCGCTGACTAGTGAGCGTAGGGTCAGCTTGGGTTTGAGGCTCGACAATCGCCTGAATATCTGACAGCAACTGGGGCAGTTTGGCTTCTGCTGGTTTCCGCCCCCGCTGCTCAAAGGCGTCGTGAATCGGGCCGTGTTCTAGTTCATACAGTCCTTTACGAACCGTGCCACGATTCCAACCCAACTCCCGCTCGGCTTGAACGCCTCCCCCACGACCTAGCGATTGAACCACTTGCGCCATAAATTGTCGGCGCTCTGTTCCTTTCAGCCGGGTCGCGGTGTCTTTCAACAACACCTTGATACTATCGGTTAACGCTAGAGGGGCAACATCCATCATCTACCCTGGAGATCAAGACAGGTCTCTCCTAACCTAATGGATGATTATTTACTTGGGCTACTCTTTGGAGACCTATCCTCTGTGCAACCCCATTTTGAAGCCCTTTTGAAGCGCCGCCTCCGGCAAGAAATTTCCCACCGCCCGCCGCTGTTCCCCTGGGAGCAGGGGCTGCAAGAGTACCCTGACGCCCTGCATCCTGGTACGAGCTCTATCTGGTTAGACCATTTGCGAAACCTGGCGGTTCCCGGCGCGGTGCCCGAAGAGGTGCTGGCCGATCTGTTTGATCAATGCCAGCGGACGATTCACGACATTCGCCAGACCGGGCGACGGCTGGTAGCGGCGGTGGAGTCGCTGTTTCCAGACCAGCCCCAAACGCTGGCATATGTGGCTGGCCTGGTGGCTCGGCCCGCCTACCGCTCGACCCAGGCCCCAGCCCTAGACCGCCTCGACTACGCCGCTGCTGCCCACCAACAGCAGGTGGCCCTGGCCATGCTAGCTGCCCAGGGTATTTTTGAGGCGCTATCACTGACCGTGGCGACGGCCAGCCCTACCCAAACCCAGACCTGGCTGACGGCCTCAGGAGAGCTGCTGGTACAGGCCACCTACACGACCGCTGGCACTGCCGCTGGCGTTCTGGGCGGGCAGCTTGAGGTCAAAGCACTGCTGCCCACCGAGGGCAGCCTGGTGCTCAACAGCCTGGGCGAGACGCTGGGGTCTGAGCGCTCTACCCCCGGCGAGCTAGTCTTGCGATCGGCCGCTGCCCCAGGGACAACTCATCGCCTTGATGTCAGTTTGGGCCAGGCCAGCCCTCTGAGCTTTCAGATCTTGGTGGCTGACGACTAGCCTGGATAGGTGCTAACCCAGCGTTTAGGCCAGGGGCTGGCCCAGCGGTTAGCATGGAGGCGACCCTCACCCTACCGTCTCTATGGTTGCTTTGCGCTGGCTAGCCTCGTCTCCCCTGGCAAGGCCGATACCGTCTCAGGAGATCGAAGACTCGCTACTGCTGCGGGTGCTGGTGCAGGCATTGGTCACCGTGGGCATTTGCTCGGTGGTGGTGGCTGCGGCTGGGGTCACCCTGGCCTCGTGGTGGAATTTGCTAGCGGTGCCAGCCAGCGCCGTGGGGGCAGCCTTTAGCTGGCAGCGACGGCGCGATCGCAACCTGGCGGTCAATTTTTTTATTGCCGTGGGCATGCTGATGGCCCTGGCGGCCTTTTTTGCCCGCCTGATTGAGCAGCCCGGCGATACCCGGATTGTGCTGGCCGAGCTGCTGGTGCAGCTCCAGGTGCTGCACAGTTTTGATCTGCCCCGCCGCAAAGACCTGGGCTACTCAATGATGATCGGCCTAATTTTGCTGGGGGTAGCGGCGACCATTAGCCAAACCCTGGCCTTCGCGCCGCTGCTGGCCCTGTTTTTGGCGCTGGCGGTGCCGGTCTTGGGGCTAGAGTATCAGTCGCGCCTGGGCCTGGGGGCTAAGGTCTGGGGCGAGATCAAGCTCCGGCCCGCCCTCGGCAAGCTAGCGGGTCTCTTGGCGCTCATCGTCGGTCTGGGGCTGCTGATCTTCTTATTTTTGCCGCGGCTGCCCGGCTACCAGCTGCAAAACTTTCCGGTCAGCTCGGTGATTGAGACGCCGGACGGTTTTTCTGGGGAAACCATTAATAACCCGGCCTACGGCAGCAACGGCAGCGAAGGGGAGGAATTTGGCGAGGGCGGTGGAGCCATTCAAGGGCAAGGGAAAGCTACTGGCCCCGGCGTCGTCGACAACTCCGCTTACTACGGCTTTAACCAGCGCATGAACCAAAACCTGCGGGGCACCATGACCCCTCAGGTGGTAATGCGGGTGCGATCGCAGGCTCCCGGCTTTTGGCGAGTGCTGGCCTTTGACACCTACACCGGCCAGGGGTGGAATATTTCCCGCAACGACGACCCGCAGCGGGTGCAGCGGTCTCAGTTTTCGGCCCAGATGTTTTTGCCCATGGAACCCAGTCTGGCCCGCGATCGCGAGGTGGTGCAGACCTACACCCTAGTCAGCGGGCTGCCCAACCTGATTCCGGCCTTATATCAGGCCCGGCAGCTGTACTTTCCCACCCGAGAGGTGGCCATTGATGCCGAGGGCAGCCTCAGAGCGCCGGTAATTTTGCAGGAGGGCATGACCTATTCGGTGGTGTCGCGGGTGCCCTACCGCGATCGCACCCAGCTGCGAGCAGCCAGCACCATCTACCCCCCCGGCATGCGATCCCACTACCTTCAGGTGCCCGAAGATATTATCGAGCCGGTGCGGGCCAAAACCGAAGCGCTGCTGGCCACCTCACCGACCCCCCTCACCGACCCCTACGAGAAAGCCCTCTACCTGACCCAGACCCTCAAACAGCGCTACACCATCCAGCCCGAGCTGCCCTTTTTGGCCAGCGACCAAGACCTGGTCGAGAGCTTTTTGTTTAGCACCCAGGGCGGCTACCCCGACCACTTCTCCACCGTGCTCACGGTGATGCTGCGCTCTATCGATATTCCAGCCCGGCTGGTGGCCGGGTTTGGCGAAGGTGACTTTAACCCCTTCACCGGGTTTTACGTGGTGCGCAATACCGACGCCTACGCCCTCACCGAAGTCTACTTTCCCCAGTATGGCTGGTTTGGCTTTGACCCCATCCCCGGACACGAGCTGATCCCCCCCAGCCTCACGGAGTCTGAGACCTTTAGCCTGGTGCGGCGGTTTTGGAACTGGCTGGCTGGCTGGCTGCCCTCTCCCCTGGTGGGGTTAGTCGAAGGTCTGATCAATTTGCTCAGCGAGGGCTTAGTTTATCTGGTGCGCCGCTTTAACGCCCTGCTCACCCTGGGCTGGGTGGGGATTATGGTGGGGATTGCGATCGCCGCCGCCCTGGGCTTTGTCGCCTGGCTGGCATTTTTGGGTCTGCGGCGCGGCTGGCGCTACCGACGGCTGCGCCAGCTGGCCCCCACCGAGCGGTTATATCAGCAAATGCTGACCTGCTTTGCCCAGCGGGGGTTTGGCAAAACCCCCGCCGAAACCCCCCTAGAGCACAGCCAGCGCCTCTACCAACAGACCCCACCCCAGCTTGCCCGGGCTGCCAACGAAATCGCCCACGCCTACGTGCGCTGGCGCTACGGCGGCGAGCCTCAAAATCTCACCTACCTAAGCGAAAAGCTGCGCAGCATTCGGCAATATCGCCCTCACCGACAGCGGGCAACCTAGCCCCAATTGGTTCAGAGTGACCCTTGATTGTTTTAGGGTTTCCGCTATGCTCAATCTATATGGAGTGATTTGCGCCGCTGTGGTCGTGCTGTTACTTCCCCACCCCCTTACTCCCC
>QBMN01000265.1 GCA_003241845.1 Shackletoniella antarctica | reverse complement strand
GTAGGGGGCGATCGCCAGCCCGCCCGTCGCCACCGCCGACACCCCCAGCAGGCCCTTGAGCGAGCTCAGGCCCAGGGTGATCACCAGCTCGCTGACCGTAATGCCCCCCAGCCCCAGGGCGATCTGCTTGAGCAGTTTGAGGGCGGCGGGCCGGGTCATGGGCAAACCGTAGAGCCGCGACAGGTTGAGAATCAGCATCACGTCGATCACGGTGCCGCCCACCAGATCGGCGATGGTGATCGGGTTGAGGGCCACCGCCACCGCCTTGATCTGGGTGGCATTCCAGATCGTGTCGTCGGCGATGCGGTCGCAGATCTGCCGCTTGCGCGCCAAAATTTCGCCGCTCACCCCCTCGGCATACATTAGGGTGTTGAGCGCCACCAGAGCTTTACCCTCCCGGTGCAGAATGTTGAGAATCTTGAGCTTCAAATCATCCACCTGGGGCTGGCCGCGCACGGTTTGATAGGTCGTTTCGCCGTTGGCCTGGGGGATGGTCTGCACCGCCAGGGGTGAAGCCGCCGCCATGACAATTTCGTCGGGGGAGATCAAGTCTTGCAGGCGGCGATCGCGCAGGGTTTCGTAGATCACCTGGCGATCGGCCTCGGGGTACTGATCGACCTTGTTAAACACCAGCAGCATCGGCTTGCTGGCCTGGCGTAGGGCTTGCAGCGCCTCATACTCCACCCGAGTGATGTCGCCCGCCACCACAAACAAGATCAGATCGACCTGCTCGGCAATGCGGCGGGCCAGGGCGGCACGGTCTGCTCCGGCCACCTCGTCGAGGCCGGGGGTGTCGATCAGCTCAATGCGCGACTGGCCCAGGCTCTTGAGCGAGGCCCGCAGCAGGTCGGGGGTGCCCGGTGTACAAGCCGTGAGGGGTTCTTGGCTCACCGCCCAGGCGCTGCCTTCGACCACCTGGGTCACCCCGTGGGTGGGGCCGGTGATAAACACCTCCTGGCCCATCAGCGCATTCAGCAGCGATGACTTGCCCCGCCCCACTAGGCCAAAGGCGGCAATGTGTACCACCGTATTCTCTAGCTTGTCGATCAGGCCCTTGAGGTTTTGCAGCGCCTCTTCGACTCCGGCCTGCTCGCGGGTGGTGAGGTTGAGCCGCTGCACCAGGCCGCCCAAGGCCTCCTGGGCACGGCGATAGTTGTAGTCGTCTTGCAGGTCTTGAAAGTCGCCCACCAGGTCGCCCAGTTCTTGCTCGACGGCATCCCAGGTGGCGTCATCGGCGGCGGGCAGGCTGAGGGGGGTGCCGTGCAGGTCGGCCACCAGTTGCCCCAGCTCGGCCTCCACCTCTTCCCAGGTGGGTGAGGCGTTGGCGGGCACGATGGCGTTGGGGTCGGTCATGGGGGATGCAGGGTAGGGCGCTATAGAACAGGGCTTTCTCTAGAATAGCGAAGCGGTCTGGGGAGATCCCCCCAACCCCCCGTGAAAAGGAGGGCAATGACTTGAGGGGTTTGTCGCTCCCGGCTTAAAAAAAGCAGTGCAGCGGAGTAGGATATGCGGCCAACACCTTCACAGTCTCCAAGTGGTCTAGGGGAGATCCCCCCAACCCCCCTTGAAAAGGGGGGCAATGACTTGAGGGGTGTGGCTCCCGGCTTAAAAAAAGCAGTGCAGCGGGGCGAAACATTCGGACAACACCTCCAGGGTCTGTGAAGGTGGCCCAGACCGAAGGTTGGGATCGCCAGATTGGCCGCTGAGCCTAGGACTGAAAGTCCCAGGCTCCAAACAGAAATCCTCTGAAGAGGATTGGGAGCCGACTACCCCAGTCTGCTTTAGCAGACTTAAGCGATGAGCCAGGGAGTTCACTCCCTGGTGGTCGTAGCCGAAGACCCGTAAATCATCACCGTTCTGGAGATTTTGCCGTATTCGACAGCCACCTTAACAGGGGTAAACCTTCGCCGCCAACCCTGATATCACTCTTGCCGGGTTTCGAGAATGCCTTCGGCCTCGTTGGCGACCTGGCGCAGGGCATCGAGCAGAGTGTCGCTGGCGCTGCCCCACAGACCGCGCTGGTTAGCCTCTAGCAGCCGCTCGGCCATGTCGCGCAGCGCCCAGGGGTTTGATTGCTGCACAAAGGCCTGCACCTGCGGATCTAAAACATAGGCCTGGGCCACCCCCTCGTACATATGGTCGGCGACGCAGTGGGTGGTGGCGTCGTAGGCAAACAGATAATCCACCGTGGCGGCCATTTCAAAGGCCCCCTTGTAGCCGTGGCGCATGACCCCCTCGATCCACTTGGGGTTGACCACCCGAGAGCGGTAGACCTTGGCAATCTCGGCGGCCAGCGATCGCACCTTGGGCTTGGCCGTCACCGCGTTGTCGCCAAAGTAGGTGGCGGGCGATCGCCCCTGGAGGCTGCGGGCCGCCACGGTCATGCCTCCCTGGAACTGGTAGTAGTCGTCAGAATCGAGCAGGTCGTGCTCGCGGTTGTCTTGGTTGTGCAGCACCACCTGCATCTGCTCCAGCCGCTGGGCAAAGGCTTCGGGGGCGGCGCGGCCCTGGGCGTTGCGGCCATAGGCATAGCTGCTCCAGTTGAGGTAGGCGCGGGCCAGATCCTCGTCGGTGCTCCAGTTTTGCGACTCGATCAGCCCTTGCAGGCCCGCGCCGTAGGCACCGGGTTTAGAGCCAAAGATGCGGTAGCGCGATCGCACTCCCGCCTGCTCCGCCGTCAGCCCCTGGGCCTGCCACTCGGCAGATTCTTGCCGCACCCGCGCCGCCAGGGGGTTTTGCTCGGTGGGTTCTTCTAGACTCGCCACCGCCGCCACCGCCTGGTCGAACAGGTCGATCAAGTTGGGGAAGGCGTCGCGAAAGAAGCCCGAAATCCGCAGGGTGACATCCACCCTGGGGCGACCTAAAGCCGACAGGGGCAGCACCTCAAAATCTACTACCCGCCGCGAGGGGCCATCCCACACCGGGCGCACCCCCATCAGCGCCAGGGCCTCGGCGATGTCGTCGCCCCCGGTGCGCATGGTGGAGGTGCCCCACACCGACAGGCCCAGGGTTTGGGGGTAGTCGCCGTGGTCTTGGGTGTACTGCTCGACCAGCACCTCGGCGGCCCGCCGCCCCACATCCCAGGCGCTCTCGGTGGGGATGGCGCGAATATCTACGGAAAAGAAATTGCGCCCCGTGGGCAGCACATCGGGGCGGTTGCGGCTGGGGGCACCGGCTGGGCCGCTGGGCACATAGCGCCCGTCGAGGCCCGCCAGCAGGTTGGCGATCTCGTCGGTGGTGCGGGCCAGGGCGGGCAGCAGGGTGCGCTCAATCCACTGGAGTTCGGCGGCAAGGGGGTTGGCCCTCACCCCCGGCCCCTCTCCCCCTGGGAGAGGGGGGCTAGACCTGATTCCGGTTCCCTCTACCCCTGGGAGAGGGCTAGGGTGAGGGCGGCTCAGGCTAGGCGAATTCTGGATTAATTCTTCCACCAGCCTGGCCGCTTCGGCTTCCAGCAGCGCGATCGCATCCCCCAAAATTCGACAGTTCTCCAACCCGGTGAAAGCATCCCCAGGCTCGGCGGTGAGGGGGTCAAAATCGAGTCTCCAGGATTCGGCAAGGGCGCGGGTCAGCCCCTGGCGACTGGGGCTGGGGTGACGGGCGATCGCCACCACCAGATCCCTGAGCTGCCGACCGTCGGGGCATTGGCCAAAGATGTGTAGGCCGTCGCGAATCTGGGCCTCTTTAAGGTCGCAGAGGTAGGTGTCAAGGGTAGGGAGGAGGGTGGGGA
>QBMN01000264.1 GCA_003241845.1 Shackletoniella antarctica | reverse complement strand
CTCACTTACACACTCACCCCCATGCCCCGACCCCAACTATCAGTTCTACAAACCTTCAACCCCAAAGCTTCGTTGCCGCCCCTGGGAGATCGCGTCTGGCTGATCGAGCGCGGCATTGTGCGCACCCTCACCTGGAATGCCGACGGCCATGTCACAACCCTAGGTCTCTGGGGCCGGGAGGATATTGTCGGCCCGCCCCTCACCCGCCTGCGCCCTTACCAGATGGAATGTCTCACCCCAGTGACGGTGACAGAGCTGGCGCTGGGGTCGCAAAGCAGCGAGCAAAGCAATGGGCAGCGATTGCTGCTGAACCATCTGTGGCACAGCCAGGAGCTGTTTAGTCTGGTGCAAATTCCCTATTTGGCCGACCGTTTGCTGCATTTGCTGCGCTGGTTGGCCAATCGCTTTGGCCACCAGACCCCAGATGGGCTGCTGCTGCCGCCGCTGCTGACCCATAAGCAGCTGTCTGAAATTTTGGGCAGCAGTCGGGTCACGGTGACCCGACTGCTGAACCTGCTAGAGAGGCAGGGGCAGGTGGTGCGTTTTAGCAAGCGATCGGGCGCGACCGTCCAAGCTGGCGCTGGGATGCCAGGGTCGAGCCGGGCGATTTTACTGCCCCAGCACCAGCGGCTATCCCAGGGCTAGGTATTGCGGTGTCGTACCACGGCGGCGGCGGGGCTTTCAGTCTTAATCAGTCGCCCGTCTTCCATGTGGATGATGCGGTGGGCGATGTCGAGAATGCGGTTGTCGTGGGTGACTAGCAAAATGGTGCAGCCCTGGTCGCGGGCTAGATGCTGCATGAGTTCTACCACCTCGCGGCCCGACTGGCTGTCGAGGGCGGCGGTGGGTTCGTCGGCCAAGATCAGCTGGGGCTGGGTGACCAGAGCGCGGGCGATCGCCACCCGCTGCTTTTGCCCCCCAGAGAGATTGTCAGGTCTGTAGTTGACCCGGTGGCCCAGCCCCACGGCCTCTAGCATGGCGGCAGCCTGGGCGGTGCGATCGCCGTAGCTCAGGTTTTTCCTCAGCCGCAGAGCCATGCGCACGTTTTCTTGAGCGGTGAGGCAGTCCAGCAGGTTGTGGGCCTGAAAGATATAGCCAATGCGGCTGCGCAGCTCCACCAGCTGCTTTTTGCTGGCCCCCAGCAGCTCCTGGCCAAGAATGTTGAGGCTGCCCTGCTGGGCCGACCTCAGCCCTCCCATCAGGCTCAGCAGCGTAGTCTTGCCGCTGCCCGACGGCCCGGTCAAAATCACAATCTCGCCGGGGGCGATGGCCAGATCAATGTCGATCAATACCGGCTTAGCCAGCGGCCCCTTGCCAAAGGCGTGGTGGAGGTTTTCGATGTTGACGACCGGTTCCATAGGAAATCCAATTCAAACTTCAAAATTTGCTTGGGGAAGAAACCCGGTTTCTTCTTCGCTATCGTTAGCTGCTGTGGATTTCACGAAGGAAACTCGGTTTCTGGTCTGGGGACTAGAACACATCAGCGGGGTCAGCGGAACGCAGCTTGCGGACGGCGATCGCCGCCGACAGCACCCCCATCACCAGGGTCATGGAAAACACCTGCACCCCCACCCCCAGCCGCATCAGCACCGCCACCCCGGTGAGGTTGCTGAGCAGACTGTAGAGGCCCAGCGCCGAGAGCAGGCCAGGCATAAACCCCAGCACCGCCAAAATCGCCGCCTCCTGAAATACCACCAGCAACAGCTGCCCGTCGGAGTAGCCGATCGCCTTCAGGGTGGCGTATTCCGACAGGTGGTCATTCACGTCGGAATAGAGCACCTGGTAGACGATCACCACCCCCACCACAAAGCCCATGATGGTGCCAAAGTCGAAGATGATGCCCGCCGGTTCTTTGGCCCAGTAGCTCTCCTCCAGGGCAATCAGGTCGCCGTGGCTGAGGGCTTTGATCTCCTTCGGCAGGGTGCGCTCCAGCTCGGCCATCACCGCTGGCAGGTCGGCACCGGGGGCCAGCTTGAGCACCCCGGCTTGGAGCTGGTTGGCCTGCTCGGTGCCAAACAGGCGCAGATAGTTGACATCGCTGATCACAATGTGGCCCCGCTTAAATATGTTGCTGCCCATGGCAAATGTGCCGTTTACCCGCATTTTGCGGCCCTGCACCTCGATGGGGCGGTCTGCGCCAGCGGCAAATTCTGCGGCAATGCTGCCCAGGGAGGGTAGAGATTTGGTGTCAAAGAGCAGGCGATCGCTCTGTTCTAACAGGGCCATCTGCTGGTTGACAGCGGGCAGGGTCATCACCGGCTGGGCTGGGTTCATGGCGATGACAGTGACGCTGGTGGCCTTGAGATTGTCTGGGTTTACCCAGCTGGCGCTGTTGTAGTAAAACGGTCGGGCGCTAACCACCCCCGGCACCGCCGCCGCCCGATAGAGCTGGGGTTTGTCGAAGGTGTCGCTGCCGAGAAACTGAGTTTTTTCGTTGATCAAAAACACGTCGCCGTCGAGGCTGGCGGGCACGTTGGTGGTGCCGCTAAACATCGCCGCCCGAAACCCCAGCTGCATGAAGATGAGGATGTTGGCAAAAGAAATGCCCGACAGCGCCACCAGCAGCCGCACCCGCTGGTGAGACAGCTGCGACCAGGCCAAAGGCTTTTCGAACTGGGGAAGTGGTGACTTGCCAAAAACCATTGGTGCCTTTGCCCTAGAGAACTTTATCTACCCTGTCCCCTCCTAGGCGGGTGGGTTGTGAGGGGCTGGGCAGGTTAGCCCAGCCCAGGAGGGGAGGCTGATGCCTACTGCTTGATAATGCGAACGACTTTTACCTCTGATCCACCCGAATCTTCACCCGCACCTGCATGTAGGTCAGCCCGGCTACCTGCTGGCTATCCGCCGGGTCGAGCTTAATTTTGACCTCCACCACGCGGGCGTTGCTGTCGGTGGCGGGGTCAGAGTTGAGCACGTCAGTCTTGCGAATTTGTAGGCCCACCGACTCGACGGTGCCTCCCAGGGTGTTAGTAAAACCGCCGTTTTCGCTGGTGATTTCGGCCCGCTGGCCCACCGCCAGTCTGGGCACGTCGGTTTCGTAAACCTCGGCAATCACCACCATTTGCTCGGTTTGGCCCAGATCAACAATGCCCTGGTCGGGGTTGACCCGCTCGCCCACGCGGGTGTTGATGCTCAGAATCTGGCCCGCGACGGGCACTCGCACGTAGAAATCTTCAAGATCGGCGCGGGCGCGATCAACCTGGCTCTGGGCGTAGGCTACCTCCGACTGAGCCACGGTGATATCCACCGGGCGCACCTCTGTCAGCTGGGTCAGGGTAGCGGTGGCCGACTGAATTTGAGCGGTCAGGGTTTGGCGGGTGCCTGCCAGCTGAGCTTCGGCATCGCGCAGGCTGGCGCTGGCGGTGTCTAGGGTTTTGAGACGGCTGTCTAGCTCAGTGGCGCTGACGGCTCCCCGGTCGTAGAGCTGACGATAGCGATCGTAGTCGGTCTGGGCGGCTCGCAGGGTTGCGGTGGCGCTGTCGACCGCCGCCCGGTTCCGCAGTTCGCTAGCGCGCAGCTCAGCCTCAAGCTGGCGAATGGTGGCCTGCTGGGCGGCCTGCTGGCCGGGGGTAGCGGCGGCGGTTTCAGCCTGCCCCACCCTAGCTCGCTGCACCACCACGTTTTGCTCGGCCTCGGCCACTTCGGCCTGGAGCTTCTCAATGCCCTGGAGGGTAGCAATTACCTGGTTGGCCTCGACACGATCGCCCTCTTGCACCAGCAGCTGGTTCACTCGGCTGTCTTGGGCGTTGGCTACCGACAGCTTGATCACCGCAGATGTTGGCTCAACGCGGCCTAGGGCAGCGACGGTGGGAACGGGAGCAGGCGCTATCGATGGGGGATTTGGGG